>NZ_OUMZ01000005.1:322609-645219 GCF_900327775.1 Roseovarius sp. EL26
TAGCCTGTTAAATCTTGATCTCGTATCGATATTTGGCATGTTCGGAGCGTCTTTAATCAACATATTGTTGATTTTCCACTGCGCACGGGCTATCCGTTGACGCACAGGTGCATAGACGCGGAACAGCATCGACTGACGGCGGGGTTCAAAAGTCTTAACGCTTTTGAACCCCGTTTCCGTGTCACTGCCCGGCAACTGTGGTCAAAATGAAAACAAATATGAAATGGTGTGGTGGCCAAAAAGGAAAAGGCGCCAGGTGCTCAGACGCGGTCTTTGCATCGTGGATTGCTCCACACCCTGACGCCTCGCCGGATCATCGCGCCCCGAGGGACACAGATCCAGTTTTTGCAGTAGATCCGAAGACCTGCCACGTTTGCAACAAATCCGAAGATCCGCCGCCGCCACGCCCCGCCCGAAGGTGGCTTGTGGCCCGCAATACACCTAAAAGAAACTGCCAGTTCATGAAGATCCGAAGACCCTCACGACCGGGCCGCTTCCCCAATCCGGTGCGGAGGGGCGATAATCCCGAAGGACCCGCATCCCGCCGCATCCAGACCCAAGTCATAAGACCCGGGGGAGATCTGCGAACCGCGTTGGTTCAATGAACCGCTGCGATATCCTTAGGTTTGCCCAGAGACGCGATTCTGGCAAGAAAATAGCACTGCAGCATTGAAATTTCTTGGGGATAACCTGTTGATATATGGTGGGAAAAACCTGTGGATAAATCGAAAATACTTTGATGAACAGGACTGTTGCACAAGGATAAGTCGTTTTTGGAAAACCCGCGATCTTTCACCCGAATTGCTGCGGGCGCAAAGACTTTTGGGGCGCACTGCAGGATATGGCGGACGAAATCTAAACGGATGGCTGTCAATCCTCCCAGAGTTGCCAACCATCCGTAAGCCAACCGGTGCAGGTCGACTATTGCTGCGCAACAAGCTTTCGCGCGATCAGGAGGGTGATTGGGAAGGACGCGAGAAACCCCAAAGCAGCAGCAATGGAAATGCCGTAGACAGTGTCGTACCCTGAGACGAGGGCGGCGATGACCCCGGAACCCGCTAGGGTGGAGCCGATGAAGAGATGTATAATTGCGGCCAGACGGAACATGGGACACCTCCAAGTGTTGATGTGTCGTCATGATAGCGCTGGTTTGGTAAGGGGGCCTTGATCCAGATCAGATCGGGCTGTTTTCGCGGTCATAAATCGCGTCGAGATCGTATTCCTTGGCCGGGGGTGGGGCGTCTGACGGATCGTAACCCGGATCAGAACTGATGCAGCGGGGACCGCAGAGCAGGGTGCTGTGCTCCTGAGAGGAATCGTTAAACCAGACCCGTCCGCCGGGGGTGCCGATGTAGCCGTCAACACCCTCGTCCATGTCGGCCAGAAGGTCGTCAGAGGAGGGCAGCTCGCTGTCATACTCTGCCGAATGCGCCCCGTGGGTGTGGAAGGAGGCGAGGGGTTCAAAACCCTCGTCCATCTCAGGTTGGCAAGATCCTTTGCGTCCGCGGATTGGCGTGGTCGAGATGTAGTTGCCGTCCTCACCAAGGCCGATGAAGCCGCAGAATTCACGGTTCTGCGCGATGGACTGAGGCTGCAAGTTGTTCAGGACGGATTTGGCAAAGGTAATCTCCTCGGCTGTCTGCGGTGTGCTGCGGGTTGGCTGCACGGTGTCGATGTCGGCACAGGTGCTGAGCAACGTCAGCCCAAGAGCCAGCAGAGGGAGTTTTGCAAATGACATGAGAGAGTTATGGCTGAGTAAGTACAGGGTAGCAATGCATGGACGAAAGGCAGAATGTCTCTCGCGTTTTATTTCCTTCAGGCTTTTCGCAAAATAGCTGCGAACTCTAGGCGATTGGACGGCGTTAGCCATACAGATTCTGGCTTGAGGCTTGTTAGGCCTGCTTCGTTTAAAGCCCAAACTATGTTGAGAAAGGTTTCGGGTTTGAATTGCCAGGCGTGGGAATCAATATATTCTTCATGCGGCGCTGAGTATTTGTCGTATGCCGCTTTTAGGCGTTCTATATAGCCCTCTTCCCAACCGGCATCGAAGTGATCAGCCTCTGTATGCCGAACGGAATCGTTATGGGTCATCAATATAGTGTGGTTGATCAGTGAACGGAGGGTGTGTCTGTTACGTTTTTCTATGGAGGCTGCGAGAACGTCACCTATGGAAGTATCTGGCTTCGGTTGATCGAAACAAAACTGCTTGTCGGGCACCAGCAGATAGTAGTGCCCTCCTTCGTGCAGTAGGTTACTAATATCATTCAGGTGGCGCACGAGGTCGGGTTGATGCTCGATGCAATGAGAGCTGAAAGCGGCATCAAAGGTTTCTGGAATAGTCGAGAGATCGCCATCATCATCCTGAAAGTGAACGTCAACAACGGTATCAGAGGTCACAAAATCATTGGGATCATTTTTTGCCCGCTCCCGAAGTTGCTCCGTGGTGAAGACATCGAAATAACGTACGTTTTCCCCTTTGATAGATGGTGCGAAATATGGTCCCACCTCGAGGATTTTCTTTGTTGTATCGATTGACGGCAAAAAGTGTTCCCGTGCGGCCATAGGCTCGAGGGAACTATGCAAAAGGTTCCGGGCGGAGGGGAGAACGTCATTTGATCGATCGTGGAGTCTTTCTAGTTCCCGGCGATTGTTTTCCAGTTCTTGCCGCTTGAGTTCTAATGCCTGCCGCTTGTCACGAAACTTTCTAATATGTCTTCTAATACCCATTTGGATTACCTCGAGAATTTTTTGTGCTTCAGACGTTTGGGTTCCAAAGCGTCCGGGCCGAGGCGGCGTTTTTTGTCTTCTTCGTAGTCCTCGAAGTTGCCTTCGAACCATTCGACATGAGCGTCGCCCTCGAACGCGAGGATGTGGGTGCAGATCCGGTCGAGGAAGAAGCGGTCGTGGCTGATGACCACGGCGCAGCCGGCGAAGTCAACCAGCGCGTCTTCTAAAGCGCGCAGGGTTTCAACGTCCAAATCGTTAGTCGGCTCATCGAGGAGCAGGACATTGCCGCCCTCTTTCAGCAACCGCGCCATGTGCACACGGTTACGTTCACCACCTGAGAGCAGAGAGAGTTTTTTCTGCTGGTCGCCGCCTTTGAAGTTGAAGGATGAGCAGTAAGCACGGGAATTGACCTGTGCGTCACCCAGTTGGATGATCTCGGCACCGCCAGAGATCGCCTCCCAAACCGTATCACCATCGTTGAGGTCATCGCGCGACTGATCAACATAGGACAACTGCACGGTATCGCCAAATTCAACGGTGCCCTTGTCCGGATTTTCCTGACCGGTGAGCATTTTGAACAGCGTCGATTTACCGGCACCGTTGGGGCCGATGACGCCGACAATGCCGCCGGGGGGCAGGCTAAAGGTCAGGTCTTCGATCAACAGTTTGTCGCCCATCGCCTTGTTGAGGTTTTCAACCTCGATCACTTTGCCGCCAAGGCGCTGGCCATTGGGGATAACGATCTGAGCGCGGCCGATTTTTTCACGTTCGGACTGATTGGCGAGATCGTTATAGGCGGCGATCCGGGCCTTGGATTTGGCTTGGCGGGCTTTTTGGCCTTGCTGCATCCATTCCAATTCGCGTTCCAGCGTCTTTTGCTTGGATTTGTCTTCGCGGGCTTCTTGCGACAGGCGTTTGGCCTTTTGCTGCAGCCATGCAGAATAATTGCCCTCGTAAGGGATGCCGCGGCCACGGTCGATCTCGAGGATCCAGCTGGTGATATCGTCAAGGAAATAGCGGTCGTGGGTGACGATCAAGATGGTGCCTTTGTAATCGATCAGGTGCTGTTGCAGCCAGGCGATGGTTTCGGCGTCTAGGTGGTTGGTCGGCTCATCGAGCAGTAGCATTTCTGGTGCTTCGAGCAGCAGTTTGCACAGGGCCACGCGGCGACGCTCACCCCCCGACAGATCGCTGGGTTTAGCGTCGTCTGGTGGGCAGCGCAGGGCTTCCATACTGATGTCGATCTGCGCATCCAGATCCCAGAGGTTTTCAGCGTCGATCTGATCTTGCAGTGCTGTCATCTCTTCCATCAGCTCATCGGAGTAATCCTCGGCCATCTCGATGGCGATCGCGTTGAAGCGGTCAAGCTTGGCCTTTTTCGGGGCCACGCCCAGCATCACGTTTTCGCGTACAGAGAGGCTGTCGTCCAGTGGTGGTTCTTGTGAGAGGTAGCCAACTTTGGCGCCTTCTGCGGCCCAAGCCTCGCCGGTGAAGTCGGGATCAAGACCCGCCATGATTTTCATCAGCGTGGATTTACCGGAGCCGTTGACACCGACGACGCCAATTTTAACGCCGGGCAGGAAGCTGAGATGAATGTTCTCAAAGCATTTCTTGCCGCCAGGATATGTCTTGGAGACATCCTGCATGTGATAGACGTATTGATAGGCTGCCATGTCTGTGCTCTCTTTGAACTTGAGGTGAACTTGCAGGCATGTAACCGGCGCAGGCGATAAATTCAAACAGGGAAATCACTATGACAGGGCCACGGCACATGAAAAAAGTGGTTTTTAGCTGCGTTCTATTGGCTTTGGCGGCCTGTGGTGGCTTGAGCACAACTGGAATTTTGGCACCAGCACCCAACCTTTATACGTTTGAGAACGGTGACTTGTATCCGGCCCGGGGTGTTCCAAAGGGATTGCGCCGGACAACGACTGAAATTCTCTATGTGACGGATCGCCAACCGGATCGCAACGCAGCCGGAGAGATTGCGGGCTATAGCAGCGTGCGCAGCGATTCGATGGCGTTTGGGGTCAGCCTCGTGGAATATGGTGATCTGCAGGATTGGGGTGATCTGGTCGAGCGAACCCACGACAAGGGTAAACGTGGCCTGACGCGGCTGGACCCGGTTTATCTGCAAGAGATCGCGCGTTTCCCCGATACACCCCTGCCGATTGAGCGACGCGGTGATCGTCTGGTGGTGCGGGATGCTGCACAGCAGGCCTATGACCTGCGTCAGGACGTGATGGCACAGGAAATCGGGACGCGGTTGCGCAAGCACGGGTTGGACCGGGTGATGATCTATATTCATGGCTTTAATAACGATTTTGACGATGGTGTCGGGACGCTTGCTAATATCTGGCACTATTCCGGGCGGCAGAGTTTGCCGATGGTTTATTCTTGGCCCGCAGGAAGTTCTGGCCCGCTGGCATACTTTCGCGATGTGGAATCTGGTGAGTTTTCAGTGTTTCATGTCAAAGAATATTTGCGAATGCTGGCGAGCATCCCTGAAGTCAAGACCATCGATATCGTGGCACATTCGCGCGGTAATGTGGTGATCACTGATGCGCTTCGGGAATTGCTGATTGAGGCGCGCGCATCGGGGAAGGCCCCGAGGGCGGCGATGAAAACTGGGATTTTGGTGATGGCGGCCCCTGATCTGGACATTGGTGTAACGCAACAGAGGCTGGTGGCAGAGCGTTTTGCAGAAGCCTTTGAGCAAATCAGCATTTACGCCAATCCCGAGGATGAGCTGCTAGCGCTGTCAAAGGTCATTGGCAATAACACGCGGTTAGGCGGAATTGATGCTGATAGCTTTAGCGAGGCGCAAATTCAGAACACGGAGCGAACAGGCACCGTGCATTATATTCTGGTCGAAGATGGGAGCGGGCATTTGGGGCATTCGTATTTTCGGGAAAATCCGGCTGTAATGTCCGACATCGTATTGGCGCTCAGGACTCGGCAGTTGCCCGGCACCGAGTTTCGCCCACTCGAGCGAACCAGCGCGGTGACCTGGGCCTTGCATCAAAATTATCCCGGTGAAGAACTGCCGGAGGTTTTGGATTTCAGCGGGCCGGAGCGCTAACAACCCGGTTTTTCACAACAATCAGAGTGTAACTGGCTGACCGTGTGGGGTACGTCGATAGGCGGCTTCCCAATCTGCGCGACGTTGGCGGCGCTCTGTTTCCGATATGTCAGTGTGCGCTTCGGTCAGCTGTTCCAATGCTGTAATGACGGCATTGTAATATGTCTGAGCGGTGTCGGGCGCACCGTCGCGTTCAAATGTGGTCAGCGCCGCACCAAGGGCAGCGGCCCATTGCGTCGGGGTGAAATGCCCGGCCTGTACCAACGTATCTGCAAGCGCGAGGGCCTGCGCCTGCCAAGGCTCATCAAAGGCCTTTTCTGGCGGGGCAAGGGGACGCTCGGGGTTAAACAAGGTAGCTCTCCCACAGTTCGAGCGTGACGGTATCGCGTGGATCTGCATCCGGGCCCCAAAGCTCGGGCGCGGTGAAAGCGACGGTATAGAGATGTTCACCTACATGGTTGTTCTTGGCACCTTCATCGGCCAGCAGATGTGCGCCATGATGCGAAATCACAGTGCCTTTGCGATCGCGGGCATAGGCTGGCAGGCGCGAATGGCCGGAATGGGCGAAACGCTGAGTTTGCACATTATCACCCACGGTAAAACGGGGAGGTGCATCGCTGTCGACTGAGAAGTCGGTGTTGCGACTGCGATAATCTTCTAAGATTTCTGCTATGGTCGGAACATGTTTGTCACCGCGCGGGATTTGTGGATCTTTCGCGGCATCTATGACCTGATCGACAGTAAAATAGCCACCATCAATCAGAAGCATAAAGAAATTAGCGCACCATTTGTTGAAGTAAGCAAAAGACATGTAGTCCTTTGGAACCATCAGTTCTATTCCGTGGCGGAACCAGTCAATGGTGCCTGTGTTGGCGCGCAGATTGAGGTTTAGTGCCCAGACCCGTTCCTCCCAATCGTGGCTGAACGGGGCATCACCGGTGTCGATGGGTATGGGGCCAAATCCTTCTTTGCCTCCCAGATCGTGTAGAGAATCCATCTTATGCACCTCCGGCTTGCAGGGCCCGGTCAGTGCCAATCATCGAATTGCGTGTCACAATACTGGCCAGTTGATCGTGGTTCCAACCTTCGGTGCCCGCAGGGCGTTGAGGCAGGATAAGGTAGCGCAGCTCAGCGGTGGAATCCCAGACGCGCACAGAGACGTCATCGGCGAGTGTCACGCCAAATTCGGCTAGCACCTTGCGAGGCTCGCGCACGGCGCGGGCACGGTATTCTGATGATTTGTACCATGCGGGCGACATGCCGAGGATCGAGAAGGGGTAGCAGGAACACAGGGTGCAGACGACAAGGTTGTGCTCAGTCTCAGTATTTTCAACTGCTTTCAGGTGACCTGTGGCGTGGCCTTCGAAGCCAAAATCTTTGATCGCTTCTGCGGCGTCTGCCATCAGGCGGGTTTTGAATTCCGGGTCTAACCACGCTCGTGCAACCACCTGCGCGCCGCGTTTGGGGCCGATTTGTTCTGAATACGCCTCAACCCAGGCGTCGATCACTTCGGGGCGAACAAGACCATGCTCAACCGCGAGGCTTTCTAGGGTTTTTACCCGCAGGGCCGGGTCTGGTGGCAGATGGGTGTGGATGTCGCGATGAATTTTGGCGGCCTTTTCAGGGTCATAGGTGGACATGTATCGGGGCCTTTCCTGATCCGGGTTAAACATAGGTTAGGGCTGCTGGGGACAGTGTGTCAACGCACAAGCGGTTGTGTGAAAAAGCTGGACAACCGTGCTGGGGCTGGTGAAAGAAGTGAGATGAGATTTAATCTGCCATATCACAGCCCTGGTCAGCGGATTGGGCTGCTGGGGGGATCGTTTGATCCACCGCATGTGGGGCATGTGCACATTAGCCACGAGGCGCTTAAACGGTTTGGGCTTGATCAGGTCTGGTGGCTGGTCAGCCCGGGCAATCCGTTGAAAGCACGCGGGCCGGCACCGTTGGAGCAACGGTTGCAGGCCTGTCGTGGTTTGCTGCAACATCCGCGTATTCATGTCAGCGATTTTGAGGCGCAGGCTGGCACGCGTTATACGGCGCAGACCTTGGCGGCCTTGCAAAAGGCGCGACCAAAAGCGCAGTTCGTTTGGCTGATGGGGGCGGATAACCTGACGCAGTTTGATCAATGGCAAGATTGGCGGCAGATCATGGAGCGGGTGCCAATTGGTGTTATGGCCCGCCCAGGACAACGCATTGCAGCGCAAACTTCGCGTGCCGCGCGGATTTATGATTTTGCACGACTTAGAAAGCGCGATGGCCAGATGTTGGGGCAGATGCAAGCCCCGGCGTGGTGTTTTGTGAACGTGCCGATGATGAACATCTCCTCAACCGGTCTGCGGCAAAGTGGGGCGTGGAATAACGTCTAGGTTATGTTTCAACCCAGCTTTGCTTATCAAAATGTGCGCCTACGGCGCGCTTGATAACTCGTCATCGGCTTGGCCTCTTCCTCGGGGTGACTGTGGCGGGATATTTGTGGCCGCATGAAACAGTGGAGTGCGTCAAAGTGGCCCTTGGGGTTTAAGCAATAAACAATACATTGTGATCGCCCTTTCGGGTGACATGTGACGAATACGGGATTGTCCCCGGCGGCGGGCTGAGGTTTAGTTAAAACTATGGCAAGAGATCTTTCACGTCGGTTTATCTTGGCCGGGCTGCTGGGCAGTGCCGGGTCGATGGCTTTGGCCGAAGCCCCTGCCAGTTCGCTGCGCCCGCAACTGCGGCCGAAGGTTCGGGCACGACGGCCGAAGGCCTCGGCGATTGAGGACCTGATCACTAAGGCAAAACTGGGCGGGCAGGTGTCGTGTTCAGTGGTTGATGTGAAATCTGGCCTGATTTTGGAGGGGCACAATGCCAAGGCAGGGCAACCACCTGCCAGTGTGACCAAGGCAGTGACTGCGCTATATGGTCTGGCCGTTCTGGGGGCGGGATACCAATTTGAGACGCGGTTAATTGGATTGGGCCCGGTAGAGAATGGTGTGCTAAAGGGCGATTTGGTTTTGGTCGGCGGTGGGGATCCGACGCTGGATACAGACGCGTTGGCACGCATGGCCGCGAACCTGAAAGAGGCCGGTGTCTATCAGGTTGATGGTGATCTGCGCATCTGGGATGGAGGAATTCCCTACAAAGCGATGATTGACCCGACCCAACCGATCGAAGTGGGGTATAACCCTGCGATTTCAGGGCTGAACCTGAATTTCAATCGCGTGCATTTTGAATGGAAGCGTAGCGGTGGAAAATATGCCATCACGATGGATGCGCGGTCTGGCAAATATCGGCCTGATGTTCTGTCCGCGCGGATGAATCTTTCGGACCGCAAAGGCCCAGTCTATGCCTATTCCGATGGCGGTACATATGACAGTTGGAGTGTGGCGCGTAGTGCGTTAGGCGGCGGAGGGGCGCGTTGGTTGCCGATGCGCAAACCCGCAACCTATGCCGCAGAGGTGTTTTCCTATTTTGCCCGCTCGCACGGCATCAAGATGAAGATGGGCGCGCGGTTGGAGCAGGCCCCTGAGGGCACGGTTTTGGTCAGTGAAAAGAGTGATCAGCTGCTCGAAGTCCTGCGCGATATGTTGAAGTATTCCACCAATATCACGGCCGAAATGGTGGGAATGGTCGCCACGGCCAAACGTGTCGGGCATCCGCTTGATCTACGGGCGTCTGCCCTGGAGATGAGCGCATGGGCCATGGCCGATCTCGGCATGGAAGGCGCGGACTTGTGGGACCATTCGGGATTGAACCCACAGTCGCAGCTATCTGCGCAGGCGCTTGCACGGGCCTTGGCGCAGGTGCGTAAGGACACTCAGTTGGTGCCGATTTTGAAAAACATCCCGATGCGTGATGCTAATGGGGCAAAGCTGGCCTCGCATCCGATTAAGGTGGTGGCTAAAACCGGTACACTGTATTTTGTCAGCTCTTTGGCTGGATACATGGTGGCACCGGATGGGCGAGAAATGAGTTTTGCGATTTTCACCGCAAATGAAGAACAACGCAGCAAGTTTGATCTGTCGGTCGGGACGCGCCCACCGGGGGCGTCAAGCTGGAACACGCGCGCCAAGCGGCTGCAGCAAAAAATGATCCATCGGTGGGGGACGATCTACGGGAGCTGATACCGGCGTGCGGGACACAAAGATGGATGGCGGCTTTGAGTCCACACCGGGCCTGTCATGCCAGAAGTTTGATAGCTGGCTTTGACGTTTTCTTTCGCAATACACCAAGACCAAATAAACCACTGATGAATAGCACTCCCCCGGCGGGCAACGGAACAGAACTGATCGGCGGGGTGGCCGGACCGAATGGACCATTACCACCAGTTTCAATTACACTGAACAAAATCGCACCTGTTACATCAGTTGCCTGCAGGCCGCCGAAGCGCTCAATCTCGGTAGGGCCAAACCCAAGAGACAAAAACAACCTGCCTGGTAATGGCAAACTGTTGGCCACATTGGCCGAGAAACTTGCGGACGTGATTAGACCATCCGCAACTGAGAATGTGTTACTTGTTACGCTTGTGGGGACAGTTAGGAACTGTACTGTATCAAGCCCGAATGCGACGGAAGACACAGTGATCGCAGTGGCTGCCTGATCGTTGGTGTTATCGGACAGACCTGAAATGGTTCCGAAAACATCCGCTACCCCATCCGAAAAGGAAAAGTCGAAATCCAATGTTGCAGCGTAACTTGATGTAGCTGCGACCAATGCGATGCAAGCAGTACCTAGGAGTTTCAATAGTTTCACTTGAATGTTCCTTTTGTTCAAAATTGTTAAAAAACTAATACGAGCAGTTCAAAACTGTTCAGAAATTTATCTAATTGATAAAGTATGACCTTTTTACCCTTATACCCATCAAATAGCAACTTTGTCCGCATAGCGGCCATTGATAATTTGTTCATCGGCGTCGATTGATACGGGTCGACAGGTGGATCAGGCTTTCAGAGCTTTTCACGCCTTTGGCCTCGCCTATTTGGTCAAGGGTTGTGTCCAGCTCTTCCGTGCTTTGCGCCTCAAGCTCAACAATCATGTCGAACCGTCCAGACGTAGTATAGACGGCCATGACGTTTAAGTGGGTTTCAAGCCGCGCCAAGACCGTTGGCGCGCTGCGTGGCTCAATTGCCAGCAGGACCGTTGCGCGAATTGGCGCGCGCATGTTTTCGTTTAGGCGAACAGCGTAACCTTGAATGACTTTGGAATGTTCAAGCCGGTCCAGCCGGGCCTGAACCGTGGTGCGTGCCAGATTCAAACGCTTGGCCAGTTTGGTCACTGGCATGCGGGCATTTTCCTGCAACAAGGTAATCAAAGAACGGTCAGTTTCGTCTATTTGCATGATTGATAACTGAATTTGACGATATTACTGGTCATAGTATGCAGTATGACCTGAGAAATCGACCAAAAATTCCCCGAAAATGAAAGGCAGAGCGTAAATAAGGTTTTTGAGCATGCGTAATACCCCCCATTGGAATGATCCGATCTCGCATCTGCGCAGGCAGCAGCCCGATACAGTTTCTTTGTATTTCAGCCCAACACAATTGCAGGCAACGGCGCAGCGCTTTCTAGATGGGTTTGACGGTTTGGTGACCTATGCGGTCAAGGCCAATCCGGGCGAGGAAGTGTTGGCCAATCTGGTGGCGGCAGGGGTGCGCGCCTTTGATGTGGCCAGCCCGCAAGAGATGCAGGCGGTGCGCCGTGTGTTTCCAGATGCGGTTTTGCACTACAACAACCCGGTCAGGTCACCCAAGGAAGTTGCGTTGGCTGCAGAGCTGGGTGTGGCGTCGTATTCGGTGGATTGCGCGCGCGAGCTAGAGAAAATTGCGAGCTTGGTAAAGGATGTTGAAATTTCGATCCGGCTGGCGTTGCCAATAAAAGGAGCGGTGTACGATTTCGGCGAGAAATTTGGTGCTGGACCCGATGAGGCTGCGAAACTGCTGCGCCGGATTGTGGAATTGGGTTTTACCCCGGCGATGACCTTTCATCCCGGCACACAATGCGCGGATCCGACGGCGTGGGGGTGTTATATCGCGGCAGTCGCAGATGTTGCTAAACAGGCAGGCGTGTCACTGGCGCGCCTGAATGTTGGAGGAGGATTTGCCGCGCACCGTGTTGGGGATGCGCCTGATCTGGAGGCGATTTTCGATCACATTCGCCGCGAAACAGACCGGTGTTTTGGCACGGATGCCCCAGAGTTGGTATGCGAGCCAGGTCGGGCAATGGTCGCGGATGCCTTTAGTCTGGCGGCGCGTGTCAAAGCAATCCGTCCGGGGGGCGCGGTTTTCATTAACGACGGTATTTATGGCGGGTTCAGTGAAGGGCGCGACATGATGATGGTCGATCGGATTCGCATTATTGATCCACAAGGGCACGAACGTGCGGGGCGCATGTCTGGCCGCGTTGTATATGGTCCGACCTGTGACAGTATTGATCGCTTGCCTGACCCTGTGGCGCTTCCGGATGATATCGCCGAGGGAGATTATATCCTGTTTGATGGTATGGGAGCCTATTCACGGGCCATCAACACCGGCTTTAACGGATATGGGCTTGGTGAGCCGGTGACAGTGACCCGGCTGAACTGACGCAGCACGGCGTGATTACTTTCTATAAAGTTCTGTGCTGTAGGCTGTGATAGCGGGCGTTTGAAATGATTGCTCACGGCAAGTTTCATACCTCGTGTGGTGCGATAGCCCTTATTCGTCCATATTTATATGATAGGCTGATAAGACCGGCTGGATAAATACGAGAGGTGCTGTGCATGACCTGGCGCCAGTGGTCAAAAACAATTTTTGATTTTATTCGCCCCGGACGGCGACGGGGGCAGAGCGCTTTTGCCCGCACACGTGGGCAGGTCACACATGTCATTATTCTTGATGGAACGATGTCCAGCTTGAGCGTGGGGTGTGAAAGCAATGCCGGGCTGGCTTATAAGTTGTTAAGCTCTACCGCTGGGGCTGAGCTATCTCTTTATTACGAATCTGGAATTCAATGGTGTGATTGGCGTCGTGCACCTGATGTGATGACCGGGAAGGGTATCAACCGCCAAATCCGCCGTGCTTATGGATATCTTGCCAGCAGGTACCGGCCGGGTGATCGGATTTTTCTATTAGGATATTCACGTGGGGCTTTTGCAGTGCGCTCGCTTGCTGGGGTTATTGACCGGGTTGGGTTGCTGCGTGCTGCGGATGCGACTGAACGCAATATTCGCACCGCGTACCGGCATTATCAGGCGGGCGCAGGTAGCGCTGTGGCTGACGCTTTTGCCGAGGCACATTGTCATGCGGCGGTTGAGATTGAGATGATCGGCGTTTGGGATACAGTCAAGGCGCTGGGCTTGCGTCTGCCGCTTATCTGGCGATGGAGCGAAGAGGCGCATGCCTTTCATGACCACCGGTTGGGCGCATCGGTGCGCCACGGTTATCATGCGCTGGCGCTGGATGAGACGCGGCGCACGTTTGAGCCAGTCTTATGGGAAACCGCTCCGGGATTTGATGGTAAGGTGGAGCAGATGTGGTTTCGCGGTACCCATGGCGATATCGGCGGACAGTTGGGTGGTTATGATCAGGCGCGGCCTTTGGCCAATATTCCGTTTGTGTGGATGTTGGACAAGGCCGAGGCGTGTGGCCTGCCACTGCCGAACGGCTGGAAGCTGCATTACAAGATCGATGCGCAGGCACCGTCTGTTGGGACGTGGCGTGGTTGGGGTAAGATATTTTGGGTCAGACGCGGTCGCGATGTGGGAGTGGATTCGTCTGAAACGGTACACCCCAGCGTACATCAGGTTGAACCGGGCCTGCCGGATGCGGAAACGGTTAGCTAACTGATCCCGCAGTGTGTGACGAAATTTAGCTTTGACAGTAGGATGGTTAATTTTCAACCGATTGAATCCATGAGGCGGCAACCGGTTGAAAAGGTAAGGCCTTGAAGGCTTAGGCGACGTGACGCAGGGCTTGATGCGATTTCAAGCCAAGCGCATGGCAGATATTTCGCGTCAGGTCTGGCCGGTTGAGGGTATAGAAGTGCAGATGCTCAACTCCGCCCTCAAGCAAGTCACTGCACAACTCTGTTGCCACACTTGTTGCCAAAAGCTGCTCACGATCATCTCTCAGCGCCTTATCAAAGGCATGATCTAGCCAATCAGGTATGGAAGCGCCGCATCGCAGGGAAAATTCACGCGCGTTTTTCCAGTTCTCAATTGGCAGGATGCCGGGAAGGATCGGCACGGTGATGCCAGCCTTGTCGCAGGCATCGCGAAAACGGAAGAACACGTCAGCTTCAAAGAAAAACTGAGTGATGATTTCTGAGGCCCCGGCATCAATCTTGCGCTTGAGCCAATTGATATCAGCGGCCTGATCTGATGCCTCAGGGTGTACCTCAGGATAGGCGCCAACGCGGATCTTGAAGTTTCCGGTGCGCGCCAACGCATCGACCAGCTCGCAACTGTCGGCAAACCCATCGGGGCGGGCGTGGAAGGGGCCGGTGCCAGTTGGTGGATCGCCACGCAAGGCGGTGATTTCAGTCACGCCGTCAAGGGCGAACTGCTTGGCGATTTCAAGCGTTTCCTCGCGTGAGGCATCAACACAAGTCAGGTGTGCGGCAACCTTAAGATCGGTGGTTTTGTGCAGCGCGCTCACGGTTTCCTGAGTCAGCTGCCGCGTGGTGCCACCGGCGCCATATGTGACTGAAACAAAGCCCGGGTCAAACGGAGCCAGCGCCATCGCCGTATCCCACAAGCGAAAAGAAGCCTCGAGCGAGCGAGGCGGGAAAAATTCGAATGAGATATCTGGTGTGGTCATCGGTCTTATCCTGCATTGGGTTGTCTATGCGCCCTTGTTGCAGGTGGCTGAATGTGAGACAACTTCATAATATTCACTATCTAAATGAAGATAACTAATAATGCATATCGAGTTCAGGCATCTCAAAACCATCCGGGCCATCCATCAGGCTGGCGGTTTGGCACGCGCAGCGGATCTGATGCATATCACGCAATCGGCGCTGAGCCATCAGATCAAGGGCTTAGAAGATCAGGCCGGGGTGGAACTGTTTGTCCGCCGATCGAAGCCGCTGAAATTGTCGGCGGCGGGCTTGCGTTTGTTACGGCTGGCAGAAAAGATTCTGCCCGAAGTAGAGGCGATGGAAGCAGAGTTTTCCGGCCTGCGCGAGGGTAGCGCCGGGCGGATGCATATTGCGATTGAATGCCACGCATGTTTCGAGTGGTTGTTTCCAGTGCTTGAGGCATTTCGAAAATCATGGAGCGAGGTGGATGTCGATATCCGCCCCGGTCTGGCGTTTGATGCGCTGCCTGCCCTGCAAAAGGAGGAGGTCGATCTGGTGGTCTCATCCGATCCCGAGGACCTGCCGGGTGTGATCTTCAAACCGCTGTTCGATTATGAACCGGTATTTGTTGCCGCTGGTCAGCATCCATTGGCGCAGAAAGAATTTGTCGTGGCTGAGGATTTTCGCAATGAGACGCTGATCACTTACCCGGTGGATCGGGCGCGTTTGGATGTGTTCACGCAGCTTTTGAGCCCGGCCAAGGTAGAGCCACGCGCGGTGCGGCAAGTGGAACTGACGGCGGTGATTTTGCTGTTGGTGGCGTCCAATCGCGGGGTGGCGGTTCTGCCCGACTGGGTGGTGCGTGAACTGCGCAAAAGCGATGATTACGTAACCCGCCCGATCACTGAAAAAGGCGTGACACGCCGATTATACGCGGCCATCCGCGAAGAGGATGCACACAAGCCGTTTATGGCGCACTTACTGAAACTTGCGCGAGACATACCGGTGAAGATGCAGCGGGGATAATGGGTTAAGTGCAATTGGTATGGCCAAAAAAGCCACTTTTGGTCATTAATAGATGTCCAGATTTCGACTAAGCCACGGGTTCAAAACACACCTGCATCGGAGTCGATTCTCGTTATGTCACATGCTACACAGATCCCCGTCACAGACCGGACTAAACTGACCCGCCGCCCGCATCGCGGCATTTACGACAGGGAGGCAGTTCACGCCATTCTGGATGAAAGTTTCATGTGTAATGTGGCGTATCTCCACAAGGGTTCTCCGATGGTGCTGCCAACTGGATATGGTCGCATGGGGGATTTCATCTACATACATGGCTCAAACAAGAGCACCATGCTGGGCGCAGCACTTAGTGGTCAGGATGTTTGTGTTTTGGTAACTTTGTTGGATGGGATTGTGCTTGCACGCGCCCTGTACAGTCACTCGGTCAACTATCGATCTGTTGTTGTGTACGGCAAGCCAGAGTTGGTGGAAGATCCCGAAGAGAAACGCGCCTCGTTCAAAGCCTACGCCGATCAGGTCATGAAGGGGCGTTACGAAGACACCCGCCCGCCGACCGATAAAGAGTTGAATGCCACAACAGTAATGCGCATTCCGCTGAATGAGGCAGTTGCGAAGATGCGGGCAGGTCCGGCCGCGGATTTTGAAAAGGATCTGGGGCTGACTCATTGGGCCGGTGAAGTGCTGATCAAACAGGTTATGTGTGATGCGATCCGCGACCCGAATGGCGACCAGACTGCCGCGCTGCCTGACTATGTTCGTGCATATGAAAAACTGCCAAACCGGCAACAGCAAGAGGTCGAAAATACAGCCGACAGCGTTTAAGGCGCTGAGCACTTCTTTGTTTGATGTGCAGAGAGGGCTTGCGATCCCGATGCGAACGCATTGATATGGCGTTCAAAGCGACAAAAGGGATGCGCAATGACTTATGTGCTGGCAATTGATCAGGGGACAACTTCAAGCCGGGCGATTGTGTTTGATCAAGGGTTGCACCCGGTTGCCAGCGCGCAAGAAGAGTTTGCGCAACATTTCCCGCAATCGGGCTGGGTCGAACATAATCCTGCGGATATCTGGTCAACCGTCACGAATACCTGCCGAGAGGCGGTAAAAAAGGCTGGTATCGCCGCATCTGATATCGCCGGATTGGGCATTACTAATCAGCGCGAAACTACCGTTGTCTGGGACCGCGAAACAGGCGCACCAGTACATAATGCCATTGTCTGGCAGGATCGGCGCACAGCTGACTTGTGCCATGCCCTGCGCGCGGCTGGGCATGAGGAGATGATCAGTCACGCCACAGGCCTTTTGCTGGATCCGTATTTTTCGGGCACCAAGCTGAAGTGGGTTTTGGACAATGTTGATGACGCGCGGGAGCGGGCCGAGGCAGGGCAACTATTATTTGGGACCATCGATTGCTTCCTGATCTGGAAGTTAACCGGCGGAAAAGTGCATGCCACTGATGCAACCAATGCCGCCCGCACGTTGCTTTACGATATCCGTGAGGGGTGCTGGAGCCCCGAGATCTGTGCCCTGTTGGATATTCCGATGGCGATGCTGCCTGAGGTGTGCGATTGCGCGGCGGATTATGGCATGGTGCAGGCGGATATTCTGGGACAAGAAGTGCCGATCTTGGGCGTGGCTGGCGATCAGCAGGCCGCCACCATCGGGCAGGCTTGTTTTCAACCGGGCATGATGAAGTCAACTTATGGCACAGGTTGTTTTGCGCTTTTGAACACGGGCGATGTGCCGGTCACGTCCAGGAACCGACTGCTGACGACCATTGCCTATCAATTGGATGGCAAGCCGACCTATGCGCTGGAAGGGTCGATTTTCATCGCGGGAGCGGTGGTTCAATGGCTGCGTGACGGATTGCAAATTATCAAAGGTGCGGCTGAAACGCAGGAGTTGGCAAAAACCGCTGATCCTACTCAAAATGTGGTGATTGTGCCCGCCTTTACCGGCTTGGGAGCCCCTTATTGGAATGCCGACTGTCGTGGCGCAGTGTTTGGTCTGACGCGCAATTCAGGCCCGGCAGAAATGTCCCGTGCGGCGTTGGAAAGTGTGGGTTTTCAGACCCGGGATTTACTAGAGGCAATGCGCGCCGATTGGGACGGTGATGACGATGCTGTGTTGCGGGTTGATGGTGGCATGACGGCCTCGGATTGGGCAATGCAGTTTTTGGCCGACATCAACGGTGTGCCGGTTGACCGCCCGCCGATATTGGAAACCACGGCGCTGGGTGCGGCTTGGCTGGCCGGGATGCAGGCGGGAATTTATCCGGGTCCTGAGGAATTTGCCGCAACATGGGCACGCGAGCGGATATTTCAACCCACGATGGACGAAGACACGCGTGACGCACGCTATGCGCAATGGCAGCGCGCCGTACGTGCAGCACAGGGGTTTTGAGTGATGAGTGATCTGGTATCAGTAATCATACCTGCACGAAATGAGGCGGCAACGATTACCCGTGTGGTCAGCACATTGATGCAGATGGACTGGGTGGATGAGATCGTTGTCGTCGATAATGGCTCAGAGGATCAGACCGGTGATTTGGCGGCAAAGGCCGGCGCCACGGTGGTGTTTGAGGCGACGCCGGGAATGGGTGAGGCGGTGCGTGCAGGGCTGAAAGCGGCCCGCAATGATTGGGTGATGAAGCTTGATGCTGATCTGGATAAGTTTCAAACAGATCTGTTTGCCCGCATGGTCGAAGCGCGTGCGCCCGGTGTGGGGCTGGTCAAAGGGGCGTGGAACGATCTACGTGACAATATGCCGATGACTCGCCTTTTGGTGGGCCCCGCCATGCGCCAGCTGTTTCCCCGGATGCCGGACCTGCGAGCGCCCAATACAGGCATCTATCTGGTCAACCGTAGCCTGATTGCGCATCATGAGATCATTGGTAACTATGCCGCTGATCTGGATGTGATGGTTCGGGTGCATGCTGCTGGGGCGGGCATCGCCGAAGTCGATATCGGTCGATTGGAAAACAATCCGCGTGATGTCGGGCATTACAATGCGATGGCTGAGACGATTTTGGCGTTTTTCCTGCATCTTCATGCGCACGACATCGGCAAAGAGTTGATGGTTGTGGCGGATGATGGCGTGCAGGTGACGCATCATTGTCTGGGACGAATTGCAGCACATGCTCGGGTCGGTGGCCAGGTTGATATTTATCTGGGCGCGGATGGTCTGGCGGCTGATATCCTGCGCGATGTATTGGAGCCTTATCCGACCGCGCGCCTGCACCCATTGGCACAGCTAACGCAGCACTTGACGACGCAGGTTCGGATGCCAGCCCAAATTATCGCCCCGAACGGGAGCTCAGTTGCCGCAACTGAAGCTGCAAGTTCTGCCGCCGTGCACGATATTGACCTGTTGCAGATGCCAATCGACCTGTCTCGCTTTGTTGCTGATACCGGTTATGCGTTGGCGGGTGGGGCTGTGATCAAACAGGGCGCTTTGAAACGGCTTGGGCACCCTACGGCGGAGGCGCCGGCTAACGCGCGTGAGGTATTTCAATCTCTCGCGACAAAAGTACAGCATAGGTGACGCGTGAGAGGGAAGTCTGACGCGTGTATTTTTCAGCATGCAGGTTTAGGCGAGACTGAAGGAAAGGTCAGCTGATATTTTGAATTCCAATAACCGTTTGACCAGTATAACCTTTTCGCATGATTATTGTTCTAATAGCCTTGTTTTTGATCGCTGGCGTGTTCGGCTATCGCCATTGGGCAAAAACCCAAATGCATGCAGAGCTTCTTGCCGCCGCGCTGACAGAGGGTGAGCGCGCAATTGTTGCGCAGCATGTCCCGCTTATTAAGCGGTTGCCGGTCGAATTTCGTGACAGGCTAGAAGGTAAAATGAATCTGTTTCTGCATCAGGTCGATTTTTACGGCTGCGACGGACTGGAGATCACTGAGGAAATGCAGCTTTCGATTGCGGCGCAGGCGTGTTTACTGGTCGTCAACAGCGACAGATGGTACAAAAATCTCAGCACTATCCTGATTTACCCAGGCGCGTTCAAATCGCGCCAACGTGCCCATAGTGGCTTTGTGGTGACTGAAAAGGAAATCGTACGGTCTGGCGAAAGTTGGACGCGGGGTCCGGTCGTACTGTCATGGGCGCATAGCAAGCAGGGTGCGATGAATGACCGGGATGGCCACAACGTCGTTTTGCATGAATTCGCCCATCAAATCGATGACCTGTCCGGGCATACCAATGGCGTACCTATCCTGAGCAAAGGGCAAAGCTTTGCGGAATGGGAGCGTGTGTTTTTGACGGCATTCGAGGCTCATGTTCAGGACACTGAGCAGGGGCGCAAGACGGTCATCGACGCCTATGGCGCGGAAGGCCACGAAGAGTTTTTCGCGGTTGCGGTCGAGGTCTTTTTTGAGAAACCAAAGGCCCTGAAGAATGAGCTGCCTGCAGTCTATGAACAACTGGCCAAACTGTTCCAATTGGAGCCGGTCAGCTGGCAATAATCAACCACAGAACAGCCCCTATTTCAGCTTGATCTTCCGATCCAAGTTCAGGTTTTTAAGGAATGTTTTGTCATGGCTGACCACAATCAATGCACCATCATAGGATAGCAACGCGGCCTCTAGCGCCTTTATTGCATCTAGATCGAGGTGATTGGTTGGTTCATCCAAAATCAACAACTGTGGCGGATCAGCCCGAGCCAAAACGCAGGCGAGGCCTGCGCGCAGCCTCTGGCCACCGCTTAAGCTTTCCGTGATTTGCAACGCGTCTTCGGCGCGAAACAAAAACCGGGCCAAGGCCGCGCGGCAGTGGTTTTCACATGATTTTGGGTTCAAGAGCAGAAAGTTCTCACGCAGGGAAAGTTGTGGATCAAGAAGGTCAACGTTTTGGTCGAGCAGTGCAAAAGAGGCCCGAACGTCAATCTGCCCTGAGGTTGGCTTTAACGCCCCGGTGATCAGTTTGATCAATGTCGTCTTGCCACTGCCGTTCCCCCCGGTGATTGCGATGCGCTCGGGGCCGGTGAGAGCCAGCGACAGGTCGCGGATTGTTGGGAGTTCGGGGTTATGGCCGCCTGTGACGTGATCCAGTTGAAGGACCACTTTCCCTTTGGCCAGTTGGGTCGTCGGGGTCTCCATATGCAGAGGCTGCAGGATCTCTATGTTGTTGCGTGCGTGTGAATGTTGGTCAATGGCACTTTTCAATCTCGCCTCGCGCAGGCGGGCACCTGCGCCGCCTGAGGCTTCGGCCCGTTCTTTGGCAGCGTTCATCACCATCTTGGGTTGGTCTTTATTGGCACGGGCTTTTTGTCCGGCACTGTTTGTGCGTGCTTTGCGCTCTGCGGCTTGTCGGGCGCGGCGTTTGACCTCTGTCAGGTTTTTTGCTGCATGAGACAAATGCTGCTCTGTCACCTGCAGCTCTTCCGCTTTCAAGGCGCGGTATGCGCTGTAGTTGCCACCATATAGCGTCGCTCCCAGTGTGGTCAGCTCTAGAATGTTATCCATCTGATCAAGGAGTTCACGATCATGGCTTACGATCACGGCACCGCCACGCCAGCCGTGAACAAGCTCCATCACCGCCTTGCGCCCGTCGTGGTCTAGGTTGTTGGTCGGTTCGTCTAGCAATAGGAAATCCGGCTGATCAAAGATCAGCGCAACCAATGACGCGCGGGTGGATTGGCCACCGGAAAGCGCGGCAAGCGGCGTCTGTGGGTCAACCGACAAGGCGCATTTACGAAGGGCCGCGTCGATACGCGAGGGCAGGGTCCAATCTACGTCAATAAGGTCTTCTGCGCTTGTTGATCCGGCTTCGGCACTGGCAAGCAGGGCCAGCGCCGTGCGTGCATTGAACAGGTCTACAACCGTGTCACCGGGGTGGGGCAGGATGTTTTGGCGTATTAGGCCCAAACAGCCAGTGGCCTGCACCGTACCTGAATGGGGGCGGATTTCGCCAGCCATCAGCCGCAACAGAGATGTTTTGCCGGTGCCATTACGCCCGACAATACCGGTGCGTTTTGATCCGATAGTGAGGTTCAGATTGTCGAAAAGGGGAGTGCCGTCAGGTGTGGACCAGGACAGGCTGGAAAGCGTGATTGTTGCAGGCATGAGACATAACTTTTTGCAGCGAAACCAAAAGGACGAAGGCGGCAAATGTCATGATCATGTTGAGATACTCAGTTTCCGTTGGTGTTATTCTTAAATTTAGGAAGGGTGATCTTAAATACAAGCCTCTCAATAAGAAATAACGGGCTGAGAGGGTATGAAGTTTTGAGGGCTGGATAAATCCAACAAATAGACGCTTCAATTCCATTGACGGGGTATTGTTTTACAAGGTGAAAAAAAATTGGATTTTGGATACAATTTGCGATAATGAGTGATTCACGCACCACGGCGAGGCTCTTCGGACATCTCCGTAAGTTTCTGGCCAGCCTGTATCGGGCCACATATTGTTGAACTCTGAAGCAAAGAGAATGACCATGACGAAGAACGTTTTTTCCGGCACGATGCCGGCCCTGATGACCCCTTGCAAAGCGGACAGAACACCTGATTTTGATGCGCTTGTGAAAAAGGGCAAAGAGATGATCGCGGCAGGCATGTCTGCGGTGGTTTATTGCGGATCGATGGGCGACTGGCCATTGCTGAGCGACGAAGAGCGCATGACCGGTGTTGAACGCTTGGTAGAGGCAGGCCTGCCAGTGGTTGTTGGCACCGGTGCGATTAACTCCAAATCTGCCGTTGCCATTGCCGCACATGCGCAAAAGGTCGGCGCCGCAGGGCTAATGGTGATCCCCCGTGTGTTATCGCGCGGGTCTTCTGCCATAGCTCAGAAGAACCACTTCAAGGCGATTCTGACAGCGGCGCCAGATGTGCCAGCGGTAATCTACAACAGCCCGGTATATGGCTTTGCGACCCGTGCGGATTTGTTTTTCGCCCTACGGGCCGAGCACCAAAACCTGATCGGGTTTAAGGAATTTGGCGGCAAGGACGACCTGCGCTATGCAGCCGAACATATCACCAGCCAGGACGACCAAGTGACACTGATGGTTGGCGTTGATACCGAAGTTTACCACGGGTTTGTGAACTGTGGTGCCACCGGATCAATCACCGGTATCGGTACTGCGCTTCCAAAAGAAGCGCTTTTGCTGGCGGCGCTGTCGCAAAAAGCGGCCGAAGGTAATGCCGAGGCCCGCAAACGCGCGCTGGAGCTGGAAGAAGCCTTTGGCGTTCTGGCCAGCTTTGACGAAGGCACCGATCTGGTGCTTTATTACAAGTATCTTCTGGTACTGAACGGTGAAGAAGAATACCGCCTGCATTTTGTGGAAACTGACGAGCTGACTGATGCGCAGCGCAACTATTGCGAACAGCAATATGCACTGTTCAACAGCTGGTTTGCCGATTGGTCCAAGCAAGGTGGGATCATCACCGAATGCATGTAATCGACAGCCACACCGGCGGGATGCCCACACGGGTGATCCTCGACAGCAGCCCGGATCTTGGATCCGGGCCACTGGCCGAGCGCGCCCGCCGATTGGCCACCGATCATGAGGCGTTCTACAAATCGATCCTGTTGGAGCCACGCGGCCAACCCGGCATGGTCGGGGCGTTGCTGGTGGAACCGGTCGATCTGGAGTGTGTCACCGGGGTAATCTACTTTGACGCCGATGCCGTTTTGGGCATGTGCGGGCACGGCACCATCGGGTTGGCGGTGACGCTGGCGGATATGGGCCGGATAGATGTGGGAACGCATAAGATCGAAACACCTGCAGGGGTGGTAACGATCACTTTGCATGACGCCAATACCGTCACCGTGATCAACATCGAGAGCCGTCGGGTGACCCCAGCAGTCTCAGTCGAGGTGGAGGGCTATGGCACTGTAACCGGGGATGTGGCTTACGGAGGCAATTGGTTTTTCATCGTTGATCCCAGTCCGATTCCGGTGATCTCTGGCAATATCGCAAAGATGACGGCCCTTACCATTTCCATTCGCGAGGCTTGCATTGCGCAGGGTGTCGGCGGAGAGCAGGGCGAGCCGATTGATCACGTGATCTTTCAAGGGGCGGCAGAAGAGGGCGGCGTACACAGTCGCAACTTTGTTTTGTGCCCCGATGATACTTATGATCGTTCGCCTTGTGGCACCGGCAGTTCGGCCCGTCTGGCCTGTCTCGCGGCGGCGGGGCAATTGGCGCCGGGGCAGGAGATCATCCAGAAAAGCGTAATTGGCAGCCCGTATCGTTTGTCATACGAGCCGGGGGCAAATGGCGGTGTCATTCCGTTATTGACCGGGCAGGCGCATGTCATGGGCGAAAGCACACTGCGTTTCACTGAGGGTGACCCGTTTCGGGATGGGATTTATCTTTAACAATTGACTGAGCGGGCGCAAAAGTGCCCGCTTGAACCAACATTCAGATTAACTTGGGTGAAGCCGCAATGGGGCAAGATATCATTGTGATCGGGGCCGGGGTGGTTGGCATCAGCGTCGCGCTGGAGCTGGCCCGTCAAGGCCATAACGTGCGGGTTTTAGACCGTGAAGGTGTGGCAGCGCAGGCATCACAGGGGAATGCGGGGGCCTTTGCCTTTACCGACATCGTGCCGCTGGCTACGCCAGGGATTATGCGTAAAGCCCCGAAATGGCTGCTGGATCCGCTAGGGCCCTTGTCCGTGCCACCACGTTATGCATTGAAAATTGCGCCTTGGATGTTGCGGTTCTGGCGGGCCAGCTGGCGGGACCGGTACGCGCATTCGTTAATGGCACAGACGACGTTGATGGGGCTGGCGCGCGAGGCTTTGGAACGCCAGATTACGGGTACGGATGGCGAGAACCTGATCCGGCGCGAAGGGCAAATGCAGCTCTTTGAAGGCGCACGCGAATTTCAGGAGAGCCTAGGCGCATGGGATTTGCGTCGCGCGCATGGGATCGAGTTTGAGCTGCTAGAGAGCGCTGAGGCGATTGCTGAAATTCAACCCGGGATCGATCCGCGTTTTACCCATGCCGGATATACCCCCCAGTGGATCAATACCGTTGACCCCAAGGCGTGGGTCGAGCATCTGGCGCAGGCCTTTGTGGCGCTTGGTGGTGTGATTGATCAGGGCGATATTCGCGCATTGGAAAATGACGGTGACGGCGTGCGCCTGATTGGTGCCGATGGGTTGATCAAAGCTGACAAAGTCATTGTGGCCTGCGGGGCGTGGTCGCATCATCTGGCGCGCACGGTTGGCGACCGCATTCCACTGGAAACCGAGCGGGGCTATAACACCACGCTGCCAGATGGAGCCTTTGATCTGCGCACGCATTTGACCTTTGGCGGGCACGGGTTTGTGGTCAGCCGCATCAATGACGGCGTCCGGGTTGGCGGCGCAGTGGAATTGGGCGGGTTGAAACTAGCTCCTAACTACAAGCGTGCCGACATCCTGCTGAACAAGGCGGCGCAGTTCCTGCCCGGCCTCGAGACCGACGGCGGCACGCAATGGATGGGCTTTCGGCCCTCAATGCCGGACAGCCTGCCGGTGATCGGGGCATCGAAGCGCGCAGGAAATGTGATATATGCCTTTGGTCACGGACATTTGGGCTTGACCCAGTCGGCCGCAACGGCAGAGCTGGTGGCATCGATTGTAAGGGGTGAAGCGGCTTCGATTTCGACAGCACCCTATTCCCCGACACGGTTTTGAAAGGATACACCATGCGCAGCAGTAAGATTGTTCATGTCATCTCGGCTCATGCCGAGGGTGAAGTCGGCGACGTCATCGTTGGTGGGGTCACACCGCCACCCGGCGAGACGTTGTGGGAGCAGCGGAGCTTTATTGCTCAGGATGAGGTCCTGCGCAATTTTGTTCTTAACGAGCCGCGCGGCGGGGTGTTTCGGCATGTGAACCTGCTTGTGCCGCCCAAGCATCCGGATGCAGATGCCGCCTTTATCATCATGGAGCCGGAAGACACGCCACCGATGTCGGGATCGAATTCGATCTGTGTCTCGACCGTGTTGCTGGATGGTGGCCTGATTGAGATGCAGGAACCAGTGACCGAGATGTTGCTGGAAGCGCCCGGTGGACTGGTTAAGGTCCGGGCCGAATGCAAAAATGGTAAGGCCGAGCGGATCTATGTGCAGAACCTACCAAGCTTTGCAGACAAGATCGGCGTGCCATTGGATGTACCTGGTCTGGGAATCATAAATGTTGATACCGCTTATGGTGGTGACAGTTTTGTCGTGGTTGATGCGGCTGCACTGGGGTTTGAGATTGTTGAAGCTGAGGCCAAGGAGATCGCGCGCTTGGGTGTGATTATCACCAATGCGGCGAATGACCAGCTTGGGTTTACGCATCCAGAAAACCCGGATTGGGATCATATTTCATTTTGCGCCTTCTGCGGACCGCTGAGTGAGACTGAAACCGGCCTGACAGGTAAATCTGCCGTGGCCATTCAGCCCGGTAAGGTGGATCGATCCCCTACGGGTACGGCCGTTTCTGCGCGTATGGCGTTGATGGCGGCCAAGGGGCAGATGCAGAAGGGGCAGACGTTCGAGGCTGTGTCGATCATCGGATCACGTTTTACAGGCCGTATTGTGGAAGAGGTGCAGGTTGGTGGCCGCGCAGCCATTGTGCCAGAAATCAGCGGCCGGGGGTGGGTCACCGGAACGCATCAACATATGTTGGACCCATCGGACCCTTGGCCCGGTGGGTATCGTCTAAGCGATACTTGGGGCGCGTAATCTCACGCCTCTAACAATGCCAGTAAATCATTGTGCAACGCTTCGGAAATCTCGACATAACCGCGTTCAATATTGCGCGCGCGGGCGGCAAAGCGTCGTTGTGATGGCAGGCGTGCGCCTTGGTCAATGATGTCGGCAAACAGACATTCGGCCCTTGCATCGTTTTGCGCAAGCTTGCCGTTGCTGAACTGCGCCGGATCAAAGGCTAAAATCACCTCGCCATGATAGGGCGCGCCAGCGGCACCCGCGGCATATTCCATGCTTTCGAGGCTGGTCAGATCATCGATCAACGGTCCGGCCATAAGTTCAATCATGATTGAAAGCGCCGAGCCTTTGTAACTGCCAAAGGTTAACATTGCGCCGTCCATCGCGGCCTGCGGGTCATTGGTTGGATTGCCTTCGACATCCACAGCCACACCATCTGGCAGAGGTTTGCCTGAACGCAGGTACAGTTCAATTTCGCCCCGGGCAAAGGCGCTGGTGGCAAAATCGAAGGTGAACGGATCTTTATCCTGACGCGGCCAAGAAAACGCCAATGGGTTGGTGCCCAATGTGCCGCGTTTTCCGCCAGCAGGGGCAACCCAGGAATGGCTTGGCACCATGGCCATGCCAACCAGCCCAGCCTGTGAGAGCTGTTCCACCTCGGGCCAAAGCGCAGAGAAGTGAAAGCAATTGTTGACCGCCATGGCCGCCATCCCGTGGTGGCGGGTTTTTTCGATTAGCACTGGCATAGCCTTTTCAACGGCTAGCAGTGACATGCCCGTATTGGCATCAACCCGAACGATGGCATTATCTGACGGGGTTAGCTCGGGCAAGGCGCTGCCGCTGATCTTGCCCGCCTTCATTGTCTGGGCGCACATGAAAAGCCGAAACAATCCGTGTGACTGGCAATCATCCAGCTGGCAGGTATACAGCATGTGCGTGATCGCGGCAGCGTGCGCTTCGTCATATCCGACATGTGTCAAAACGCGCGTGGCGAGGTGTTTGACATCCTCTAGGTTAATCTGAACGTTGCGGCTCACTGTGATGACTCCATTTTGATTTGGATAATGGATACAATAATCGATACGTGCCGTGCAATCTTCAATTCAACACATGGAAACGAAATAACTTGGCCTTTCTAAGGGCACTGTCTATTTGTATCCAAAAGCCGAAGTCTATTGAGGGGTCGTGAATATGAGTAACAAGCGCATCGTGACAAAGCAGAGCCTGCCAGAGCTGATTGCAAATGATCTGCGCGAACGTATCCTGAGTGGCGAAATGGCCGAGGGTGAGGTCATCCGCCAAGAGGCTCTGGCTGATGAATATGATGTGTCCCGCATGCCTGTGCGCGAAGCGTTGAAACGGCTAAGCGCCGAAGGGCTGGTGCAATGGGCCAATAACCGGGGAGGCTCTGTTACCAAACATTCTTTGCGAGAAATTGGTGAGATCTTCGATCTGCGTAGCTTGATCGAAGTCGATATGTTTCGCCGGGCTATTCCAGATATGACAGCGGCTGACTTTGCGCGCTGCGAGAAACTGCTGGACCAGATGCAAGTCTCATACGATCAGAATGATGTTTCGCAATGGGGTGCGTTGAACCATGAGTATCATTCGGCCCTTTATATGGCTGCCGGGCGCAGGCTTACCTCTGAAATTCTGGACCGGATTAGTATGCAGTCTGATCGCTACGTTCGCTTGCATCTGAGCGTCATGAAACAACGTGAACCCGCCCAGAAAGAACACCGTGAATTGCTTCTGCACGCCAAGGCGGGGCGCGTTGAAGAAGGTTGCGCCCTCTTGGAGCGTCATGTCCAGCGCACAAAAGACGAGTTGCTGGAGATGATCGCGGCAAAACGGGCTTCCGAAGGCAGCTGATGCGCCACGGAAAGATGTGAGGACTTGCATGTTTTGTTAAATTGGATACAATATCCATAAATCAAGTTCCGTACAGAATCGAGACTGAAATGACCTTTGTTCCCCATGGTAAACATCTGATCGCTGGCGAGTGGTTGGCGAGCGACACCACCTTTGCCTCGGCACCCGCGCATGGGCCAGAGCACCTGTATTCAGTGGGTCGCGTTCCGGACGTTGAATCCGCCGCTTTGGATGCCGAGGAGGCGTTTTGGAGCTATGGCTATTCGTCACGTGCAGAGCGGGCCGCATTCCTGAATGCCATCGCAGATGAGATCGAAGCGCGGGCCGAAGCCATTACGCAGATTGGCAGTCAGGAAACGGGCCTGCCCGAGGCGCGCCTGCAAGGTGAACGCGGTCGGACCACTGGCCAGATCCGCCTGTTTGCAGACCATATCCTGAACGGGAGTTATCTGGACCAACGTCATGATACCGCACTTCCGGACCGTCAGCCATTGCCGCGCCCAGATCTGAAGCTGGTACAGCGCCCGATTGGCCCCGTGGCCGTGTTTGGTGCATCAAACTTTCCGTTGGCTTTTTCCACTGCCGGTGGCGATACGGCAGCGGCGTTGGCTGCGGGCTGTCCGGTTGTGGTCAAAGGCCACAGTGCCCACCCTGGCACTGGTGAGATCATTGCTGAGGCGATCCATGCCGCGATCAAGAAATGCGGCATCCATCCAGGCGTGTTTAGCCTTATCCAGGGGGGTGATCGCAAAGTGGGTGCCGCGCTGGTGCAACATCCGCTGATCAAGGCGGTTGGCTTTACTGGGTCTTTGGCTGGGGGGCGTGCGCTTTATGATCTATGCGCATCAAGGCCAGAACCAATTCCGTTTTTTGGTGAGCTGGGTTCGGTCAATCCGATGTTCATTCTTGATACTGCACTGAACAGCCGTGGAAATGATATTGCAGCCGGCTGGGCGGGATCTTTGACAATGGGTGCGGGGCAGTTTTGTACCAATCCGGGTATCGCCATTGTTCAGGCAGGTGAGGCAGGTGATCAGTTCGCGCAAACCGCACAGGACGTGCTTGCCGGTGCGCCGGCGCAAACCATGCTGACCGATGGTATCGCAGCAGCCTATCGCGATGGTAAACGTCGGATTGCAGAAACCACCGGAGTGCAGGAATTGTTAAACACGTCGTGTGATCAGCGCGATGCCACGCCTTATTTGTATCGGACGACAGCCCAAAACTGGCTGGCGAATGAAGTGCTGGCCGAAGAGGTTTTTGGTCCGCTTGGTGTGATCATCACTGCGGAAACCGCCGATGAGATGCTTGAGGTTGCTTTGGCGATGCAGGGGCAACTGACTTGCACCTTACATATGGATAATGGTGATGTGGATGCGGCCCGAGCCCTGATGCCGATTATCGAGCGCAAGGCGGGACGCATATTGGCCAATGGCTTCCCAACCGGCGTCGAAGTTTCTGACGCCATGGTTCACGGCGGGCCATACCCAGCTTCGACCAATTTTGGTGCAACGTCTGTGGGCACCATGTCGATCCGTCGTTTCCTGCGCCCGGTGTGTTATCAAAACTTGCCGGATGCACTGCTGCCAGAGCAGTTCGGCTGATTGTTTTAAGCTGAAGATCTCGAAGGGGCCTCAGGCCCCTTTGAAGTTCATGCGGCCTTCTTGTTCCAGTGCGCGATCCAATTTGGACTTGGCGCGCTGTTCTGCTTCCTCGCGTTGCTTTTTCAGACGCGTGCTGCGAATGCGACCAAACTGCCCTACACCGATGGCGGCCAGAATAATCAGCCCACCGGGGATCAGACCGGGGCCGGGATCTTCACCCAGTAGGACCATGGCAATGATCAGCGCAGCGACCGGTGAAAATGAAGTGGCCAGAGAGACATCACCGGCACGCGCATTCTTGAGGCCGATGTTCCAGGCGAACTGCCCAATGATGATGACGATGATGGCGTAGACCCAGACCCATTTCCAAAGCACCGCAGTGAACAGATCCTGAAAGTGGTTTGGGCCATAAAGGTAAAGGGCCAGAAAATAGTAGATGATCGTGCCCAGCACCGTGCGATAGATCGAAAAAATGCCCAAGGGCACGTTTTTCAAACCCACCCGGGTCACAATGGTCGAGGCGATGAAAGAGAGTGTTGCAAAGACGGTGGCAATCTCACCCTTGCCAAAGGTAAAGGCTGCGTCTGAGCCGTTCATCGCGATCATGACCATTGCGCCCAGCAGCGCAATTACACCTGCGCCAAAGGCCCAAGGGTCCAACGGCTCTTTCAGTACAAAGAAGGTCGCCAGCAGGAACAATGGTGGTTCAATCCGGCCGATCAGGACCACATTGGTCACGGTGGTGTAATCCAGTGCGATGAAAAATAGCGCAGGTGTAAGAGCCGAAGACAGCAAAGCCGACAGCGTCAGAACCGCCCAATCTTTACGGCTCAGCTTGCGCAGGTTGTCGCGGGTCCAGTCCTTATAGAACATGAACACCATGGGCACCAATGAGATGAGCGAGCCCAGAAACAGCAGATTGCACAGGGAAACCGCATTGCGCCCCATCACCGGATGCTGCCGGCCAATGTCCGCCAGCAGGGAGACGATGGAGTTTGACGAGGCGTAGATAAAGACCGCTAGCCAGACCAGCCCTATCCCCAAAAGGGCCTTTGAGGGCGCCTGTGCTACGTTGGTATCTGCTTTTGCCATGGGGTCGGGTCCTTACCTGCGGCTGGTTTCTCGTTATTTCGCAGGTTTCTTGACGTGCTGGCAAGGGGTCTGGGGGTAAAGTGGGTCACATTGCGGACATTGAACGAAACAATGTTTCAGATTTTTTAGATGTTTACGGTTTCATTCACGTGATGGTGCCTGCCTGTAACAGAAGGTTTCTAATTGCCATTGCCTATGCCAAATAAGGGACAGCCAAGATAGCGGAGCACGACATGATCGAAGAGCAGGATGGACAAGGTCGCAAACTGGTGACCATTTATGATGACATTTACAATCTTGCCGACAGCCGGTCGTATTTTCAGGCGATGCATCATGCCGGGTTTCGCACCGCGCACCATGCGGTGGCAGGGTTCAAAGCGGTGCTGGCGGAACTGCGCCATCTGCGTGGGTTACCACGGGCGAATATTGTCGATTTTGCCAGCGGCTATGGTATCGCCGCCGAGCTGATGCGCCACGATGTAACATTGGATGATGTGCTGGCGCGGTATCAGGGCGACTGGTGCGATACCGCATCGGTGGAGCAGACCATTGCAAAAGATCGTGACTGGCTTGCGGGCAAACGCGATAAGGCGCATATGGACCGCTACATCGGGATTGATGTTGCCGACAAGGCGCTGGTCTATGGCCGTGACGTGGGTGTGTTTGATGCGATCTTCGCAGAAAACCTTGAAGATGATCAACCTAGTGAAGCGTTGCTGCAGGAACTTTCCACCTGTGATTTGATGGTCGAATGTGGCAGTATTGCCCATATGCTGCCTCGGGCACTGGACCGGTTGTTGAGCGCGGCCAAAGCCCGCCAGCCTTGGATTGCCACCGCGCCGATCCGTGGCAATGACACGGCTGAGGCGATAGAGGTCATGCGCGATCATGGTTATGTGGTTGAGGCGCTGGATATGACCCCGTTTCGCCATCGTCGTTTCGCGGATGAGGATGAACAAGTACGCGCCATCGCAAACGCCAAGGGGCGTGGACACGATACCGACGGGTTGGAGACCACCGGGTATTTCCACGCGCAAATCTTTCTGGCGCGCCCACCGGAGGAGATGACACCTGTATCTGATTGGCCGGTTTCGCCGTTCTGACAAATTGAGATGAGTGGCTACACCCCGGACATGAATTGTCGGGGTGTTTGCCCCATCAAAATGCGGAAGGCGTGAATAAATGCGCTTGGCGTTTCAAACCCGACATCGAATGCGGTCTCCGTTACCGATTGGCCGGCAGACAATTTATCGAGTGCGACCATGATCCGTGTCTGGCGTCTGAGCTCGCGGAAGGTCATTCCTGTTTCGGCTCGGATGTAGCGGATTAGGCTGCGCTCTGAATACCCCAATTGATTTGCCCATGTGGTCAGCGGCGTCTGATCTGCTGGATCAGTCTGCATCTGTCGCGCTAGTTTTGCGATGCGAGGGTTATTCGGAATGGGCAGGCTGAGCGGCTCGAGCGTCCCATGTTTGATTTCAGCGATCAGCACTTGGGCCAACATCAGGTCGAGGGCTTCATCCGCCTGGTCTGCCAAGCGCACCAGAACTTCGCGCATCAATGGTGAAACTGATAAAACAAGCACCTCGGAATGGGCGGTTGGGTACGCTTCGCTCAAATAAGCGGTTCGCATTTCGACCGGGCCGATGCATTCGATGGCATGTTGCATCTGTGCGGGGATCCACAAGGCGCGCCCAGGGGGCACGAACCACATCCTGCCCTGTGCCATCACCCGCATAGTGCCCGAGATTGCATGTACTATCTGATGCGCCCTGTGCGCATGCGGCGCGATGACTGTCCCCGTTGCATAGGCCGAGGACAGCCCAACAATGTCGGGTTGGGAGGCTTTTGGCATATTTGGCGTATTATCTGTCATTATGTCGACAGACATTAAGGCATAGCGTTGCGACATATCAAGCGTAAGAGACAATCCAAGGACAGGAAGATGTCACGTAACGAAGCCCTTCAGTTCATCAATGCCGCCCATTTTATGGATCACTTCTTTTTGCTGATCTTTCCCACCGCTGCGTTGGCAATTGCACCTGCATGGGGCATGAGCTTTGCGGATGTGCTTTTGTTTGGCAGCCCTCTCTATGTGATGTTTGCACTTGGCACTTTACCGGCGGGATGGCTGGGGGATCGGTTTGACCGACTGATGCTGATAGCCGTGTTTTTCATCGGCTGTGGAGGCTCCAGTATCTGGATTGCGCTGGCTACTGAACCGATGGCGATGATGGTTGGACTGGGGGCATTGGGGCTGTTTGCTGCGATTTATCACCCCGTGGGATTGGCGCATGTCACGCAAATCGGATTACGGGCGGGGCGTGCGCTGGCCATCAACGGCGTGTTCGGCAATATGGGGCTGGCGGCCGCAGCTGTGATAACCGGCCTGCTGGCGCAGTTTTTTGGTTGGCAATGTGCGTTTGCACTGCCGGGTTTTGTGTCGATTGCTATAGGCATAGTGCTGATTTTGCGCAGTCGAAACCCTGGTGAAAAGTCGCAAGCATTGCGTCGCGACGGTGCAAATGCGAGGGCGTACCATGATCAACGTACACAATGGGCCGTTTTTGCAGTGATATGCGTTGCCGCGTTGTTCGGTGGGTTGGTTTTCAATATGGTTACAATTTCACTGCCCAAGTTTCTCGACGAACGGTTGATCAATGATGGTGCTGATCTGGCCTGGATCGGGGCATCGACCGGTTTGATTTTCGCTATTGCCGCTTTTGCGCAATTGCCGGTTGGAGAGCTGTTGGACAAAATTGGAGCGCGTCCAATCCTTTTGTCTCTGCTGGCAGGTGAAATAATCTTACTGTTGCTGCTGACACAGGCGGCGGGTTGGCTGGCCTTTGTCTTGACACTGTTTGTGGTCACATTGATCTTTGCAGGTATTCCAATCACTACGTGGCTGGTGGGCCATTACCTAGATTCAAGCATACGGTCGCGCGCTGTGTCAGTTGAATACGCGCTGTCATTGGGAGTTGGCTCAACCGCAGTGCCACTGATCGCAATTTTACAAAAAATGGGGCTGGGGTTTGAGGTTCAATTCGTCGGTCTTGCCGTGGCCTCTGCTGCCGTATTTACAGCAGGGCTATTCTTGCCAAAGTAAATCACGTCGTAATGAGGAGATGATCTGAGCCGGATTTTAGGCCGTTTGTTGCTTTGATGTTGCAGATGCTGTGGTGGTTTGTGACGCTGGAAAGGCGTGTGGAGTGCCACCCATTAGCGTCCGCCAGTGACGGCTGGCCTTCATGATTGCAGGCGGTGCAATGTCATCTGGAGTGGTCATGATCCAGTGTGGCAACAGTCCACCCTTGGGGCGCGCACCGCTAAGAGCCGAAAGTGGAACTGACAACAGCAAGCTCAGCCCGATGGGCAATAACCAGTACGAAACAATGCCCATCACCATGCCGCTGATGATGAGAATACCAAACCCAGTTTCCAAAGCGTGAAACTTTAGCAGAGCCATAACCGAATACTGCCCGCCTTGGCGTTGTTGTGGGGCCCATTTGGCGGGAATGCCGACAAAGGCACGGGTGACGGCGATGCTTTGTTGTACCATCAAAATTGGGGCGTAAGCTATGGAACAAGCTACTTCTGTTACGAACGATAAAGCCAGACGTGTTGGTCCGCCGAAACCGCGTACTGCACCTGGGGTTAGAACGCAGGTGATAATGCCCAGTAGCTTGGGCAACAGCAGCATTGAATACATGAACAGTAGCAACCCAAAGGAATTAATCATGCTGTGCTCTGGCCACATTGGATAGAGTGGGTTTTGTGTGCTGAAATAAGCAATCGGGTTGGCCTCGGGCGTGCGGCCCAGCATCACCCAGATGGTCAGGAGCAGGAACCACACCGGCGACATGAGGTAACCCATTGCACCATGCAGCATATGAAAACGCGACACCCAGTGTAGGCCTTTGCTGCTAATGATGCGCAGGTGCTGCATGTTGCCATAGCACCAGCGTCGGTCGCGAATGGCGAAATCCACTAGATTGACCGGTGCTTCCTCAAAGCTGCCTTTGATCTCGGGCAGGAACCGTACAGACCAGCCACCGCGACGAAGCAAAGCGGCTTCAAAAATGTCATGGCTCAGAATCAGGGTCTTGCGGTTGCGCAGTCCTCGAATTTTGGGCAAGCCCGCAGTTTCTACAAATGCACGGATGCGGATGATCGCGTTATGACCCCAAAAGTTACCCTCTTTCCCGGACCACAGCGACAGGCCTTTGGCAAGGATGAAACCGTAAGCTGCGCCTGCGAATTGCTGGCTGCGGGCGAACATGCTTTGGCCTGCGTAAAGCTGCGGTTGCGATTGCACCAATCCTGCGCGTGGATCCGAGGCCAGCGCATCGGTTAACCGTTCAACAGCGTCCGCCGACATCAGGCTATCGGCGTCAAGCACCAGCATCGCCTCATATGCGTCACCCCAATTGCACAGCCAATCAGAAATGTTGCCACTTTTCTTGTCAGTGTTGACCTCGCGGCGGCGATAATAGGCGCTGATGTTATCCGGTAAATAGGCGCTGAACTGATCAAACACTGTACGTTCGCGCTGACCCGCATTCGCATCTTGGGTATCGCTCAGGAAAAAGATGTCAAAGCTGTGGGTGCTATCAATTTCACTCAGATCCTGCGCCATTGCTGCAAGATTTCCAAACACATCGCCGGGGTCTTCGTGATACATCGGCACCAGAAGGGCAACACCCATTGCATTGCCATCCTGACGGGGCAGAGGTGCGCGTTTCAGCACGCTGAAGTGCGCCAGAAATCCAAGGCTGGCCGAGCTGACATAAAGTGATATCCACATAAACGTCAGGCCTACAAGGCTGATCAACAGCATCTCAATCACGTTCAGCCCGCCGTTGGACATCCAATCAATAAAGGCCCCGATCAGCAAACTGGTTGTGATCAATGCTGGTACAAAGACAGCCAAACGATAGAGCAGCGTTTTCCACGAGGTTGGGGCTGTCTGTACCGGCGTATGGCGGCGCAAGTCTTGCTCGGGCATGTGCAGGGGGGCGCGTTGTGGCATGCGCTGATCTATGATGGTTGATCGGTTCATGACTCAGTCCATCGATAGAGCCAAACTTCGCTTACATTGCGATTGTTGTGGCGCAGCTGAGCGCGTAGTTCAACAGCGTCTGACCCTTCTGGATCGAACGTAAAGGCTAGCCGTGGCCCACCGGTTTCTGGGTTGCGTTGGACGATACCTTTGCTGTGGCTGCCAGTGTTGGCACCAATGAAAAGGGTCAACTCTTCGAGGTCTTTGAGCAGGACCGGAATGCTTTCAAAGTCGATGGTGACAATATAGCCGCCTTCAAACCGTTTTCCCAAACGCGTGTTCAAGACCTTTGCAACTGGAGCTGTGGCTGGCGCGCCATTGCCCCAGTGCATTCGGTACTGCAAAGTAGTTTCTTGCCCCTTGGGTAGGCCACCTGCAGGCCGCCAATAGGCGACAATATTGTCGTAAATCTCGCGATCTGCCGGAATCTCGACCAATGTTACCGCACCACTGCCCCAATCTTCTGCCGGCTCAATCCACAGGCTTGGACGCTTGTGATAAAGAGCCTCAAGATCGGCAAAGTCGGAAAATTGATTGGCACGCTGCATCAAGCCAAAGCCCTTGGGCGCGGTGTCAACAAAGCTGCTGACTTGCAGAGTTGTTGGGTTGGCAAGCGGACGCCATAGGCTTTCACCCGCGCCGTTCTGGATCATTAATCCGTCATTGTCGTGCACTGCGGGACGGAAATCATCAAACCGATTGCGATTGGTCTCATCAAACAAGAACATGCTGGTCAACGGTGCGATGCCGACATGAGTGACGTTTTCGCGAGCAAACAGCCGCGCAGTCACGTCTACCTTGGTTGCATCGCCGGGCATGACGGTAAAACTGTACACGCCAGTGATCGAGGGGCTGTCCATGAAGGCGTGGATGATCACATGATCTTGTCCGGGTTCTGGGCGTTCAATCCAGAATTCGGTGAAATCGGGAAACTCTTCGCCGCTGGCCTCGCCTGTGTCTATGGCCAAGCCACGGGCCGACAAACCGTAAGCGTTGTCGCGCCCGACTGCACGGAAATAGCTGGCGCCCTGCATGACAAAAAACTCGTCATACTGCCCAGGCTTCTTGATCTCGGTACGCAAGCGGAAACCGGAAAAGCCCAGATCTTCGGCAATGGGCAGGTCCGGGGCCGGGGTGGATTTATCGAACAGCTCAAAATCAAAAGCTATGCGGTGGGCTTGCGCATCCTCAACCACATTGATCTGAACTGGGCGGTGAAAATACAGACCGGGGGCAAAGAAATCGACCTGAAAGGGGGTCTCGGTTCCACGCCATAGCGCGCTGTCGCCACGATACCTAATGGCGCGGTATTCGTCGTAGCTGAGGTTTTTCCATGCTTGGGGGGCCTCGACATGAGGTGCGTATGGTACTGACGCCATCTGCTTTGCACGCTCGATCAATCCAGCCAGATCAAAAGGGGTGCTGTCCGTGAAATGTGGGCGTACGGCTCCATCGGTGGCATGGGCTGGCAGTGTAGCCATGCTTGCGAACGCTGATACAAATCCCAGAAAATCCCGACGGTCCATCATTTACCCCGTTGTTTGCGCCATGGATGGGATTTGAACCACCCGGCAATATAAGCCACTGCGATCAGAATGGCGAAACCGATCAGGTTGCCAGTCCAGACGATCCAAATGTCGCGACCAAAGGTGTCAAAGCCAACGCCGATAAGCCGCGCAATCACCATGGAGACCACAAACACCGCCAATGACTGCTGACCGACCTTCAAGATCAAAGTCAGAGCTTGTTGCCAGACACGGGCTGCCAAACCCGTACCCTGTGCCACCAGATTGCGGCCTTTTTCACCCGCCACGAACCACCCCAGATAGGCCAGCGCCAGAAAGTGGATGTAGCGGAACAGGCCAAAGTCGGACTTTTCAATGAAGAAGCTGATCTCGGCGCGAAGTGGTTTAAGCTCAGGAAAGGCATTCAACGCTCGGAAATATGCCAGCGGTACGCTGAGCAGCACAATCGCAACACACAGCCACATCAGGCGTTTGTCACGCGGAGGGGCTGGGATCCAACCACGCATCAGGGCAAATCCAGTGAAAAAGACCAGCTGCCAGCCAAATGGGTTAAAGAACCATTCGCGATCTGACCACGGCTCAGCCGGCAAGCTGAGGTATTCAAGTTGTGCACCCAACCAGATGGCAAGTGAAGCGCTGACCATTAGCCAAACATTGACCTGAGCCATTGCCGCCATGAAAGGCATCATTGCTAGAATAACCAGATACATCGGCAGAATATCAAAATAATTCGGCACATATGTCAGAGTCATCAACCCGATCAACTGTTGTTCGGGGTTCTTAAAGAAATGCTGCAAGTTCAGTGATGCGATATAGTTTTTCTCAAACAGGCCCGTCGCATTGAGTGCTGCCATCAGCATGGCGATAGTGAAAAATAACCCTATATGCGCCCAATAGACCTGCCAAACGCGGAAACTGACCCGCGCTGTGCCGAGCCACCAGCTGCGCTCGGCAAAGACCTTGCCAAACGCGATGGCCGAGGCCATGCCGGAGCAGAACACAAAAATCTCGGTGGCGTCAGAAAAGCCAAAGCGCGCAGGAATCCATAGGGTCAGAAAATTGCCCGGCGTGTGAGCGATAAGAATGATGAACATCGCCAGACCGCGATAGAAATCCAACCGGGGGTCGCGCACACCGGAAGCCGCGAGGGCTGGTTGGGCCTGCACCGCGCTCTTCATGGTTGGAACTGTCGTTGTTATCGCTGACATTTCTGATGTCGCTCCAAAGTTGGTTTGGTCTGGTAAGTCGCGGGTTTCCCTTACTTATTCAGCTGGCAGGCGCAAGCCTTGTTGTGAGCTTTGCTCGTAATTGGCAATCATTTCATACCGTGCCGTGGCATAGCCATCTTCAAAACCGTTTCTCTGGGCTTTTCGATCATCAAGGATAGTTTTGGACTCTTCAAAGAACCCTGCGCGAATACCTGCGTCGATCGTCATGCGTTCAAAAACGTCGCGTTGGGCATGGCTGCCACCTGCGCCTTGCATGTGCTGACGCGCCTGCGCCAAATTGAGGAAGGCAGATTTGTAATCTCCGTCGCCAAAGGCCTCGAGCCCGACGGCAGTGGACAGGCCCGGCTTTGCCATGCGAAGCTGAGCTTCGGTTCTGCTGGCGTTTGCGTCATCTTGAATGCGACCAACCAGACGTGACAGTGCGGCGTCACGGTTTCCGCCCATCAGTGCCAGAAGATAATGCAGATCAGCAAAAATCAGGCAGCCATCTTCGGTGCGGGTCTCAGAAATGCTGGCCATCTCCTCCCAGCGGTGCCCCACATCCACGCCGTTAAGCTCCAACCGCATCAATAACGATGCCCCGTTCGAGATATCCCGATAATCATCGGTATGATCTTTGCGGATTTCCGTGTCGTAGAGCGCCAGAACCTCATCAACTTGTCCGTTGTCGAGATGCATCAACGCTTTGTGCCACCAGACGTGATAGCGAAAGTTGTTGCAATGCGCCCAGGCCGCTTCGCGCCCGGTTAACCAATCAAGCCCGGCTGTGGAGTTGGCTGTCATGTCATAAACATGAGCTACGGCATGCAGGCCCCAAGCGTCATTCGGGGAATGTTCCACCGCTTGACGTCCGGTTGCTTCGGCAAGGGAATAATCGCCCGTTTCTTCAAGCGCGAAGGCGTAGCAGCCGTTGACATACCCCAGGCCCGGGTGATCTGTGCCGTAGCGTGGCAAGACGGCCTCGATTGAGCGGCGCATGCCTTTGGCGTCACCCAGAATAAACCGAATCGCGTGGCTGACTTTCATGGCAAGGCTATCTTGCGGGTGATGTTTCAGAACTTCTTCCATGGCATTGATCGCCAGAATGGGTTGCCCAACCAGCCAGTGATCCAATGCATCAACAAACAAACGTTCTCGCGCGGTTGCCGTGCCGCTGGCCAGTGCCTTGTGCGCGGCCGACTGCGCTTCGCGCGCAGCAACGGTCATTTCACTGCGCCCCAGCATGGCGCAGAATAAGCCCTTGAGCGCATGCGCCATCGCAAAGTCGGGCGCGCCTTCAAGGACCGCACCTAAGTGTGTTGGCGTGGTTGCCCCATGCGCTAGAAACGCCAGTTGCAGCTCGTTCCAGGAGGCCACAGTTGCCTCCGAGTTTAGGCTGACATCATTTCCAAACAAGTCACTTTTCATTGGTTGTCCTTTGCAAGGCAAATACGTTTGGCGCTAACAATACCGATTTGACCGCGTCGCTACAGCGTAAGAGGCTTCAGGTCACGTCGTTTTGACCAAGCGCGAGAGTGATGAGCGAAATGTTGCAATAATTCAGGTGGCTAGGCGCAATATCGCAATAGTACTGCGCATGTATTGTCAGGCTTTAGGCGTAATATGTGAATGCTGCGATCGCATCCAGTAAGTTGCGGGGATTATTGTTAAGATATTGTTTTTAATTGCACAATGTGGAAAATTATCAAGATATTAAGGTGTTGGTGAAGGTGTCGCGATGAAATCTGTACAGGGATGGCGATGTTATGCGTGGTTTGCCGCACATAACAGGAAGCTAAAGGATTCTGGGGGTTGACTGTGAAATTGAAACATTTCCAGCCTTGGCGCACTGAAAACATGTTGCATTTACAACTGATTTGCCTCGCTGATCATTGACCCAGTGGTACAGGCGGCAGTTTTTCGAACCAGTTGAGCGCCATATCTGCCCAACTTTCTGGCAAGTTGTGGCTGCCTTCGTGCAAGGCAAATTCAAGAGCACTGCCCGGGGTGCAATGCGTCCAGACCCTGCGCCAGTATGGCCCATCTGTTGTGCGAACATCCGCACGCATCTGGTCGCAGGCATTGGCCTCGCGCCAGATTTGAAGCGTTTGGAAGATGTCACCTTGCAGATATTTCCCTCCAGCCAGCGGGCGGCCTTCAATTGGGACGGTACCGTCTGACCAGCCGTGGGTTTGCAAAAGGCGAACCGGGCCGGCGCATTGTGCTGGATGAGGGCGCCAGAACCCACCTGCCAATGGGGCATAAGCGGCAAAGGCTTCTGGGGTCTGACAGGCAATGTAGCTGGTCATAAAGGCGCCTTCGGAAAACCCCGCTAACAGAACCTGTGTGCGGTCGATTGACACCTTTGATTTGACGTCATCAAGCACGGCGTTGATGAATGCCAGTTCATCCCGGCGATCATCTCCGGGTAGAAAGGCCCAGCTGGAGCCGGGGCCATTTTCACGTGGCAGGCCACTTGGGGCGATGACCACATAGCCGCGTTCCAGCATCGGCATTATTAGGTTTTCGTTGTTGATGGTATTACCGCCATGGCTGCCATAACCATGAAGAAAAACAACCACTGGCTGGTTTCCCTTTGTAGCCCGCTCCGGGACGGCAATATGATATTCGCCCTCTGCAATCTGACAGGCTGTGTCATGATCCATACACCCGGCTATCGCCGGGTTGGAGAATACAAGCCCCATAACTAGCGTTGCCAGTGTCTGTGTCATGGCTTTGTACATGTTATTTGGCCTCAGTAATCGAAGGGACAACCGGCAGCTCGCGCGCAATCCATCCTGGCCCGGATGCAGAGCCAAGCATGCCCTCGGGGATGTCGGAAATATTTGCGATGCCTGCCTCTGTAAGTGCTGCGCGCGCTCTGGCTGAGCGTACACCGCCGGCACAAATTAGTACGACGGGTTTATCTGAGGCGGTAGCGGCTACTTGTGAAAATGCGTCGATGAAATCTGGGCGGCGCATGTCGAGCGGCACCGCGCCAGACGGAATGCCAGTGCTTTCCCATTCATCTGGGCGACGCACATCGATCAGGATGATCTCACCTTTTTGCGCTAATTTATGTGCTTTGTCCGCGTCCATGCCTGCCTCCAATATTTCACCACTCTGAGCGCGCCAAATGCCAAATCCTGCAACAGCGCCCACTGCTGCGGATGACAATAAGATGTTTCGACGGGTGATCAATGTGTTCGACATGAGATGTGGCACGTAGTTTTAAGTTTCAATGCATTTTGCCCAAAGACGGCCCTAAAATCAAAAACAGGGCCGCTAAAGCCGCCCTGTGTAGAAAGAGTAGAGAAACTTAATCTGCCTGCGGTGCGTCCGAGGTGTACTTTGGAATCGTGCTGGTCGAAGCGGCGCTGGCCTCAATTCCGGGCCAGTTGGAATCTCCGGTATCAATGTTGCCGGGAATATCCTCTTCCCAGAAACCGACCACAACAGGCGTGATGTTCAGGTACAGCTTTTCGTCAACGATGCGCCATAGGTTCGGATTGCCCGGAACCTTGCCGCCACGTGATACACCGTAAGCACAGTGGCCATCAAACTGCGGGACATATTTGGCGGGGTCTGCTGTGAATTTGTCGCGGTTTGCATTGGAAGAAAACGCAAACGTTGATCCATTATATTCTGCTGTGATCGATGCCTTTCCGGGAACGGCGGCAGGTTGGGCTGTTCCCACGTCGCTTTGTTCCAAGTTAAAATAGGCCACCACATCGAAACCCGAAACGGCATAGCCGGTTTCATCAACATACTGCGGCCCGGCAAAGGCGGCGATGGGGGCGAATATGGCAGCAAAGGCAAATGAGGTAAGGTGTTTCATTTCCAGATCCTTTCGGAATGACGTGTTGGTCTTGTTCATAGATAACCGGGGGGCTTCTCGGGCACAGCCCCCCTCGCAAAACTGTGATGTGTCGTGGGATTGTGATGTATTCCTGAAATAATTGGCACAAGATCGCGAGATGTCGAAAAAATGCACGTGCATTCTGTAACTTGCGTCAAATCTGTGCCAAGCAACCCCTGCTACACAAAAACTGGGTGCGAGAAATGACACAGAAACGAGCCGCCGATCTTCTTGCAGAACGACTGTATCAAGCGGGGTGTCGCCACGCCTTTGGCATGCCCGGTGGCGAGGTGTTGACACTGATCGACGCATTAGAGCAGGCCGGGATCACATTCACTTTGGTTAAACACGAAAACGCCGCGGGCTTTATGGCCGAGGCTGTCTGGCAACGCACCGGCGCGCCGGGCATTGTTATAGCCACGATCGGTCCGGGTGCGATGAATGCAGTGAATGCGGTAGCCAATGCTATGCAGGAACGCGTGCCGCTGATCATGCTTTCAGGTTGTGTTGATGCCGATGAGGCGCAGCAATATACCCATCAGGTCATGGACCATAGTGCAGTCTTTGCTTCGATTACCAAAGCGACATTTACATTGAGCGCGGCGAGCGCGGGTCTGATCACCGATAAGGCCTTGAGTATAGCTTTAGAAGGCCGCCCCGGCCCAGTGTTTATCGATGTGCCAATTTCAGTGGCAGACGCCAAAGCCTCAAATTCCGCCACATCCCGCCGGGCGCCGGTTAGCGTTACAGCCCCGGCTCAGGGCGCAGATCTGGAACTGGCGCGCAGCTGGCTGGCTGCAGCCCGTAAGCCAGTGATGATTGTCGGCGTCGATGCGATGAACGAGCGGGCAGAAGGCGCGTTGCTGCAGTTTGTCGAAGAACACAACGTGCCGTTTGTGACGACCTACAAAGCAAAAGGCATAATAGCAGAGGATCACCCCCTCTGTCTGGGTGGTGCGGGCCTGTCACCCTTGGCTGATCGTCAGTTGCTTCCGTTTGTTCAATCAGCAGATCTGATCATTTGTGCCGGTTATGACCCTATTGAAATGCGTCCCGGTTGGCAGAATATCTGGGACCCTGCGCAAGTGAACGTAATCGACATCAGCGCCGAACCCAATCACCACTATATGCACCAGGCAACGTTGAATTTTGTCTGTGACACTGCCGCAGGTTTGAAGGCCCTGTCGAATGGGATTGCGTCGGTTTATACATGGGCCGGTGGCGAAGTGGCCGCGGTCAAAGACGCGCTGAATGCAGCCTTTGATACCTCAGAAATTTGGGGCCCAGCCGCTGTGATCACAGAGTGTCAAAAGCATCTGCCCGCCAACACCACTGCCACTGTTGACTCCGGCGCGCACAGGATCTTGCTGTCACAAATCTGGGAATGCTCAGAGCCGCGCAGCCTTTTGCAATCTTCGGCGCTTTGCACGATGGGTTGTGCTGTTCCCTTGGCCATTGGTGCGTCGATTGTTGAACCTGAAAGGCCTTCTGTATCTTTCTCGGGCGATGCTGGGTTCCTGATGATAGCGGGTGAGCTGGCGTCAGCCAAAGAGATGGGCTTGAAAACCATTTTCGTGGTTTTTGTAGATCGCAGTCTGGCTTTGATCGAGCTGAAGCAACGCCAGCGTCAGATGGCTAACCGTGGCGTTGACTTTGCGCATCACGACTTTGCTGCCATTGGTCGCGCCTTTGGCGGGCAAGGACACCGAGTCACCTCGCGTACAGAGTTGGCCGAGGCTCTGAAAGCCGCGCAGCAAGCTGATACATTCACCGTAATTGCCGCTGAGATCGAGCGCGGCGCATATGATGGAAGGATTTGAAACATGGCAGGGGCACTTGATGGATTGGTCGTTCTGGACCTGAGCCGCATTTTGGCGGGGCCAACCTGCACACAGATGCTGGGTGATCTGGGGGCAACCGTCTGGAAAATCGAAAATCCAAAATCTAAGGGCGACGATACCCGCGCGTGGGGCCCGCCTTACGTGCGTGACGTAGACGGCAATCAGACCGACCTGAGCGCCTATTTCATGTGCACCAATCGCAACAAACAATCCGTTGCAGTTGATATCGCCACGCCCGAGGGGCAGGAACTGATCCGCCAGCTGGCCGTGCGTGCCGACATTGTGGTTGAGAACTTCAAGCCGGGTGGATTGGCCAAATACGGGTTAGATTATGATAACCTGAAAGCGGTGCATCCGTCGCTGATCTACTGCTCGATCTCTGGCTATGGCCAAACCGGCCCGAACCGCGAAAAGCCCGGTTATGACCTAATGGCGCAGGGCTTTGGTGGCATCATGAGCCTGACAGGCGAGGTTGAAGGGCAACCGATGAAAGTTGGCGTTGGCATCTCTGATGTGATGTGCGGCATGTACGCCACCGTCGGTATTTTAGCGGCGCTGCGCCACCGCGACCAAAGCGGCGAGGGGCAGCATATTGATGTGGCGCTTGTGGATACACAGATGGCGTGGTTGATCAACGAGGGCGTTAATTTCCTGACCAGTGGGCAACTGCCTGAACGCCGCGGCAACGGCCACCCCAATATTGTACCCTATGAGGTCTTTGGCACCTCAGATGGCCATGTGATTGTGGCGGTTGGAAATGACGCGCAGTTCCGGCGATTTTGCGATTTTCTGGGCATGACCGCATTGGCTGATGATGCAAAGTTTGGCACCAACCCGGCGCGGATCGAAAACCGTGCTGAGCTGATCCCGCAGGTATCTGAGCGTTTGTTGGCGTTTACATTGGATGAGGTGATCGCGGGGCTGGAAGCGGTGAAAGTGCCCGTTGGTCCAGTGAATACACTTGATCGTGCGTTGGGGTCCGATCAGGCCAAGGCACGAGATGGTGTGATCACTATGCAGGTTGAGGGCGTTGAAAACGGAGAAGTGTCGTTACTTGGCAATCCGCTGAAGTTTTCTAAAACGCCAGTCAGCTATCGCACCAGTCCGCCCCGCTTTGGTGCGCATACGGATGAGGTTTTGGCGCAGCTTGGACAAAACGAAGAAATCTGAAGGTGCGCATTGGTTGATGCGCGCAGGATGTTTTGCGTTTAGGCCACGCAGGCCCAGAGGGCGCTGCCCCTAAACCCCCGAAGTGTTTTGAGACAAAGGTAGTTGGGGTTTAATTTTGGAGTTCGCGCAGGACGACTTGTGCGGCAACTGAGGGTGTACTTTCCCCCCGGCTGACGGCCTCGGATGCCGCGAACATGGAGGCTTGTGCTTTGGGGGTTTGCAGGAGGGACAATAGGCCTTGACGTACCTCCTCTTCGAACCAGTACCGGGCTTGTTGAGCGCGCCGGCCATCAAAGTGCCCTGCGCCACGACGCCAGTTGGTCAACTCCGTCATTTCGTCCCAGACAGTTTGCAGTCCATGTTCCTCAAGGGCGGAAACCATCATGGCTTTGGGGAATCCTGCAGGGTCTTGTGGGCGTTTGCGTAGCAACCTGAGCGCTCCAGCGTAATCCGAACAGGTGCGCATTGCCGCTGGCTTCAGGTCTCCATCGGCTTTGTTTACAAGAATAATATCAGCCATTTCCATGATGCCGCGTTTAACACCCTGCAATTCATCCCCACCGGCCGGAGCCAAGAGCAGCACAAACAGATCAGAGATTTCAGCGACCACGGTTTCGGACTGGCCGACGCCAACGGTTTCAATCAAGATGACATCGAAGCCCGCAGCCTCACATAACGATACGGCTTCGCGGGTGCGGCGGGCGACACCGCCAAGGTGTGTTTGGCTGGGCGAAGGGCGGATATAAGCATTCGGCTCGCGGCTAAGACGATCCATGCGGGTCTTGTCACCCAAGATTGAGCCACCAGAACGGGCAGAGCTTGGATCAACTGCCAACACGGCGACCCGCAAATCCAGACCAGTCAACATCATGCCAAAGCTTTCAATGAAGGTCGATTTGCCCACGCCGGGCGTGCCCGAAAGACCGATGCGGATTGACTGCCGACCTGAATTTTTCAGAACGTCAATCAGCTCAGCTGCCTGCGTGCGATGATCGGGGCGGGCGCTTTCAACCAAGGTGATCGCACGGGCCAGCGCGCGCCGGTCGCCATTGAGAATTTTGTTGCTCAGCTCTGTGATGTTCATGCCTGTCGCCGGTGGTGAAATCTGTTACATCATTCATGCCTTGGGGTTTGGGCTTTTGTCTAGTGGGATAATTGGTCTGCGGGCGCAGGTCGCACTGGCAAACTGGAGCTTGATCCCCGATAAGTTTGATTATGACAGCGAACCTGCCGATCTATGATGTTCTTATACCCTTGCTTAATGCTCTGCGTCAGCGAGGATGTGCGGTTTTGCAGGCCCCCCCCGGGGCGGGTAAAACCACTGTCGTGCCATTGGCGATGTTGCAGGCCAATGTGACGGACGGAATGATCGTGATGTTGGAGCCCCGCCGTTTAGCGGCGCGTGCGGCTGCGGAGCGGATGGCGCAAACCTTGGGGGAAAAGGTGGGCGAAAGCGTGGGCTACCGTGTCAGAGGGGAGGCAAGGGTTTGCGCCACGACACGCATCGTTGTTGTGACCGAAGGCATTTTGACACGGATGATCCAGTCTGATCCTGAACTGTCCGGTGTCGGCGCGGTGATTTTCGATGAATTTCACGAGCGCTCGTTGAACGCGGATCTGGGACTGGCGCTGTGCTTGGAAATCACTGGGGCCTTGCGGGAGGACCTGAAGTTACTGGTCATGTCAGCGACGCTAGAGGCAGAACCAGTGGCACAGCTGATGGGCGACGCACCAGTGATCACCTCTGACGGGCGAAGTTTTCCTGTTCAATCACAATGGCTTGAACGCCACTTGCGTAAGGAGGTGCGGTTTGAAAACGCCGTTGCCGATCTGGTGCAGCAGGTCGTGCAGGAGAGGGACGGTGGCATCTTGGTGTTCCTCCCCGGAGAGGGAGAAATCAGGCGTGTCGAAGCATTACTCAAAGATCGCTTGCCGAAAGATGCTGTTCTACGCCCCTTGTTTGGTGCGATGGATTTTGCAGCGCAACGGGTTGCAATCCTTCCAATGAAAACTGGTCGCAAGGTGGTGTTGGCGACCTCGATTGCCGAGACATCCCTGACTATTCAAGACATACGTGTGGTGGTGGATGGCGGGAAATCACGCCGTGCCCGGTTTGATCCTGCATCAGGTATGTCACGGCTGGTGACTGAACCGGTCACACGGGCCGAGGCGACGCAGCGCGCTGGTCGTGCCGGGCGTGTGGCTGAGGGGACGTGTTATCGATTGTGGAGCAAGGGGGAGGAGGGGGCTTTGCATGCCTTTCCCCCAGCAGAGATTGAATCTGCTGATTTGTCGGGGTTGGCACTGGAGTTGGCGGCGTGGGGTGCGCGACCTGAGGAGTTGGCCTTTCTCACGCCACCCAATCTGGGGAGTTATGGCGAGGCGCAGGATTTATTGCGCCTTTTGAGTGCCTTGGATGTAGATGGGCGCATTACGGAGCATGGTAAAATCCTTTCGACATTACCGCTGCATCCGCGTTTGGGGCATATGCTGGCAATGGCAGGAACAGAGGCGGCGCCTTTGGCGGCGCTGCTGGCGGATCGTGACCCGTTGGGGCGGGGGGCACCGGTGGATTTGGCACTGCGTTTGTCGGCGGTACGGGATTTCAAACGTTATACCAGCGAGGCCCGTTATCCGGCCAATCGCGGGGGTGTTGAGCGGATAAAGCAGGAAGCGAAGCGTTTAGCCAAGCAGTCAAAATCAGTTTTAAAGCAAAAGCTTAGCGATGCGGAAATGGCAGCGTTGGCTTATCCGGATCGCATCGGATTACGCCGTAAGGGTGATGCGCCACGTTATGTTTTGTCAGGCGGAAAAGGCGCGATAATGCCGGAAGGCGACCCGCTGTGTGGGGCGCGGTTGATCGTGGCGACGGAGCTGGATGGCAACCCGCGCGAGGCGAGAATCAGGCAGGCGATCCAAATTTCTGAATCTGAAGTGCGCAGCCTGTTTGGGGATCAGATTGCTTGGAATGACATTTGTGAATGGTCCAAACGGGATCGGCAAGTGATTGCGCGGAAACAGGAAAACCTGGGATCTGTGGTTCTGGCGGATCAACATTGGCGCGATGTGCCCAGAGATGTGGTGGCGCTGGCGATGTTGGATGGCGTTAAGGATTTAGGGCTGAGTTGGAGCGCTGCGGCGGAGCGATTTGCCAAACGGGTTGAGCTGGTTCGGGATGGTGGAGATGAGTTGCCCCAGATGACTGAGGCAGCGCTATTGGAGATGCTGGAGGATTGGCTACTGCCTTATCTGGAGGGCATAAAAACCGCCCAGGATTGGAAGCGATTTGATATGCTTGAGGCCCTGCGTGGGTGCCTGTCGTGGGAGCAGATGCAACGCCTTGATCAGGCCGCCCCGGCGCATTTCACCACACCTTTGGGGCGTAAAATACCAATTGATTACGGTGGATTAGATCCGGAAATCAATTTACGCCTGCAAGAGATGTTTGGCCAAACTACGCACCCGATGGTGGGGAATACACCGCTGCGGGTGACACTATTGTCCCCCGCTGGACGGCCGGTGCAGACAACGATGGACATCCCCGGGTTTTGGGCCAGCAGCTATGCCGATGTGCGCAAGGATATGCGCGGGCGATACCCCAAACACCCCTGGCCCGAAGATCCGACACAGGCCGACCCGACGCTTAGGGTAAAGCGGCGGAGTTAAGGCGCGTAATTGCGTACAAGTTGTACAGGCTGTACGCGGGTTTGGTACATAAATTGGATCGGCGTGATGGTGGGCAGTAATGCCCACACTACGGTCACAATATCAGCTTCGCCGCCCTCGGCGTTCTTTTAAGCGTTCGTGGGCCTCAGCAGTGCCGTCGTGGAAGGAGCCGAACCATTTGTCCCAGGGCATTTCAAGATTGCCGTAGTTCACCTCAAAATACCGGTGGTGCATCTGGTGGTGAAAGGTGCCCAAAGCGAGGTGTTTTTTGTTTTTGACCAGCAGGTTTTCAAAACCGGTGTGGGAACTGGCGGCGGTCAGGCTTTGGCTTTGCATGTGAAAGAGAATGTGTAGCGGGTGCGCGGGCACGATGAAGTGGATCAGGATTGAGCTGAAATAGATCAGATGTTCAACCGGGTGCATCGACAGACCGGACCATGGCCCGACGTTGATGTTGCGGTGGTGAAGGGCGTGGGCGAGTTTGTAGAGCGGGCCCCAGTGCAGGGCGCGGTGGACCCAGTAGAAGTGGAAGGAAATCCATACCGGAGTAAGCAGGAAGACCAGCACAAACCAGACAGGGTTGTCGGACCAATAGAGTAACGGTGCCCAGCCGTTGCTCATGGCCCAGAACATCAGCACCTCGTACGCCGTCCAAAAGCCGACGCCGCTGGTCAGGGTCCAGAACATGTTGTCGCGGACTTGCCCGCCAAAATTGAATTGCTTGCCTTTGGTCATCAGCGGGCGGCCGTCGTATTTAAGGCGTTTGCCTTGGCCATGGCGCATGTAGAAGAACCAATGAAGCCCCCCGGCAACGAGGCCGATCAGGATCATGTTACGCAGCCAGATGGCAAAGACCCAGTCAAACGACAAGGTGGCGGTGGTTTCCAGCGAGGGTTGGAACCACATCCATGTGATGAGAGCGACCACAATCAGAATTGTGTTTTCAGCAAATTGCAGCCAACGCACCGAGAGCCAATCCAGCATCCGGCGCGGGTCTGGTGGCCAGCTGAAGAACGGCGAAGCTTGAATTGGCACGTCGGGAGTGTGGTTCCAACCGGGCAGGGTAGGTTTTTCGGCGGTGTCGGTCATTGGCGTGTCTCTTGTCAGATTGGGCAGAGTATGACGCAGTTGTCATTTTATGAAAAATAGATTTATGAGGCGTAATAAGTCTGATTTTCAGGGGAAGCTACGATGTCGGATGATCTACGCTTGTCTTTGCGCGCGCTTAGAGCTTTTGCCACAGTGGTGGAACAAGGATCGATTTCGGCGGCGGCAAAGGTTTTGAATATAGCGCCTTCGGCGATTGGTGCGGCGTTGGATCAGGTTGAGACCGAGTTCGGCGCGGATCTGTTGGTGCGCACACGGGCGCGCGGGATTGCGGCGACAGCTGAGGGGATCGAGGTGGCGGCACGCTTTCGGGCGCTGTTAGAAGATTATGCGGAGTTGATGGATGCCGGGCGTGATCTGGGCCAGTCTTTGTCGGGAACTTTGCGGATTGGATATTACGCCCCGGTGGCCCCGGCGTTTCTGCCTCAAATTCTTTGCCCAATGATGGCTGCGAATCCGGGGTTAACGCTTGAATTGAAAGAGCATGACAATGACAGCGCACAGGAGGCGTTGTTGGCTGGGGCATTGGATGTGATCCTGTTTGCCGGGCATGATTTGCGGCGGGGAATTGAAACGGAATTGCTATTAGAGCTGCCACCCTATGTGCTGGCACCTGAGGGGCATGAGATTACACGACAGGTGCCGGTGCCGGTGAAAGCCTTGGCCGATTATCCGCTGGTGCAATTAGATTTACCGTTGGCGCGGCCCTATCTGGATCGGTTGTTTCAATCTGCGGGCATCGCTCCAAAAGTTGCGGTCAGAGCCAGCAGTACAGAAATGGTGCGTGGGATGGTTGGTGCAGGCGCGGGCGTGTCGGTGCTGGCGATGCGTCCGATGATCAATGTCAGCTACGGCGGAGACCGATTGGTGACGGTGCCGTTGGAGCCAGATGTACCGCAGTTGCAGTTGTTATCGGGACGGGTGTCGGGCCGACCGAGAAAGTTAGTATCAGTGTTTCTGCAGATTTTGCACGGTTGGATGCAGAGCGAGGCAGCAGGCGAATTGACGGTTGGCGTGGGGTCACACGCGGGTTGAGGTGCAGACGCCGCCTAAGCGTTCTGCCCAAAGCGTTTAGAATTGCCTGTGGGGGGATGGTGGGTTTGCAGCCACCCTACGGCGCCTTTTAGGTGTCGTCCCACCAAGGGCCGTGGTGTTTGCCGTCTTCTCCGAGGCGTTCAAAGCCGTGGTAGCCAAAGAAATCACGTTGTGCCTGAATAATGTTGGCGGTGCCATATCCCTGCCGCATGGTATCGAACCAGTTGAGGGCGGATGAGAGTGCCGGAATGGCGTGACCACCGGCAACGGCCGCACTAACGACTGTGCGCAGCGCAGGGACGGTGCGAGACAGGGTTTCAGTGAACTTGGGCGAAAGGATCAACTGGCCATGTGGGGGTTGATCTGCAAAGGCCTCGGAAATGTCATCCAATAGGGCTGAACGGATAATGCAGCCAGCGCGCCATATTTCGGCAATGCGACCCATGTCGAGGGCCCAGCTGTATTCTGAGGAGGCGGTCACGAGGATGCGAAAACCCTGCGCGTAGCACAGGATGCGGGCAGCGAGGAAAGCATCGGCAAGCACGCCGGGATCAACGGTGAACCAGTCACGTGCGCCACCGAAGTGATTTTGCATGTCTTGCCGGATGTCTTTTTCCGAAGACCACGCGCGGGCGCCTACGGCAGCCTCGATCATATTGGCGGATTGGCCCATGCGCACGGCTTCAACCACGGTCCAGCGACCGGTGCCTTTTTGCCCGGCGGCGTCTTTGATGACGTCCACCACGGCGTGACCACTGAGCGGGTCGGTGTATTGTAGAACCTTGCCAGTGATTTCGACGAGGTAGGATTTGAGCGGGCCCTTGTCCCATTCCTCAAACAGTTTGCCGATGTCGGCGGGGGGCCAGGCGGCGCCATTGCGCAGCAGGCCGTACAGCTCGGCGATGACCTGCATGTCGGCATATTCCACGCCGTTGTGCACGGTTTTCACAAAGTGGCCCGCGCCATCAGGGCCAAGGTGATCGACGCAGGGATTATCTTGGTAAGTGGCGGCGATGGCGCGCAAGATGGGGCGCAGTTGTTGCCAGCTGTGATCCGTGCCGCCGACCATCATCGACGGGCCAAAACGCGCGCCTTTTTCGCCACCTGAAACGCCCATGCCAACAAAATGGAGGTCTTTTTCGGTCAGCGCCTTGGAACGGCGGCGGGTGTCGTGAAAGTTGGCGTTACCGCCGTCAATAATGGTGTCGCCGGGGTCCAGAAGCGGGGTGATCTGTTCGATCATTATATCCATAGGCGCACCCGAGGGGATCATGAACAGGATCACCCTTGGCGTGGCCAGACCGGCAACAAAATCGGTTAATGTGTTGTGCGGGTGCAGCCGTTCAGACAGGTTATCGGCGCCAGAGATGAAACTGGAAATCCAGTCGACCTCGCGGTTGGTGACGGCGACCTCAAAACCATGATCTGCCATGTTCAACGCCAGTGCGCTGCCCATTGTTCCCAATCCATACACACCGATTTGCGCCTGTGTCATGAAGCCTCCGTTCACTGATGACGAAATCGCAGGCTACGCCGTGGGGCGGGATTTGCAAGGGGACTTTGTGCTTCAATATTGCTGAAGTGGTGCATCGGCATTTTCTGATGTGCGCTGTGTGATGTGCGGGAGCGTGCGCTTTATGCTAACTCACGCTGGCCCGATAGGTTTTGGGTGTGGCGCCAGCCCACCGCTTGAAAGCTGTCGTGAAGGCAGCTTGATCGGCGTAACCGAGGAGAAAGGCGATCTCGGATATGGGCGTTGCACTTTGCGCCAGATAAGTTTTTGCAAGCTTGCCACGCAGTTCATCTAAGATGGCAGAAAAAGACAGACTGGCATGTGAGAGGCGTCGAGAGAAGGTTCGCTCACTCATACCCAGTTGAGAGGCGACTTGTGGAGCGGTTAAAAGCCCCTCTGGCAGGTGATCGATCAGCAGGGCCTCAACACGTACGCGCAGGCTGGGTTCTGGTTGATTGAGTTGCGCCACGAGGGCGTCCCCGTAGTTTTCCAAGTGATGGAGCAGGCTTGGATCATAGGTCGATACCGGAAGGTCGAGGATTGCAGAGGGCAACTTAAACATGGTGTGCTTCGCGCCAAAGGCGACGTGACATCCCGCAAGCCGGGTGATCGTTTGCTGACAATCCGGGGCGTCGTGTGAAAACCAGATTCCACGCAGGTTTATTTTGCGGCCTGTCAGATTTCGCATCGCTGTCAAAATGGTGAAGACCATGAACTCTCGAACCCGGTCGCCGAATTCCAAGTAGGGGTTTTGCTCACATAGGATAATAGAGACTTCGTCGTTTGACGTTTCTGTCTGGTACCTGAAATTTCCGTCTGCCAGAGCTGTGTATTTGGAGGCATTGCGCAGGGCGTCTCTCAGGTTTTGTGAATATTTCGCGACATAGAGAGGAATGCTGGTGTTTCTCTCAAAATTCAGCCCGGCCCTCGCTGCAAAAGCCTTGTCGTGCACGATCGTCACTGCGTTCTGAAGGAAGCGGGCCTCTTTCTCGGCGCTGATATAGTGACCTTCTTGTTTCAGATCAGTTTCTTTTAACCCGGAAGCGTCAAGCGCCTGCAGGACGTCGGCCTGGCTGCCAGTGTGTTTTTCCAGTTCTTGCGCAAGGTGCATAAGACGATGAGCTGAAACCAATTCGTTTTGTGTGGTTGAAGTGCGCTTGTTCAAAATTTTGCTCTAATCAATGTCGGTCGGGCACAGGCCGTGCGTCCATGTTTAGCATGACACGTTCAATAGGCATAGAAACCCGTTTATTTCGCGAGATTGGCGTTTGTTCAAAAACATGTGGCCCAGATTCAATAAACGAACTGTGAAGAATGACCCAAGTTATGCTTAAGATTCGTGAGAAATCGAAATTCTATCAACTAAATTTGGTTAATAGGCGCCGGAACTTACCACTCACTGATGCAGAAGATGGCCCTCCACCTGCATCGGGCGCCGCATTTACCAATGGCACCGGGTTGGGGAGACCGGTGCCATTTTTTAAGTCTTTTTGGTGCATCAGAACGCGTCGGTGAGTGTCTGCGTTAGACACCCAAGCACCAGCGCATGATGGCTTTTTGGGCGTGCAGGCGGTTTTCAGCTTCGTCAAAAACTACAGAATTGGGGCCGTCCATGACGGCGCTGGTGGCTTCTTCTTCGCGGTGCGCGGGCAGGCAATGCATGAACAGGGCATCCGGCTTGGCGTGGGACATCAGCTCTTCGTTGACCTGATATGAGCGCAGCATGTTGTGGCGACGCTCCTTGGTGGACTGGCTGTCATGCATTGAAACCCAGGTGTCGGTGACCACCAGATCGGCGCCTTCGACGGCTTTGAAGGGGTCGCGCTCGATACGGATATTGCTGCCGGCGTTGCGGGCAAGCCCGATGAATTCATCCTCTGGGTCCAGCTGTGCGGGGCCGGTGAAGGTCAAATTGAAGCCAAATTGGCCTGCGGCATGCAAGAAGGAGGCGCAGACGTTGTTGCCATCGCCAGACCAGACGACGTTTTTGCCTTTGATCGGGCCACGATGTTCCTCAAAGGTGAGGATGTCGGCCATGATCTGGCAGGGGTGGGTGCGGTCAGTGAGGCCGTTGATGACCGGCACGTCGGCGTATTCTGACATCTCAATGAGGACAGATTCGTCAAAGGTCCGGATCATGATCAGGTCAACATAACGGCTAAGAACGCGGGCGGTGTCGGCAATTGTTTCGCCGTGGCCCAATTGCATTTCTGTGCCGGAAAGCAACATGGTTTGACCGCCCATCTGGCGTACACCGACGTCAAAGGACACGCGGGTCCGGGTGGAGGGTTTTTCAAAAATCAACGCAACCATGTGGCCGGCAAGGGGCTGATCGTCATCCGTAGCACCACGGGTACGGCCGGCACGCGCATCTTTCATCGCTTTGGCGTTGTCGATGATGGAGCGCAGGTTGTCAGGCGAGGTTTTATGGATATCGAGAAAATGGTTCATGTTTTATGCTTTCGGTTGGCGGGGGAGGGGCGCTGCCCCTCTTACCCCGAGATATTTTTGGTGAGATGAAATCAGGACGCCAGTTGAGTGGCGGCGGCGTCGAGGCGTGTGACAGCCTCAGTGATTTCCTCATCTGTGATGGTCAGTGGCGGCAACAGGCGAACGACATTGTCAGCGGCGGGGACCGTGGCGATCAGATGATCATAGCCCGCGTTGACGACATCAGCAGGGGCGACCTTGCATTTGAGGCCGAGCATCAGGCCACTGCCGCGGACAGTCTCGAACACTTCGGGGTGTGCGGCAATGAGGCCTTCGAGCTTTTGCCGCAGCAGGCCTGCCTTGCGATTGACATCCTCAAGGAAAGCCGGGTCGGAGACGTGATCCATCACCGCGCAGCCGACGGCACAGGCCAGAGGATTGCCGCCATAGGTCGACCCGTGCGTGCCTGCGGTCATGCCTTGGGCCGCATTTTCTGTGGCGAGTACGGCACCCAGAGGGAAACCACCGCCGATGCCCTTGGCGACCATCATGATGTCAGGGGTGATGCCAGCCCATTCATGGGCGAACAGGCGCCCGGTACGGGCAACGCCGCATTGCACTTCGTCCAAAATCAACAACAGGCCATGTTCATCACACAGCGCGCGGATGTCTTTGAGTAGGTCATCGGGCAATGGGCGAATGCCGCCTTCGCCCTGAACGGGCTCCAGCAGGATTGCGGCGGTGTTATCGTCGATCGCGGCTTTGACGGCATCGATGTCCATCCACGGCAGACTGATGAAGCCGGGCAGCATGGGGCCGAAACCCTTGGTCATTTTCTCGGACGCGGCGGCAGAGATACCAGCGGAGGAGCGGCCGTGGAATGACCCCTCGAACGTCAGGATGTTCACCCGCTCGGGCTGGTTCTGTTCGAACCAGTATTTGCGCGCCATTTTGACCGCCAGCTCACAGGTTTCTGTGCCGGAGTTGGTGAAGAACGCGGTGTCGGCGAAGGTATGTTCAACCAGCTTGTCAGCCAGCGCTTCTTGCTGGGGGATGTGATAGAGGTTGGATGTGTGCCACAGGGTGTTTGCCTGATCAGTCAGCGCCTGCACCAGCGCCGGATGGGCATGGCCAAGGGCGTTCACGGCGATCCCGGCGGCGAGATCCAGAAAGCGTCGGCCGTCTGCCTCGATCAGCCAAGAGCCTTCGCCTTTGACGAAGGTCAAAGGCGCACGGTTGTAGGTGGGCAGAACGGACGGGATCATCGCAGTTATCCTTTTGTGGTGGTCAAACCTGTAAGCACAAGGCTGAGTGCCTGACCGAGGGGTACATGTCAATTATGATGAAGGGATGTGGCGTAGGTGGCCACGGGAACAAACAGGTGGGACGTCAGGCGCGGGTGCGTCGGCGTCGGGTGGCAGTATATGTCATGCGTTTGTTCATATGGCCCCTTTAGCGGGTTGTGGATGATCTGGAAAGAAAAAACTTTCAGGGGCACTTTCAGGCTTGCCGTATGGCGCGTTTGCGGCCACTGCTGAGGGATGTCTGAAAGACCTGAACAAAACCCCGCATTGGCCGCCTGCCTGACATTGGCAGCGTCGGGTTTTGCGGCGGGCACAACCTTGTTGGCCAAAGCATTGGGCACAGGGGTTTTAGGGCCGGAAATGCATGCATTGCAAATTAGCCATGGGCGGTTTTTGTTTGCACTTATGGCGATTGGGTTGAGCGTGCTGGTCTTGCGGCCACAGTTCACGCGACCCAATCTGAAGCTGCATGTTGGACGTTCGGCGCTGGGTTGGGGCGGGGTGACGTTTATGTTTGCGGCTGCGGCGTTCATTCCACTGTCAGATGCGACGGCGATCAGTTTTCTCAATCCGGTGTTCGGGATGATGTTGGCCATTCCTTTGTTGGGCGAGAAGGTCGGTAAGTGGCGCTGGCTGGCGGCGATTGTGGCTCTGATCGGCGCAACGATCCTGACCCGCCCGGGGGCAGGCAGCATTCAGGCCGGGGCTTTGTTGGCGTTGGGGTCAGCACTTTTGCTGGGGGCCGAGTTGATATTCATCAAGCTGCTGGCGGGGCGCGAAGGGCCATTGCAGGTGCTGCTGATCAATAATCTCATTGGATTGTGTATCGCGAGTTTTGCGGTGCTGTTTGTCTGGCAGATGCCGACGCCTGCGCAATGGGCCGCATTGGCCGGTATCGGCGTGTTGATGGCAATGGCGCAGGCGTGTTTTGTCAATGCGATGGCGCGGGCAGATGCGAGTTTTGTGGCGCCGTTTTTCTATGCGGCTTTGGTGTTTGCAGCCCTTTATGACGCGGTGATCTTTGGCGTGGTGCCAGATGCTATTTCGATCATCGGGGCGGTGATCATTTTGACCGGCGCGGCACTTTTGGCGTGGCGCGAAGGGATGGCACGGATAAAGCTATCTGATGCGAGCGATGGGGCATGAGATGATCAACGGGCCTGATTTTGGTCGTGAAATGCGGCGCGGAGAAGAGGGTGAGGTCGAGGCCCTGCTGCGTCTGGCCTTCGGCGGCGACGAAGAAGTGCGACTGGTGCGCCAGCTGCGCAAGGATCGAGTGATTGCCGGCGAAATGGTGATGACGTTCGAAGGAACTCTGGTCGGTTACTATGCTTTGTCACAGTTTGTGGCCCCTAAGAAATGGTTGTGTCTGGCGCCGGTTGCCGTGCACCCGGATGTGCAGGGGCGTGGATATGGCCGCCGGATGATCGGGATGTTGACGGCTTGGGCGCAGGCGTCGCGTAATACGGTTGTGGTGCTGGGGCAGGTTGGATTTTACGGGCGTGCTGGTTTTAATGCAGAGCGGGCGGCAAAGCTGACCTCACCCTACCCGATTGAACATACGTTGCTGGCTGGTCCGGGGGAGGACGTGCCTGAGAAAGAGCTGATCTATCCCAAGGCTTTTGGTGACCTGTGATGCGATTGTTTTTGCTGACATCGCTGACCATGGTGGCCTTTGCCGCAAATTCGGTTTTGAACCGGATGGCATTGGCGGATGGGGCCATTGATGCGGTAAGTTTTGGCGCGGTGCGCTTGCTGGCTGGGGCGTTGATGTTGGCGGTGTTGTGCATGATGTTGCGCGGTGGCTTGGTTCTACGTGGACCGGGGCGACTGCTGGGAACGCTGTCGTTGCTTTTGTATATTTTTGGGTTTTCGCTGGCCTATGACGGCTTGGATGCCGGGCTGGGGGCGCTCGTGCTGTTCGGTGTCGTGCAGATCACCATGTTTGCTGGCGCTTTGATGTTGCGTGAATTTGTGCCGGCACGTCGGTGGGTCGGTGCGGGCTTGGCGTGTGTCGGGCTGGCGTGGTTGCTGTGGCCCGGAAGCGGCGCGCAGATCAGCCCATTGCATGGAGGGTTGATGGCGTTGGCCGGTTTTGGCTGGGGGTTGTATTCGCTGAACGGACGCCGGGGTGGGGATGCGTTGCAGGCGACGGCGGCGAATTTCATTTTAGCTACACCGGTGGGGGTGGTTTTGATGCTGGCGTCGCATGGCACGCAGGGCATTGTTGCGGCGTCATGGTCCGGGATTGCGCTGGCTGTTTTGTCGGGCGCTGTGACCTCCGGTATGGGCTATGCGCTATGGTACAGCGTCTTGCCCAAATTGCCCGCAGCGGTGGCGGCGGTGGCGCAGTTGACGGTGCCGGTGATTGCCATGGTCGGGGGTATGTTGCTATTGTCCGAGGCATTGACGTGGCAGTTTGTGATTGCTGGTGCGCTTGTTCTGGGTGGCGTTGCGGTTTCAGTGCTGAAGCCCCGCGCCTAAGGCACGATCAGTTCCAGCGGATCGTAAACGACACTGTCTGAGAAGGCGACCGCAGGTAGGCTGTCGGGCTTGAAACGGATGGTTTCCAGATCAGTTTGAGAGAAGAACCTGCGGCGGTTGACGATCTGTTCGGGGTCCTGCCAATCCTCATCTAATGTACCGTCGGTGATTTGGCAGCGGAAATAGATATCAACCTGATGAAAGCCACGTTTGGGATCGTGAAACTCATTGACCAGACAGGGCTGACCGACGTCGATGGCCAGGCCGGTTTCCTCAAAAACTTCGCGTTTGAGGTTGTCGGGCAGGGAGGCGCCGGGGTCGACCCCACCCCCTGGGGCGCACCACAGGTCAGATTTCTGACCTGCGTAGGCGTTGACCAGAAGCAGTCGGCTATTTTCAACAATGATGGCGCGTACGGCCAGTCGGACAGGTTTATAGGTGGACATGACCCCTCGTCACTTTGGTTGAGGGGTTTTGTAACGCGCGCTTTGGGCCTATCTCAAGAGATATGAGACATTGTTTGATTTTACTGAGTATTTTGTGTCCGGCATCCGCCGTTGCGGACTGTGCCGTGTTGTTGCACGGGCTGGCGCGCACGGATGCGTCGTTTTTGGTGATGCAACAGGTGTTGGAGCTTGATGGTTACACCGTAATTTCGCCCAAATATCCATCAACAAAAGAGCATATCGAGGAACTGGCCGACACAACCCTGCCAGCGGCGATTAAGTCTTGTGGACAGGATCGCGTGGATTTTGTCACCCATTCGATGGGGGGCATCTTGCTGCGCGAATGGTTGCGCGATCACAGGCCCGAAAATCTGGGCCGAGTGGTGATGCTGGGGCCACCCAACCATGGATCGGAAGTGGTGGACGAACTGGGCGGCAATGAACTTTTTCAATGGATGAATGGCCCGGCTGGGGGGGAACTGGTCACAGGCCCTGAAGGGATACCTGCGCAATTGCCACCTGTGGACTTTGAATTGGGGGTGATTGCGGGCACGCGGTCGCTTAATCCCTATTTCTCGACCATCATCGAAGGACCGGATGATGGCAAAGTTTCGGTTGCATCGACGCGTGTGGACGGTATGAGCGATCATATCACCCTTCCGGTCACACATACCTTTATGATGAACAACCCAATGGTTATCGCACAAACAAAGCAATTTCTGAGGACAGGCCAGTTCAACCCGGAGCTGGAACTGACGGATCTTTTCTGGGGCAGCGAAGATTGATGCTGCCCGATTTGCGATTAATCGGTGCGCAAGCCCTGACGCCTGACGGCTATGGCGTGCAACCTGTTTGTCTATCGCAGGGGCGGGTTGTTGAAGACAGGTCTGCACGCGAGGTGGATCTGAGCGGCTATCTGGTTTTGCCAGGTATGGTCGATGCGCATGGCGATGGGTTTGAAAAACATCTGGCACCGCGTCGCGGCGCAATGAAGGATATGGGCCTGGGGGTCGTGGCCGCCGAGGCGGAACTGGCGGCCAATGGCATTTCCACCGCGACACTGGCGCAGTTCTACAGTTGGGAAGGCGGAATGCGCGGCCCTGAGTTTGCCGAGCGAGTGTTTTCGGCGCTGCAAGATGTGCAGCCGCGTCTTGCCACCGATCTGCGCACGCAGTTGCGGTTTGAGACGCCGATGCTGGATGATTATGATGCAGTGCGTGACATGGTGGAGCGGTTTGCCATCCCCTATGTGGTATTCAATGACCACCTGCAGCATGATGTTCTGGAAAAGGGCAAACGCCCCAAACGCCTGACGGGTCAGGCGCTGAGGATTGGCCAAAACCCCGAGAAATATCTGGCCTATATGCAGGCGCTGCATGCGCGGATGGATGAGGTGCCGCTGGCGCTGGAAATTTTGGCGGATCAGCTGTGCGACATGGGCGTGCGCTTGGGCAGCCACGATGACCGGACGCAGGCACAGCGCCAAGGCTGGCATGCGATGGGCGTGCATATCGCTGAATTCCCGGAAACGGTTGAAGCGGCAGAGGCGGCACGTGCATCGGGCGATGCTGTGGTGATGGGCGCGCCAAATGTGGTGCGGGGCAGTTCGCACAATGGTAACGCCAGCGCGCTGGATCTGATCACCATGGGGCTGTGTGACGGGTTGGCATCCGATTACCACTATCCGTCGATGCGGCGGGCAGCGTTCTTTTTGGCTGAAGCGGGCGTTTTGGATTTCGCCGGAGCCTGGGGGCTGATCTCAAGTGGGCCGGCAAAGGTGCTGGGGTTGGAAGATCGAGGGGAGCTGGCCGTAGGGCGACGCGCCGATCTGGTCATTCTGGATGCAGAGAGCCGCGATGTCTGCGCCACGATCTCAGGCGGCAAAGTCAGCCATATGCGCGGCGAGGTCGCGCGGCGGTTTATTGGGTAGTGCGGTCGGCCCTATTAGTGTGGGAACATGCTGATGGCATGTGGGTGTTCGAACACATGTGAGATTTCGGGCACTTCGTCATTGGTTCTGGCATGCCGTTCATAGGTTTTGACCCCGGCGGGAATGATTGTGCCTTTCTGGGCGACGCCTAGAAAAATATGTTTGGTCTCATCTGGGGCGACATTGTACCAATTGGGGTCATCAAAAGTGCCCGCATAGATGCCAACCGCATCAGGAAAGCGTTCAAACGACAGGTGAATCTTGGTGCCGCAGTCTTCGCAGAAATGAACAAAGACCGACTTGCCGCTGCCCTCGGAGACGTGTGCATAGGTCCTGAGCGTGCCTTCAAGGATGCTCAGGTTGGATTTCGCAAATATCGGTTCAACCATATACGCGCCACCGGTTGCCCGTTGGCAAAACTTGCAGTGGCAGACTGTCAAATGTGTGGGAGGAGCAGAGACCTGGTATCTGATTTTTGAACACAGGCAGCCGCCTTCGGCAATGGTCATTGGTTTAATCCGGCGTGATTAATGTGCAATTTAATGCGTTGAGGATACCACATTTCTAACCAAGCGGCAAAAGAGCCTGACAGCTACCCGTGTTAGCCTGCTTAGTGGATGAAACGGTCATTGGTGTTCTTTAGTGGCCAAAATTGCTTCGCTCCCATCAAGTATATTTGGCCATACGCCAAACCAGATGTCTGATCACAACAAACTAGCCTTGAGAGAATTCCTTTGCCAATTCGTCGAGCTTAGACATAGCCAAATGGGCGAACTTCGTGGGTGTTTTAGAAACAATCGTGTTCCCTCCAATCATTGTGGGAACAGGATACTCCTTACCCTTCTCTTCATTATATACAGGCGCCAAAAGAACATCGGCAGCATGTTCAGTAATCGAGACTGCCTCGCAACCAGCTTTTTCAGTCACTCTGCCCTGTTGAACGTTCAAATATAGTTGATCAATTGGTTGGCTGTTAAAGTTACAATTTGTGATAATGACATTGCCATTTTTGATATCCATGACACCTGCCACATCAACCAAAGGATCTTCAAATTTTGCAAAGGGTTTTAGGCCATGTTCGACACAATTTCGTGCCTCTCGCAAATACAATAATCCTTCATCGTCTTTTGTTGAAGCATTCTTTAATTTGTTCGCCCAAGGTCTTAGATTGGGATCAAGCTTGCCATAGCCAATCATTTTTCCAATCGCTTTAGAAAAGCTGCCTAAAAAATCCTCCCATGCATCGCGTAGAGTCTGAGCCGTATCCGCCGCTTCGATATGGCCATAATTTTGTCTAGTACGTTCAACATAATATCTAACTTCTTCTAACTCTTCATGCAGCATCCTATTCCTTCCTAAAATTCCAATTGATAACTATCAGAAGTAACTCACACTATGATAGGTAGTGATCAGCATACAGCCATGCAATTCTAGAGTGCCTTTAAGGGTGAATTTTAGAACTTTGGATTTCAAGGATGAGACGATTTGAAAAGATTCGTGTTTGGCTTGCGCGGCTTTGATTGATGAACCGCAACTTAAAGCTATCGAGGGTGGAGGGGTGCTTACGTATGGTCACCAAACTGGTGCAAATGAGGTCAGAAATTCCAGCCGATCAGCCTATGTTCGGATGGAACCCGAGATGCCCCCAGACAAAAGAAATTCTGGAACTCAACTTTACAGGTTTTGTAAGTAAGTAGAGCTTAACGCAGGATTTCGTCCATATCCGAAACTGCCCGCATTCTGAAGGTCAAGTGGAGACAGCTTTGAAAAAGCGCCCGCCCATGAGGCGCCCGGGGCGCTGCGCGCCTTGATTCCGGGCAAGGTGTATGTTCGGTAAGCGATTTACTTGCTGATCCGGTTCACGTGGCCCATCTTGCGGCCGGGTTTGGCCTCGGCTTTGCCGTAGAGGTGGATTGATGTGCCTGCCTCAGCGGCAATTTCTGGAATGCGGTCAACATCATCGCCGATCAGATTTTCCATCACCACATCCGCATAGCGGCTGCCATCCCCCAGCGGCCAACCTGCGACGGCGCGGATGTGTTGCTCGAACTGGTCCACGGCACAGCCTTGCTGCGTCCAGTGGCCGGAATTGTGCACGCGCGGGGCGATCTCGTTCACGATCAGGCCTTGCGGGGTGACGAACAGTTCCACGCCCATGACGCCGACATAGTCGAGCGCATTGAGGATCTGACCGGCCAAAATAACCGCCTCAGTCCGTTGTGAAATGTTCAGCCGGGCCGGGATGGTGGTGGTGTGCAAGATGCCATCGCGGTGGACGTTTTCACCGGGGTCGAAACAGGCAACCTGACCATCCGCGTTGCGCGCGCCAATCACAGAGACTTCGTGGCTGAAATTGACAAACCCTTCGAGCACAGATGGCGCACCTGCCATATCAGCAAGGGCTTTGTCCGCCTCTTCCGGGGCCATGATCCGGGACTGTCCCTTGCCATCATAACCAAAGCGGCGGGTTTTCAGAATGCCGGGCGTGCCGACCGACAGCAGAGCGGCATCAAGGCTGGCCTTGTCATCAACGGCAGCATATGGCGCGGTTTTCAGGCCGAGACCCGTTAGGAAATCTTTTTCCGTGATGCGGTCCTGGCTGACGCGCAGCGCCTCGCGCCCCGGCCGGACCGGGCGCAGAGCTTCGAGGATATCCAGTGCAGTGGTCGGGATGTTTTCAAATTCATAGGTGATGACATCGACGGACTGGGCAAAGGCCTTGAGCGCGGCCTCATCCTCATACCCGGCGGTGGTGACAGCATCGGCCACCTGACCGGCAGGTGGGTTTGCGCCGGGTTCAAAGATATGGGTTTTCAAACCCAGACGGGACGCCGCAACCGAGAGCATACGGCCCAGTTGACCGCCACCCAAAATTCCGATGGTCGCGCCTTGTGGCAGTGCGTCAGTCATCTTGTGGCTCCTGCGGGATTGAGGCGGAGAGGGCGGCGCGCCAAGCGTCGAGCCGTTCCGCGAGGGCTGCGTCCTCATTAGCGAGAATGCCCGCAGCCATCAGGCCCGCATTGGCCGCACCGGCGGCACCGATGGCCATGGTGGCGACCGGGTAGCCCTTGGGCATTTGCACAATGGAATAGAGGCTGTCGACCCCGCTGAGCGCCTTGGTCTGGACGGGGACGCCCACAACTGGCACGCGGGTTTTCGAGGACACCATGCCGGGGAGGTGAGCGGCACCGCCTGCGCCTGCGATGATCACCTTTAGGCCGCGTTCTACGGCAGTTTTGCCGTAGTCCCACAGCCGGTCTGGTGTGCGGTGCGCCGAGACGATTTTGGCCTCATAGGCCACGCCCAGTTCATCCAATATGTTGGCGGCTTCTTTCATTGTCGGCCAGTCTGACTGACTGCCCATGATGATGCCTACGATGACCTTTGACATATTGCGCCCCTCCTCGTGAAGCGCGCAATATACGCAGCTTGATCCGCTATGCAATGATATCCGGGATTAGACGGTCCTGGATGAAGGCAATGCGATCTTTCAGTCGCAGTTTCTGCTGCTTCAGGCGTTTGATTGTCAGAGGATCGGCCGTGCCTTTTTCCTGCAGGGCGGAGATCGCTTCGTCCAGATCGCGGTGCTGGTGGCTGTATTCGATCAGTTCATAGCGCAGCACATCGTCGGATTTCATCGACAGATCACGATAGACATTCATATTTTCGCGATTCCTTTGCCTGTTTGGTGGCTAGAATACTGATATTCCTCAATTTCGCAAAGCCCTTGCGCCCGATGCCGCAAAGCCCCATATTTCAGGGGTGGTTGCCAAAATGGGACCATGAAAAACGGACTGTCGCTTTACATAGAAGGGCGTGTCGATGACGAAAGTATCTTTGGGGTCACACCCATATATGTTGGGTTTTGAGCAACTTGAGCGTCTTTTAGAACGTTCGGCCAAGTCGGGTAACGAAGGTTATCCCCCCTTTAATATAGAGCAAACTTCGGAAAATTCATATCGCATCACCTTGGCCGTGGCCGGTTTTGCCGAAGAGGATCTGGTTCTCACAGTCGAAGATCGCCAACTTGTGATTCGCGGCCGACAAAGAGATGACGTCGATCAACGCGTTTACCTGCACCGGGGAATCGCGGCGCGGCAATTTCAGCGGTCATTTGTTTTGGCCGACGGGGTTGAGGTCGGGGATGCCAATATGGAGAACGGATTGCTGCATGTTGATCTGACGCGCGCGCAGCCCGAAACTGTGGTGCAACGTATAAAAATAAATAAAGGCTGAGCAGATGAATACAGAATTTGATTTTGGCGCCGAAGGTGAAAGCGGAATCGCTTATGTTCGCGCGGTCAAAGTAGACGACCTGCCCGAGGATATGCGCGAACAGGCCGAAGGTCAGGACACGCTTTATGCGTTGCACGCCGCTGATGGTGAGCGTCTGGCCGTGGTGCGTGATCGGGCGCTGGCCTTTGTGTTGGCACGCCAGAACAACATGGAGCCGGTGGCGGTTCACTAACCATCCGGGGTGCCAGATGCCTACTTATCCTGTTGATTGGGTCGATGCCTTTGCCGATCAGCCGTTTGGCGGCAATGGGTGCGCGGTGGTGCATGATGGCGGTGTGACCTATACTGAAACCTGCCTGAAGTTTGTGCGTGAGACGTCGCTGGTGGAATGCACCTTTGTTGGGCCATCTGATGTGGCTGATGTAAACGTACGCTATTTTCTGGCCAGCCGCGAAATTCCGTTTGCGGGGCATCCGACAATTGCCACGGTGGTGTCGCTCTTGCATCGCGGTGTGGTGAGTGGGGATCATCTGACGCTGGAAACCGGGGCAGGGATTGTGCCGATTGAGATTGACCGCTCTGGCGGCGGTACGCCGGTGATTTCGATGACGCAGGTCGCACCAGAGTTTGGCGCTGAGATCCCGGTCGAGGAAGTGGCGAGGATTGGCCGGATTGCCCCAGAGGATATCGTCGGCCAGCCGCAGATGGTGTCAACCGGCCTGCCATTTTGTATTACCGTACTGAAAGATCACGAAGCCCTGCGCCGGGTGAACCTTGATAGCGAGGCACTGGCGGAGATGGCGCAGCGCTTGGGCTATAGCGGAACTGATATGTTGGAGCCGTTCTGGGTCACCTTAGAAGGCATAAGCGATGCGGGCGATACCTTCTCTCGGTTGCTGTTGGCGCCGCCCAGCCCGCCTGAAGACCCGTTTACCGGTTCAGCCACCGGCGCGATGGCGTCGTATCTTTGGCGACATAGCCTGATTGATCAGCCCGCATTTATTGCAGAGCAGGGCCATTGGCTGGGTCGCCCGGGGCAAGCGCAAGTCCGCGTACACGGCCCCTCAGATGCCATCACCGGCGTGTCTGTCGCAGGGCAGGGCTGGTTGTTGATGTCAGGTGATCTGCATCTGTAAGCAAAAAGGCTTCCCTTGATTGTTTTTGTAATCTCGGACCTTTCTTTGAATTGAACAAATTTAATAGGTGTGCGCTGAGAATGTCTGCTCCGAGCTCACAATGATCGATGCTGCACTCGGCATGAATGGCAACTATACATGTCGGTGATAATTTGCGGCTCGTACTTGGACGCGCGTATTGTCATAATTTTGATACGAATCCGCTCTACCCTGCGATTGTGAAAGAACAAACTGTCATCCAATCGTCGAAGCTGCGCGTCGTCAGCGTGCACATCATGTGGGTCGGCTTCGGACTGGTGTGGCCAATACTTTATATTTTTGCAATTCACCCGGCCAATCATATCGTGACATTTTTCAAAGCGTTTTTTGCTCTTTGCGCTTTGATGAGTGGTACTTTTGCAATAGGCGAAGCCCGAAAAACCTGGCGTATTCTCAACACACCGGGCGATTGGAAAGCCACAATCGGTGCAGGCAGGTTGATTTGGGACGTGGCCATACCTTGCAAAAATCTACCGATGGACATCGCACTCGACCATGTTGCGAAGGCAACATCGTTGAAAGTCAGCCGAACAGGCACCGATAGCGATGGCGAGTATACTGAAACCAGCGAATACTTCGAACTTCACCTGACCGACGACCGTGTCCTGAACTTTGATCGCGAAGCTGCAGGCATTAGCCCCCACCGGGTATTTTTGGCGCTTGCTGATCACGGCATCCGTTATGAACGGTGGTCGCAGGATCGGACCAAAGATAGCGTTGATAAATCAAGGATATTTCAGCGCACTTATTGAGATTTCCCAGTCAGACCTTTGAGTTCCGTCAAGCTAAAGCGCAAACCACAACACAATCACCACGATGGTGATGAGCACGAACACGCCTATGATTCCGATCAATGTGGGTAAGATCAGGTAGGATTTATGAGGCCGGGCCGGGTTGTAGAATACGGTAACGTGGTTGCCTCCATGCCTTTGGATGCCACCCTTTTGCCATTCCGCCATTCTGGTTCCGGTGGCATGAACGATGAACGGGCTCAGCCGCTTTCCGGTATAGGGTGTGCTGTCGACGGAATATTCGTAGCGCACGCGTGCTGCGTGCATTCTATCGCTGCCACTTCCAAAGCTTGAAACCCCGTCTTCCGTGAGTATTCCTGTGGTGTGCGGCCAGCGGCGCACGCGGAGGCATCCGATGATGCTAATGATGCCCATGAGCAGAACGTAGGCAATACATGTGGACAGCACCGCGTAGCGTTCCCCGCTGAGTAAGTCAGTCCAGAATATTTCCATATCGTAAGTTAACGTAAATGAGTTTGGGCTGAAACAGACAATCCGGCCATTGTCCCAAGCTGGACCACCCAATTCTTTGTCGAATCCGACTCGTCAATCCTGTTGCCATGCTACAGATACTGGGTAAAACCGCCGAAAAGCGGTCGTTCGAGCAACTGCAGCGAAAGTCTGTTGCGTCCGCTGTGTCGCCATTCGCAGCAAGATGTACGGCGATCGGGCGGAAATAGGCTCCGAGCGACCTTGGCGGTCAATTAAGGGGATACGAAGTGGCCGTGCTAAAACAGCTTACTCTTCCCAGCAGCTAACAAGAACCGTGATGTTACTCGCTTGATCGGTCAGTTGTTCGGCAGGCAGCGCACCGTTTTTTGTGGTCGTTTCTGCAGAGATGCCCGCATTCGACAAGAATGCCTGAACCGTTTGTGCATCGGTGGCAAAACTGACACCTTTGGGCAGTTGTTTACCCGTTGTGAGTTGAGGCAATAGCATGCCGACGACGCCTCCTCCGGCATCTAGGACAGGCCCACCTGCGTCACCTTCAAGGGCGGCCAATGCTAGACGGTTGATATGGGTTTCACCATTCAGGCCTTTGACATCAGCCAGTTGGCCGAATGTCATCGTTGGTGCGCCCAAAACACCGCCGTAGGAATAGCCGGCGACAGCAATATCAGATTGTAGACGTGGCACATCTTGCTGGAACGCTGCATAGGCGCGCGGTGCGAGGGTCTCAGTCGGGCGCAGGGTTGCCAAACCCAGCTCAGCATCATGAGCGACAAGTTCTGCGGTGTAATCATTATCAATCGTCAGGCGGCTGCAGCCGTTGGAAAATTCGGCACTGGTCAGGACCGTGCCGCTGTCGTTGACATAAAAGCCAGAGCGGGAAAAGGCGGGCTTGCGAATTTTGAGGCCGGAAATCAGATCTATATTTTGCGCTTCTTCATAGCCTGCGGCAGGGTCAAGAATGCCGTCGATGCGTTTGAAGCTGTCTTGCATGATACCCAAAAGGCGGGCACGGCGTTCTTCATCGCCTGCGGGCCAGATCAAAGTGAACCCTTTGATCTCTCCGTCTTTAAGCCAGGCCTGCGTATGCGAGATTGCAAAGGCGCTTTCACCTATCAAGGTGAAGCTGTCTTTGTTCAAAGCGCGAGGCCCATCTCCGGGCACGATTTCCAGCGTTTGCATAATATCATATAGCCCGGACAAGGTGGTGCGGTCACCGGTCTGGCTGATCAGAAGAATGCGCGCGTCGATGTCACCTTTGGGGCCATAATGCGCAAAAGGTGGATCGTATTTCGTTAACTCTACCACTCCCAGAGGTAACTCAATCTCGATTCCGGTTTCTGTGTTCTGGACGGGTTGTAGATCAAGCCCCTCAAGTACGGCGTAATATTGGCCGAGCAGCTCAGCGCGTTGGCCGGTGGTCATGATACCTGTAGCATCATAGCCACTGGCCTCTTGCCAGCGGGCCATTGATCCACGGGTGCCCCGGCCAAAGGCCGCGTCGACAGTGCCGCCATAGAACCCGGCCCATTTCAACGCGGTTTGCAGCTCAGCGCGATCTTCGCGTGTCAGGCGTTGTTCCGCGACACGGGCCTGTGCCGGTGTTTCATCGGCTTGTTGCGGTTCCGGCAAGATGATCTCGGCGGTGTTATCTGGTAGTTGGGTGACGATACCAATCTCAGGGATGGGCTCGATCACCGGCTGGTTCAGCGCGTTCGACCCAACGGGCCAGAACTGGCGCTGATAATCTGAGCTGCGGGCAATGTAGCTGTCGCCCGGAATGACCCTATCGGCACGTAAACGGCGCAAGATCTGCTGAGCGTCATCCGCATCATAAGGGCCAAGCGCGATTCCATACCAGCCATTGCCAAGAGCAAAGCCATTAAGGTCCTGCAGTTGGGTGGCATAGGCGCGAATGCGTTCATTGGCTTTAAGTAGGCTGGGCTGCGCTTCGATCTGAATCCAAGACGGACCCTGTTGTGCCCATGCCAGCGGGATCGCAAGAAAGAGGGTCACCACAAAGGAAAATATAATACGCAACATGTTTGGGCCTTTGCCAGTGATTTGGATCTTAATGAACGGTCGTTGTGCTATTTGGGACCTTGTATCAAATCCACAGCTGGGTGCAGCAAAAATATACAGGAATTATAAAGGCCGTCGCAATTGACCCCCGGCACCTGCGGACGTAGGTAAGGGCGGCAATTTCACGGGCTATGCCTGAGTAAAAAAGGTAGCGGTAAATATGGCGGATAAAACCGGTAAACCTCGCAGTTTTCAGGAAATCATCCTGCGGCTTCAGAATTACTGGGCGCAGCAGGGCTGCGCGGTAATGCAGCCCTATGACATGGAGGTTGGTGCTGGCACCTTTCACCCGGCCACCACGCTGCGTTCTTTGGGGTCCAAGGCGTGGGCCGCGGCCTATGTGCAGCCGTCGCGCCGACCGACCGATGGGCGTTATGGTGAAAACCCGAACCGGATGCAGCACTATTACCAGTATCAAGTGCTGATCAAACCCAGCCCCCCCAATCTGCAGGCGCTTTATTTGGGTTCGCTTGAGGCAATTGGCGTGGATATGGACCTGCATGACATTCGCTTTGTCGAGGACGACTGGGAAAGCCCCACGTTGGGTGCATGGGGTCTGGGATGGGAGGTCTGGTGTGACGGCATGGAAGTCAGCCAGTTCACCTATTTCCAACAGGTTGGCGGGCATGACTGCCACCCGGTATCAGGCGAGTTGACCTATGGTCTGGAGCGTCTGGCGATGTATGTTTTGGGCGTTGATCACGTTATGGATATGCCGTTCAATGACCCTGATGCGCCGATCCAGCTGACCTATGGCGATGTATTTTGTCAAACCGAGCAGGAATACAGTCGCTGGAACTTTGACGTGGCCAACACCGAAGTGTTGCTGCGACACTTTGAAGAGGCTGAAGCCGAGTGCGAGGCTATCTTGTCGCAGGATTATGATGACCCCAAAACCGGCAAACGCATTATCATGGCGCACCCGGCCTATGACCAGTGCATCAAGGCCAGCCATATGTTCAACCTGCTGGATGCGCGCGGGGTGATTTCAGTTACTGAACGTCAGGCCTATATTGGCCGGGTGCGGGCACTGGCCAAGAAATGCGCCGATGCCTTTGTTCTGACCGAAGCCGGAGGCTATGCCTCGACATGACTGAAGACGTCCCCAAAGACCCTGATGCCGATCTCGCAGCGGAGCTTGCAAAATTGCAGGGCGACGTGAAAAAAATGAAGCGCCGCGAAAACCGTAATTTACGGCACGCGCGGGCGCATGGTTTTTTGGATGGCGTGCTGGCATTTCTCAAGCCTGGGGATATCGTTATTGATTGCGGTGCTAATGTTGGAGAGGTGTCAGAACAATTGTCGGCAACCGGAGCTGAGGTTCTGGCATTTGAACCCGATCCATACGCTTTTGGAAAGCTGCAGGCACGATTTGCCGATGCAAAAAATGTTAAGCTGTTTCAAAAAGCAGTGGCTGCATCTGACGGAACTGTTCAGCTTCGGCGGGCAAGTAATTTCGATCAAAATCCTGATGGGGGTTCTGTCAAAAGTACAATCGTGTCCGGAGGGCGGGGCATTAATGAATCCATGGATGAAAGCATCGCCGTCGAACAGGTGAACTTTGTGGCGTTGGTCAAAAGTTTAATCGCGGAACGCGGCGAGATCGCGTTGATCAAGATGGATATCGAAGGGGCTGAGCTGGAACTATTGGACGCAATGGACGAGGCTGGAGTGTTCGCGTCTGTGCGGTGCACGGTTGTCGAAACGCATGAGCGAAAATTTAAAGAAATGCGCCCGGGATTTCGCGATTTGCGCGCACGTTTTAGCGAGAAGTATTCCCACACTCATGTAAACTTGGACTGGATATGACTGGAAAAATCCTTGCAGCGGCGATTATGATCACGGCCTTTGTGGCCGGGGTATCGATGTATTACCTGCAGGTGTATCATTTTTATGAGCAGGTCGAGGCCAACGGCACGTCGGATGTGCAAATTGCAGCATTGTCGGATGGCGTGCCGCGGGCTGTGATTTATGATGCCTTTGAGGCTATTGATTCTAACAGCTCTCCGATCCGCTATCGCGCCTGTTTTACAACCGAGTTGACGCGGGCCGAACTGGAACAATCCTACATACCGTATCCAGAGGCCGTGCCTTTGACAGCGCCGGGCTGGTTCGATTGTTTCGATGCCAAGGCACTGGGTGCAGCGTTGGAGCAGGGACAGGCACAGGCCTATCTTGGGGTGAAAGATATCGAATACGGCATCGACCGGATCGTTGCCGTGCATGAAGACGGCCGTGGCTTTGTCTGGCATCAGATTAACCGCTGTGGCGAGATTGTCTTTGACGGCAACCGCGCGCCCGATGATTGCCCCAAGCCGCCCGCGGCCCTTGGGGGCAGTGATGGCTGACGCGATTGCCGTATCGAACTTTGCCACGTTTACATTGGGTATGCTGGTCTATTTTGCCGGGGCAGCGCTGACCCGCCGCCATGCGGTGCTGCGCGAATTTAACATCCCAGAGCCGGTGGTCGGGGGGATATTCGTTTCGCTGCTGATCTGGGGATTTTACCTGCTGACCGGCAAGGAGATCATTTTCGATTTGACCGTGCGTGACGGTCTGTTGGTCATGTTCTTTACCACCATCGGGTTGAATGCCCGGTTGTCCGAACTCAAACGTGGTGGCAAGGCGCTGGGTATCCTGTTGGTGCTGACGGTTCTTTACATTGTGGTGCAAAACGTGGTGGCCCGGTTTGGCACAAGCCTGTTTGGTTTGCCTGAGCAACTGTCGATCATGCTGGGATCAGCCGCCCTGATCGGTGGACACGGCACGGCGATTGCCTGGGGGCCCGAGTTATACGCTCAGTTCGGAATTGAGCAAGGCGCCGAGGTTGGTCTGGCCGCTGCCACTGTTGGGTTGATACTGGCCGCGCTGATTGGCGGGCCGATTGCGCGGTTCTTGATCAAACGGCATGATCTGAAGCCTGATAATGAGGATGCCGATCCGATTGTCGGGCTTGACTATGACGATGCGGGCAGCGTGTCGCTGAACTATGTGGGTTTCATGGTCACGTTGTTGACTATCAATATCACCATCTTTGCCGGGCTGTTCATCAATGAATTTATCGAAGACGCCGGTCTGAAACTGCCAAGTTTTGTGCCTTGTATGATCTTGGGCATCGCTGTGGCCAACCTTAAGCCGATCGTGTTGCCACGCACTCCTGCTGTGGCAGGCACCCCGATGCTGGCGCTGATCTCGGAATTCTCGCTGGCGGTGTTTTTGTCGATGTCACTGATGAGCCTGCAGCTCTGGACACTTGCCGATCTGGCTGGGCCGCTGTTTGTGGTGTTGGGCATACAGGCGATTGTGGCGGTGCTGTTTTGCATCTTTGTGCTGTTTCCGGCAATGGGCCGCAATTACCGCGCAGCGGTGTTGGGCGCGGGGTTTGGTGGTTTTGCACTGGGCGCGACGCCGACGGCGATTGCCAATATGACCTCGGTGACCAAACGCTATGGACCGTCACCGGTTGCCTTTCTGATCCTGCCGCTGGTATCAGCTTTCTTCGTTGATCTGGCAAATGCCGCGATCATCCAATTTTTTCTGTCTATCTAAAGGTGCAACATGCCTGATCTTCTCATTGAACTGTTTTCCGAGGAAATCCCGGCCCGCCTGCAAGGCCGCGCCTGTGAGGACCTGAAAAAGCGTATCACCGATGGCTTGGTTGAGGCCGGGCTGACCTATGCCGGGGCTGCGGCGTTTTCGACACCGCGGCGTTTGACCCTGACAGTGCAGGGCCTGCTGGCGGAAAGCCCAACCACCAAGGAAGAACGAAAAGGACCGCGCGTTGATGCGCCAGAAAAAGCCATCGAAGGTTTCTTGCGTGGGGCAGGGGTAAGCCGCGATGATCTGGACGTGCGCGACGAGAAAAAAGGCCAAGTCTATTTCGCCACCATTACCAAACCGGGACGTGCGGCGTCTGGGATCGTGGCCGAAGTGCTGGAAGACACCATTCGCAATTTCCCATGGGCCAAATCGATGCGCTGGGGCGCGGGCAGCCTGCGTTGGGTACGGCCCTTGCATTCGATCCTGTGCATTCTGACGGATGACGCGGGCGAGGCCAATGTTGTGCCGATGGATGTGGATGGGATTGCATCCAGTGACATGACTGAGGGTCACCGGTTTATGGGCAATGGGCGTTTTAGCGTCACGTCATTCGATGATTACCGCAGCAAATTGAAGGCCGCGCATGTGATGTTGGATACATCCGAGCGGGCCGAGGCGATCTGGCAGGAGGCCTCCAATCTGGCTTTTGCGCAGGGGCTTGAGATTGTTGATGACAAGGGCCTACTGGCCGAGGTTGCCGGGCTGGTCGAATGGCCGGTGCCGTTAATAGGTAACATTGATGATGAATTCTTGGGCCTGCCGCCAGAGGTGTTGCAGACCTCGATGAAGGAGCATCAAAAATTCTTCTCGGTCCGCAATCCGAAAACTGAGCGGATCGAAAAATTCATCACCGTGGCCAACCGGACCACGGCGGACAATGGCGCGACCATTCTGGCGGGTAACCAAAAGGTGCTGGCGGCGCGGTTGGCGGATGCGAAGTTCTTTTGGGAGAACGACATTCGCGTGGCGGAGGCCGGTGGCCAGCCATGGCTGGACTCGTTGGACAATGTGACCTTTCACAACAAGCTGGGATCGCAAGGTGAGCGCGTGGCGCGGATTGCGGCGCTGGCGAGGGAACTGGCCCCGGTTGTCGGCGCAGATGCCGATCTGGCCGAGGCGGCGGCGAAATGGGCCAAGGCCGATCTGTCGTCGGAAATGGTGTATGAATTCCCTGAACTGCAGGGCCTGATGGGCCGCTACTATGCCGCCCCCGCCGGACATGGGGCCGAGGTGGCAGATGCCGCGCAGGACCACTATTCGCCGCTTGGGCCATCCGATGATGTGCCCTCGGCGCCTGTATCCGTGGCCGTAGCACTGGCGGATAAGCTGGACACGCTGACCGGGTTCTGGGCGATTGACGAAAAACCCACCGGATCAAAGGATCCCTTTGCCCTGCGTCGTGCAGCCTTGGGTGTTATCCGGTTGGTGTTGGAGAATGATCTCAGGCTTGGGCTGAAGGAAAATTCAGCACAAGCAGCACAGGTTCTGTTGAAACTGGCCGAATGGCAAGCTGCACTGCTTGGGGCGAAAGCAGAGCAGAAAACGGCAACGGGCGAAGAGGCTGACGCTGCCGCAAAACGCGTGCACGATTTGGCGCATCAGGTTGAGGCGGCGACAGCACTGGTTGCCTCGTTGCCTGCTGATCTCCTCTCCTTCTTCCATGACCGTCTCAAGGTCTATCTTCGGGATCAGGGCATTCGGCATGATGTGATCGATGCCTGCCTTGCGATGCCGGGCAATGATGATCTGACGTTGTTGGTGAAACGGGCGGGGGCGCTGTCGGACTTCTTGAAAACCGATGACGGGGAAAACCTGTTGCAGGGGTATAAGCGCGCCAACAACATCCTGTCGCAGGCTGAAGAAAAGGATGGCGTTGAATATTCCTATGGTGCCGATCTGAAATACACGGAAGCCGAGGAAGAAAAGGCGTTGTTCAATGCATTGACTGCAGCCGAGGGTACCATTGCCACGGCGATGAAGGCGGAAGATTTCGCCGGGGCCATGGTGGGTATGGCCGCACTGCGTGCGCCCATCGATGCGTTTTTCGAGGCGGTACAGATCAATACGGACAATGATATCGTGCGCCGTAACCGTCTGAACATGCTCAACCAGATCCGCCAAATCTGTTTGCAGGCGGCGGATCTGACCAAGATCGAAGGTTAGGAAAACCGCGCTTTCCAGAGCGCGCAGCGTTTGGCGTCGCGCGCCTCGTAGGCCGTGATGGCCTGCGCAGGGGTGAGGGCGAAACTGTCTTCGCTGTCTTCGCCAAGCGCTGTCAGCAGCATCGAATACCACGCCGTCACACCGCCACGCGGCGGAGCGTCAAACACGGGAAATTCCGGATCTCCGCCCGCGTCGCTGAGCCATGAGTTGGCCAGATTGGGGTTGAGCGCCATGGAGCGCGCGAGGCTGACGGCATCGGTTTGACCGCTTTCAATTGCCTGCATGGCCTGATTGCGGGTTTCAAACCCGCCGGTGGTGGCGATGGGGATCGAGGTCAGGGTTTTGGCGTGTTCCGCGAAATTGATGAAGTATGGCCCGGTTGTGGAGACCCCATCCGAGCTGGAGGCCGCGCCGGGGAAATAGGTACCGCCGCTGATGTCGATGAGATCAATCGAGGTTTCATTGATGGCGCGGATCACTTGGAAGGCGTCCTCCTCGGTCAGCCCGCCGACAAGTTTGTCGGTGGAGTTGATCTTGATCCCGATGGGGAAGGCGGGGCCGACGGCGGTGCGGACCTCTTCGATCACCTCGTGAATGACGCGAAAGCGGTTGGCGACTGATCCGCCGTAGGCATCGCTGCGCTTGTTGAACAGGGGGGAGAGGAACTGGCTGAAGAGAAACCCGTGGCCTGCGTGGATTTGTACGCCGGTGAAACCGGCGCTTTGGGCAATCTTGGCGGCCTTGGCATAGGCGGCGGGCAGGGCATGGATGTCATCGAGTGACATGCCTTGGCTTTGCAGTCCTTCAACATCCAAAGGCGACGGCCCCATGGGCGTGCTGATTGGCCCATGCGACAGCGCCCCGGCATGGCCAAGCTGCGGCCAGATATGCGCGCCGTTCGTAGACCCGCGTTTGGCGAGGGCTTTGAGAGCTGTCATGTCGATGTCGGGCGTCAGCACAAGGTTGCCGGGCTTTTCGGGGTAAAGCGGTGAGGTTTGCACTTCGCCGATCAATGACAGCGCCGCGCCACCTTCGGCCCAGCGTTCATAAAGCCGGATCTGCGCCTCGGTCGGGTTGCCAGCGCCATCGCCAAGGGAATCGGACATGGAGGATTTGATCAGGCGATTTTTGAGGATCGCGCCGCTGGGCAATTCTAAGGGGCGATTGAGGATGGAGGCGTTCATTTTGTTCTCCTTTATATATTTCGATATCTCGATGTATGGGTTTATGTTTGCGTTATGATGGCTGTTTGGGCTTTGCTGTGTTGAAGGGTTAGAGGAGTTCTTTTTGGACCGCGTCGAAGAAGGCTTTGATATTGTCCTCATCCCGGCGGTAGAAAGTCCATTGGCCGTGACGTTCGGCGATGACAAAGCCGGCTTGTTTCAGCAGGCCCATGTAGTTCGAGATGGTGGACTGGGACAGGTTGGCCTTTTCCTGAATATAGCCGACGCAGACACCTTCGAGCCCTTCGTGTTCCGGCAGGGCGGGCGGGAAATTCGACCGGTCCTTGAGCCATTCCACGATCTTGCGGCGCACGGGATTGTTCAGCGCGGAGATTGATCTTTCTAAGTTCATATATTCAGATATCTCGATATAAGGGTTGATGTCAAGCTGTCATTGAATTGTCATGGTTTTTCTTGCCTTGTCGGGTCAGCTGGGTATGCTGCACTGACAGCAAGGGAGTGCCGCAGTGCAGCATTTTGACGAGCATACAACCCTGATCACCTCTGACGCGAAGATGTCGCCTGAGACCCACGGCGGGCGTGCGAAATGTCTGCAACGTCTGGTGCGGCTTGATTTGCCGGTGCCGGATGCTGTGGCGTTATCGTTTAAGGCCGTACATGGTATTGCCGCAGGTGAAATGCCGGATATGGCGCATATCCTGGCCCCCTTCGGCGATGCACCGATCTTATGCGTGCGTCCCTCGTCGGAGGACCCCGATTGGGGCGGTCCGGGGGCTGTGCTGAACATTGGCATGAATGAAGACCGCTATCGTGACCTGTCAGAAGAGATGGGCGAGGCGGCGGCGGCAACGCTTTATCTGCGATTTGTGCAATCTTATGCGATCAACGTGGAGCGGCTTGACCCTGATATGCTGGATGATGTGTCCTCGGACCCGGTTGAGGGGTTGCGTGAGGCATTGAATGCCTACGAGGAAGAGGCCGAAGAGCCGTTCCCGCAGGATCCTGCCGTGCAATTGAAGGCGGTGTTGCGCTCTATGGCGCGGGCTTGGGAGGGCACGACAGCGCGGTTGTTGCGGCAGGCCAAAGGTGCGCCAGCGGATGCAGGTTTGGGGCTTGTGGTGCAGGACATGATTTTTGGTCTGGGGCGTGGCGAATGCGGATCCGGCGTGATGCAGCTGGTCAACAGCGATACTGGTGTGGCCAAGATCACCGGGCGTTATCTGAGCCAAAGCCAGGGGCGCGATGCGCTGAGCCCGGGGGCAAAGTCTCTGTTTCTGGAGCGTGATGAGCGTGGGCCATCATTGGAAGAACTGGCGCCCGAGGCGTTTGCAGACCTCAAGGCGCATACGGCATTGATGCGGCACAGATTGCGCGAAGAAATGCAGGCTGAGTTCACCATTGAAAACGGTCAGGTCTACTTGTTGGACGGCGTGCGCGTTGCACGTACCGCGCGGGCTGCCGTGGCGATTGCCGTGGCATTGGCCGAAGACGGAATCATCCCACGCGAAGAGGCGTTGATGCGGGTTGAGCCGCGCGCCTTGAATGAATTGTTGCACCGGCAGGTGGATCCAGAAGCGCCGCGCGATATACTGGCGCGCGGCATTGCGGCCAGCCCGGGGGCGGCCAGTGGTAAGATCGTCTTTACCGCTAATGAGGCACAAGCTGCTGAGTCTCGTGGTGAGCCCAGCATTCTGGTGCGACGCGAAACCAGCCCCGAAGATATTCGCGGCATGCATGCTGCAGCAGCCATCTTGACCGAACGTGGTGGGATGACCAGCCACGCGGCGGTGATTGGGCGTGGCATTGGCCTGCCTTGTGTGGTGGGGGCGTCTGAGATCCGGTTTCAGACAAATAAGCGACAGCTGACTTTCCCGGATGGCACCGTCCTTAAGAGCGGTGATGTAATCACCGTTGATGGCACCAATGGCGAGGTCTCAGCAGGGACCGCGCTCATGTTGGAAACCGCGCGGGATGAGGCCCTGATCACTTTGATGGCCTGGGCCGATGAGGTGCGCGATATTGATGTGCGTGCCAATGCAGATACGCCTGCAGATGCCAAGGTGGCGCGTGGATTCAAGGCGCAGGGCATTGGCCTGTGTCGGACAGAACACATGTTTTTCGAACCCGAGCGCCTGACCGCGATGCGCGAGATGATCTTTGCTGATTCGAGTGAGGACCGCGCGGCAGCACTTGAAGTGATTTTGCCAATGCAGCGAGCTGATTTTGCAGATCTGTTCCGAATCATGCAAGGTCAGCCGGTTTGTATCCGGCTGTTTGACCCGCCATTACACGAGTTTCTGCCCACAGATCGGGCGGGGCATCGAGCGCTGGCCGAGGCACTGGATTTGCCACTATCGGATGTGACCCGTCGGGTCGAGGCCTTGGGTGAGTACAACCCGATGCTGGGCATGCGTGGCGTGCGGTTGGGCGTGACGGTGCCCGAGATCTACGAGATGCAGGCGCGCGCTATCTTTGAAGCGACAGTCGAGGCCAGCAAAGATGGTGCGGCAGTGGTGCCTGAGATTATGATCCCGCTTGTTTCAGCCCGTCGCGAGGTGGAATTGGTGCGGGCACGTGTCGAAGCGATTGCCGCCGCTGTGCGCAGTGAAACCGGCGAAGATTTCACCTATCGTCTGGGCGTGATGGTGGAAACGCCGCGCGCAGCACTGCGGGCGGATGATATCGCCTCTCAGGTATCATTCCTGAGTTTTGGGACCAATGACCTGACGCAGATGACTTACGGCTTGTCGCGCGATGATGCCGGGCGGTTCATGTCAGATTATGTACGTCAGGGCGTTTACCCCGAGGATCCGTTTCACCTGCTGGATACCGAAGGTGTTGGTGAGTTGCTGCGGATCGGGGCAGAACGGGGACGGAAGGTAAAGCCAGAAGTTACGTTGTCGATTTGCGGCGAACACGGCGGCAATCCCGAATCGATAGCCTTTTGTCGGGAAGTGGGATTTGACTACGTTTCCTGCTCGCCTTTCCGGGTTCCGGTGGCGCGACTCGCTGCCGCACAGCTGGCGATCAAAGATAAGATCGGTTAGGGAATCGCTCAATTATCGAAAGATACGGCAAAATTAAGGCTTATTCTGGGTTTATTGTTTCGCAACGGTAAACACTGAAGTCGAAAGACTCGACTCAAGCCCTTTCAATGATTATTTGGCCCGGATGTTTGCGGCGAAAGCCGTCTGGGATTGGGAATAGGATCATGCTTCGCTTTGGCGCAGTACTTGTCTTTTTATTGTCTGGTGCGGCTCATGCCGAAACCAGAGAAGGTCGTCCATACGATAACGCACGCAGTGTCATGCGCTCAGCTTTGGGGCAAGGGTGGGTCGATAATGTCCCCGCGCCCAAGGCGTCACCTGCGAACGTTGACGTGGAATACACCCGCAAATGGCTGGCTTCGCAACCGTCAGTCGACGGTGATGCCGAATGGGCTTGCCTGTCAGAGGCGCTATACTTTGAGGCGCGTGGTGAAAGTGCCAAAGGTCAGTTTGCCGTGGCCGAGGTGATTTTGAACCGGGTTGACAGCGCAAACTATCCAGACACGGTTTGTGGCGTGATCAATCAGGGCACCGGCAAGAAATACCAATGCCAGTTCACATATACCTGCGATGGCCACAAGGAAGTGATCCACGAGCCAAAGGCCTATACGCAAGTTGGCAAAGTGGCGGCATTGATGTTGGGTGGCTCAGAGCGTGTGTTGACCGAAGGGGCGACGCATTACCACACCAAGGCGGTCAACCCGCGTTGGGCGCGTACCTTCCCGCGTACAGCAACAATTGGAGTGCATCATTTTTATCGTCAGCCAACCCGGCTTTCGAAGAACTGAAACGAAACAAAAGGTCGCGAAAGTGCAGGATTTGCATAATCGCGGTTGACTCGAGCGTTGCTAAGAGTAAAAGGCAGCTTCAGAGAATTACACAGGTGGATCGACCACCTGCTGCAGGAGAATGAAAAATGGCTAAGCCGACGACAATCAAGATCCGTCTGAATTCGACCGCAGGCACGGGCCATTTCTATGTCACCAAGAAAAATGCTCGTACCATGACCGAAAAGATGGTTGTTCGTAAATACGACCCGGTTGTGCGCAAGCACGTCGAATACAAAGAAGGCAAGATCAAGTAAGATCTTTCCGATCTGGATTTTCAAAAGGCCGCTCCGATTGGGGCGGCTTTTTATTTTGGTGTTTTCGGTTTACGTGTCGTAGCACCGCTTCCGATGACCGGAATGAGCCCTTTCTGCCTGTATTCCGCTGTAACTAATCAAATGCTGAATATTCACAAGAAGGCGAGTTATGGATCAGGAAAATGGAACCGTCGGAAGATGATTCGCATGAGCCAGACCGGTCCCACAAAGATCAGGTTCGGATTTTGGAAAACCGAAGGAACGCGACCTTCAATCTTGTGCCCAAATAGTAGTGCAAACCAGCATGCAACAAACAGCGGCACCGCCCATTTCCAAGCCTGAATACCGAGAGTATTGTCAATGAAACTTATTAATAGCACGAACACGGCCACAACTGGCAAAAAAGCCAAGGCAATCCGTATAGATAGCCAGCCATAATAAATTAGCATTATCGCAAGAAATGGCCATAGCAGTGAGCCAATTGGTAATCGTAGTGATCCCGCCAATGCCATCAACGCAAATATGGCCAACGGCTCTGCTACCCAATGCACCGCGAGATTGAAAGGATGCTTGTGACTCAGTTCGTATTCATCCAGCAATGGACCAAGTTTATTCATTGGATAACACTCGAGCTCCATGGAATTGAACGCAAGGCCTAAGCAATTGCGTTCTAGATGTGTGTTTGCCCCGATTGTTGCATTGCGGCGAAAGGCAACAAAGTCCGCAGAGTGGACCTTAAGGCCAAGCATGCCTGAGGTCGACAAAGGGTAGGCCTGCGTTTCGTTTGGCGCGGGGTTGTGCCCTAAGCTGCGTATAGAATGAAAAAGCCCGCCAGAGATACTCTTGGCGGGCTTTGGAATTTGGAGAGCGTGTCGCGATTTATTCGCGGTTGCCGAACAGTTGCAGTAGGAACATGAACATGTTGATGAAGTCGAGATACAGGCTCAACGCGCCCATGATCGCGGCTTTGCCCAGCCATTCCTGATCGCCCGAATGGGCCATTTGCAGGTAAGTTGTCTTAATCTTTTGCGTGTCATAGGCGGTGAGGCCGGCAAAGATCAGGACACCGAGTACTGATATTGCGAATGTCAGCGCAGATGAGGCAATGAAGATATTGACGATGGAGGCAACGATCAGTCCGATAACACCCATGATCAGGAATGTACCAAAACCGCTCAGGTCTTTCTTAGTCGCGTAGCCATAGAGAGACAGGCCTGCAAAGGCGATCGAGGTGATCAGGAAAACCTGAACGATGGATTCGCCAGTGAAGACCAGAAAGATCGAGCTGATCGACAGGCCCATTACGGCTGCAAATACATAGAACACCAGCTGCGCTGTGGCGGCTGACATGCGGTTAATGCCTGCGCTGAAGCCAAATACAAAGATCAGCGGCGCAAACATGACCAGCCATTTAAGGGGTGACATGTACAGAGCTGAACCCAAAGAAGTTAGGTACTTGGTCGCGCTGATTTGCGCGACAGCAGCTGATGGATCCGTTGTGACCGCAAGACCTGAAATGGCCCATGCCGCAAGGAACGTGATCAGCATGCCTACGGACATTGTGCCGTAGACCTTGTTCATATGGGCGCGCAGCCCCTCATCAATCTGGGCGGTACGCGCGCCGGCCGTCGTCCGGATTGTGTCGAATTGAGCCATTAAAGCCTCCGATAAGTTAACTGGCGAAGCCCACGAGAGGGGCTTTGCCTACAATATCGGGTAGTCTGCGCTGTTTTTCAAGGCGTTCCCTGCACCAGATGGCGCAAAAGACTGTTTATGCTTTCCAGTGCGAGGGTACATCCCATGGTGCGCGGTTGGCCTCGGTCAGTGCGTCATGCCGTGACAGGCCTATGTCCCGCAGGCTGGCATCGTCCAGTTTCCGCAAGTTGCGGCGCTGACGATAGAGGGACATCAGCGCCTTGAAGCCGTGTGGATGAGACGGGATGGAGCAGGTTGTTGTGCGTGTTCTTGACAGAAGTTCCATTTATCTTCCCTTTCTCTACTGTGATGGTTTGGTGTGAAACCATCTTTAATGTTGATATATATGGAGGATCGGGATACATTTTGAAAATGAATGTTTGTTGTATTTATCATCAAGGAGATTGATGAATGAGAAATCTAGACATGACAACGCTCCGCTCATTTCTGACCGTTGCGGATCACGGTGGGGTCACCCGAGCGGCCACTGTATTGAACCTGACGCAGTCTGCAGTGTCGATGCAGCTGAAGCGATTAGAGGAGCTTCTGGATGTGGCGTTGCTTGACCGTAGCAACCGTACAATTGCATTGACCGCGGCCGGTGAGCAGTTGTTGGGGTACGCGCGTAAAATCATCCAGCTCAATGATGAGCTGGTCGGGCGCCTGACCGATGATCAGTATGAAGGTGAGCTGACGTTGGGGGTGCCGCATGACATTGTCTATCCGATGATCCCGCGGGTGTTGAAAATGTTCAACAGCGTTTTCCCAAGGGTAAAAGTGATTTTGCGCTCTTCAAGCACGATCAAACTACATGAGGGGCTGACAAAGGGCGAGGTTGACCTGATCCTGACCACGGAGGAGACCCCGCGCCAGGGCGGCGAGACACTGGCCGAAATCCCGCTGCGCTGGGCGGGAGCTGTTGATGGCCAGATCTGGAAGCAACGGCCTTTACGTGTGGCGTTTTGCAGTGTCTGCATTTTTCGTCCCATCGCCCTACGAAAGTTGAATGAGGCGGGAATTGAGTGGGAGCTGGCGTTGGAGGCGGATGAAGACAGGTCAGTTGAGGCGCTAATTAGTGCCGATTTGGCGGTAGGAGCACTACTGGAAAGCAGTATACCCCCGCATCAGATGGCGATCTCACATGGGGGTGCCTTGCCGGATCTTGGGATCCAACAAGTGAATATGTATCATGGCGCAAGTCGTGATCTTGCGCAGGAGCAGTTGGCGGATATGTTGCGGCAGGCCTATCGGGGTGGTGCCGCCCCAACGCTGGTCAGGGCAGGGTGACGACAACCTTTCCGGTGGACTTGCGCTGCCGCAGCAGGTCCAACGCCTCAGCGGCCTGATCTAATGGCCGTACATGGCTGATGTGTGGGCGCAGTTCCCCCTGTGCGTACCATTTGAACAGGGTACGCATGCTATTGGTTAGAACCTCGGGGCGGAATTTTAAATATCCGCCCCAGTAAAGCCCCAGAACGTCGACGTTTTTGACCAGCAGGTGATTGGCAGGGATTTGTGGAACATCGCCACTGGCAAAACCGATGGCCAATATCCGGGCCTCTGGGCGGCAGGCCCGAAAGGCAGCAGTGAATTGGTCGCCGCCTACTGGATCGTAAACCACATCGACACCGCCCAGTGATTTGCAAACCTCGCGAATGTCTTCGGTTGTGGCATCAATTAGATGATCCGCCCCGGCTTTACGTGCAATCTCAAGCTTATCTGCCCCGCGGGCGCAGGCGATGACACGCGCACCCATCCGTTTGCCAATCTCAACGGCGGTTAAGCCGACACCGCCAGCTGCACCCAAAACCAAAAGCGTTTCCCCGGGTTGCAGTCGCGCCTTATGGTCCAGCGCCACGTGGCTGGTGCCATAGGCAATTTGAAAAGCCGCGGCGTCGTTAAAGCTCATGTTGTCGGGCAGGGGGATGCAACGATCAGCTTGAAAACAGCCGTAATCAGCCAGGCCACCTTGGCCGGCAAACACGGCCACCCGCGTGCCAATGCTGGGGCCATCGGTCTCGGGGCCGAGGGCCTCGATCGTGCCGGAAATTTCCATGCCAAGTGTGAAGGGCGGTGCAGGGGTGTCTTGGTACTGTCCTTTGGCCATCAAAAGGTCGGCAAAGTTTAGACCACAAGCAGCGATCCGGACCAGAACCTGACCTTCGGTTGGTTGAGGAGTGGGCAAATTTTGGAGCGAGGGAATCGCCTCGAGTGATTCGATCTGAAAGGCGCGCATTCTTGACCTCTGCAAGGGAAGTGTTCCCAAAACGGGACCATGTCTGGGGAAGGATGTCAAAATACTGTTACCGAATTGAGGACAATAGTGCTAAAAAGGCGATATTTTCCATGCTCGTAGTGATTGTAATCCTGTATTTAGGACCCGCATTTCGGGAGCGATATTTCTTGAGTTTTAACGAATGAGTGGTAGATTTGGACTATGTTGCAGGGAGGCGCAACGGTAAATGAAACGTAATAGGGTCGCGAAGAAATACGTGAAACCCGATAACTAAAAATAGAAGAGGAACGTTATATGCCGCATCCGGTTGATGTACATGTAGGGAAGCGTGTTCGACACCGTCGCTGGTTGGTTGGTATGACCCAACAGCAATTGGCGGAAAGTGTTGGTATTAAGTTTCAGCAAATTCAAAAATACGAAACCGGTGCCAATAGGGTCAGCGCATCTCGTCTTTGGGATATTGCAGATGCGCTTGATGTTGATGTGAGCTTCTTTTTTGAGGGCTTGGATGTCGAAGAGAAAGCAGCTGGGTCGGGCTCTGTTCCTGCGGATCTGCTTGGCGATAAAGAAGCTCTGGAATTGGTGCGGTCCTACTATGCCATTCCCGAAAACCAACGCCGTCGCCTGTTCGATTTGGCGCGGGTTCTAAGCGACGTCGCTTGAGGCAACGCTAAAACCGTTCTACTGAGGGCTTAGGCGCAATCAGGGGGCGGACATGGATAATGATATCATCATTAAAACAGCACACGCGATGGCAGATGCCGCGCGTGTTGCTGTTTTACCGTATTTTCGCGCCGCCAATCTTGATGCAGAAGATAAAGGTGTTTCCGGCTTTGACCCGGTCACACAGGCGGATCGCGCAGCAGAGCGTGCAATGCGTGATCTTCTGGCCGACACCTGCGCGCAAGATGGTATCTTAGGCGAGGAGTATGGCAACAAATCCTCGGAAAGTGGACTGACCTGGGTGTTGGACCCAATTGACGGCACCCGCAGCTTTATTGCTGGCGCGCCGACATGGGGTGTGTTGATTGCCGTCGCCGATGAGACTGGGCCAATTTATGGGCTGATCGATCAGCCCTACATTGGCGAGCGGTTCGAGGGCGGCTTTGGTCGATCCACGATGACTGGGCCGCAAGGCACGCGCCCGCTCAAGACGCGAGGTAGTCGCCCACTGGTGCAATCGATGTTGTTCAGCACCTATCCTGACTTGACCGATCCCACAGAGACGGCCGCATTCAATGAGGTCGCGGCACAGGTTCAGCTGACTCGTTTCGGACTGGATTGCTACGCCTATGCGATGATTGCTTCAGGCCAGATTGACCTGGTGATTGAAAGCGGATTGCAGCCTTATGACATTCAGGCCCCGATTGCGGTGATTGAGGCCGCAGGCGGCATCGTTACTGACTGGCAGGGGGGCAAGGCGCATAACGGTGGCCGCGCTGTTGCGGCTGCGGGGGCAGAACAGCACGAGGCAGCGCTGGAGATTTTGTCGAAGTATTGATCCCCTAGCTCTTTGTTAGATCAATCGCCTTTGGTGTTTTAGCTAGGTCTAGTACGAAGTGCTTGCCGTCTTCAGTGAGCAAGACCGGAACGGCCTCCATGTTCCGTGGAGTGGGCCCTTTGCGAAAGCGCCCAGCCATGTCGTAATGGGAGCCACAACACGGGCAGAAAAAGCCGTCATATTCACCTGTCTTTGTTAGGGCAACGCAGTCACCTTTGGGACATAGCACCCAAACCGCCAGCCACCTGTGACCGTTTGTTCGTAGCGTGTCGTAGGCTGGTAGGCCGGGTTGTTTTGCCGCCATTCGTAATCTTTTATCGGGCCATTCTGCATAATTGTCTTGGGCAAGTGCCTCAGAAATCTGTCGGTTGGAACGGTGCCAGATGTAGAGCGCTTTGCCATCAACTTTCAAAAGATTGACTTCGCCTTGTGCGAAATCATCAACCGCGTAGAATCTTTCACGCCGCGTCCGGCGCGCGACGACATCAGCAGTCTGGCCTGTCGCCCTAAATTAGGCAGCACAGGAATAAAGCGAACCAACTGCCATGGTGAGGCCAGTTAAGATGTACAGAAAGTTTCGGCGTTGCATTTTTAACCTGAAGCTTTGGTAACGATTTCAGCTTCAGGTTAATGTGCTGTACTGTAAGTCTCAATCTAGAGGTATAATGATTATCGTCTGATTAAGTGGTTTTGTCGCGGTTTTGCGGCAGCAGGAAGATCGAAGTGGTCAACAGGCTAAAGACCAGCTCATAGACTTCCCATTTGCGCGATACATCGATGGCCGCGATGATCAGGCTGGCAGCAATGGCAAAAAACGTGTGGCGCATACCCGGTACGGGGATGGCAAAGCGATCACACAGATTACGGATCTTTTCGACGCGAGTATATACAAACGGCAGAACTGCCAAATACAGCAAGATCACGGTGGTCAAGACTGAGCCGAACAGCGTTTTAGCCAGATGAAAGTCGCCAAAGGGTGTCGGGATGATCATGTTATGCAGGTTGGTTTCGTCCTGCTTGTTGTTATCTTGGAAAAACTCGCCAGATTCCCATCCGATGATCCGTTGGCCCCATGAGATTTCTTCGCCCGCTGCCATGAAGAACATGAAGGCATAAAAGGCTGTGAGCCCGGCAGCGAAGAGGCGTTTTTTGACTGACAGGCTGGCGGCATTCTTGATCAACACAAAAGAAGAGATCAGCAAAAACACAGCTGTGCCATATTCAACCAGCTTGTCTTCGGCGGCGAAGGTCAGGCTGAAATAGTCTTTATCCCAAAAATAGACACCAACAGTGGCAATCAATGTCACCACAATCAGCCCCATCAGGGCGCGGTCAATTTTAACGAGGTTTGTCATGGGATGTGTCCAGATCTTTGCAACGATTTCGACGAGATAAGTAAGAGTGCCTCGTGTATCAAGCGTTGTGGGCCAAATTGTGCTTTCGGGTGGCAGAAATGACAAACCCCCGAAGCATCTGCCCGGGGGTCGTCTATCTTTTGTGTTGGTCGAAACCAAGAAAACTAAAGAGCTGCTTAGAGCATCCCTTCGCGTTGAGCTTTCTTACGTGCCAATTTACGGGCACGACGGATAGCTTCTGCTTTCTCGCGCGCTTTTTTCTCGGACGGTTTTTCGAAATGTTGCTTAAGCTTCATCTCGCGAAACACACCCTCGCGCTGCAGTTTCTTCTTCAGGGCACGAAGCGCCTGATCGACGTTATTGTCGCGAACACTAACCTGCATGTGGTTTTCACCACCTTTCTAAGTTGGATTTGCAATGAATTGCAGGAACTCCGCTCTATACCAAGGCAATTAGGGCTTGTCCAGCGCCGGTTGTGGTGCCCGCAGGTAAGATGGACTTTGCCTCAAGCAGGCAGGACGCGCTTCCGGCAGAGTATTCTGCCAAGCAGGGGGTGAGGATTTTCTGTGCAGACTGTAGGTCTGCCATTGTACCACGTTAGAGGATGGGCCTAGAATGATTTAACACGTCAGGAGGCCGGATATGACAATAGAATCAGACCTGAAGGCGCAGTTTCTTGCCGCGGCCATATCGCATGTTCCGTTTGACGGATGGAGTACTGCCACATTCGAGGCTGCTTGTGGGGATATCGAGTTGGATCTTAATGAAGCACGCGGGATGTATCCACGCGGTGCGGTTGAACTGGCGCTGGCTTATCATGATGCGGGTGACCTTACGATGCTAGCGCGACTTGAGAAGGAAGACCTGAGCGAGATGCGGTTTCGCGACCGGATTGCAGCAGCGGTACAATACCGCCTGGAAGTGGTTGAAGACAAAGAGCTGGTACGTCGCGGCATGACGCTATTTTCCCTGCCGCAATATGCGGGGGATGGAGCGCAGGCGCTGTGGCGTACATGTGATCGGATCTGGACTGCGCTTGGTGATACCTCTGATGATATCAATTGGTACAGCAAGCGTGCGACCCTGTCGGGGGTGTACGGTGCGGTGGTGCTTTATTGGTTGGGGGATGAAAGCGACGACCATGTCAAGACGTGGGAATTTCTGGATCGCCGCATTGATGATGTGATGCAGATCGAAAAATTAAAAGCCAAAGCCCGCGAGAGTAAGTTGATTTCCAGTGTTCTGGCCGGACCACTGGCGATTTTGGGCAAGGTAAAGGCCCCAACAACGGAGCATCAGGCTGGTATGCCTGGGCGTTGGAATGGGCCGAGCTGAGGAGAATAGAATGAGCAAGGTAATGCAGGCGGTTGAGATCACCACGCCGGGTGGGCCGGAGGTATTGGCACTGACAGAACGTCCGATGCCACAGGCCGGGCATGGCGAGGTGGTGATCCGGGTCATTTGGGCCGGCGTCAACCGCCCAGATGCGTTGCAACGTGCGGGGCTTTATGCGCCGCCGCCGACGGCCAGTGATTTGCCGGGGCTGGAAGCCTCGGGCGAGATTGTCGAAGTGGGGGCAGGTGTGAGTGACTGGTCGGTAGGTGATCAGGTCTGTGCTCTGTTACCAGGCGGTGGCTATGCCGAATATGTTGCCACGCCGGCCGCGCATTGCTTGCCTGTTCCTGAGGGTTTGAGCTTGAAGCAAGCGGCCTGCCTGCCTGAGACGTTTTTTACCGTCTGGTCTAATGTTTTCGGCCGAGGTGGCTTGCAGGCAGGTGAGCGGTTTTTGGTACATGGTGGATCGTCTGGTATCGGCACGACGGCGATTCAATTGGCGAATGCTTTTGGGGCGCGGGTGTTTGCCACCGCCGGATCCGACGAGAAATGTAAAGCCTGTGTTGATTTGGGCGCAGAGCGTGCGATCAATTACCGGGATGAGGATTTCGTTGAGGTTTTGAAAGCTGAAGGTCGGGCAAACCTGATTTTGGATATGGTTGGGGGCAGTTACCTGCCACGCAACGTCAAGGCCTTGGCGGACGAAGGGCGTTTGGTGCAGATCGCGTTTTTGCAGGGGCCGAAAGTGGAGCTGAACTTTGCCCAGATTATGTTGAGACGGCTGACAATTACTGGCAGCACACTGCGCCCGCAAAGTGATCTGGTGAAGGCTCGGATTGCTGAGGACCTGCGTGCACAGGTTTGGCCGCTGATTGCTGCTGGTAAAGTTGCCCCGGTGATGGATTCGGAATTCCAATTGGCCGAGGCTTCCGCGGCACACGCCCGCATGGAAAGCAGCGGCCACATTGGCAAAATCGTGTTGAAAGTGGCCTGATCCGGTGAGTGTGGTGCCTTATACTCTAACTGCGTTGGTGGTGTTGAGCCTGACATTGAGCGGCTGGGCGATCTGGCGGGATCGTGCGCCGGTATGGAGGTTTGCCATGCCGCCCACGGCTGTCGCCGAAGATGTGCCAGTGTTTGAACAGGTGTTGAATTACACCGCCGCCGAGGGGCAAGCGCATTCGCCGGGGATTGTTCTGGGCGAGGATGGGTTTTCGGTTCTGTGGTTCGAGGGCTCGCAAGAGGCACAGGCGGATGTGGATATCCACGGCGTTCAGGTCCAGCAGATTAATGGTGCATGGCAGGCAAGCGCCCCAGAACCGGTTGTGACCCGGCAAAATCTGGCAGCGGCGTTTGAGCCGGGGCAGATTGTTGTCACGCTAGGTAATGTCATTGAAAATGAGGCCGCGCGAGATGCGCTTTATGTGACCGCAGTGTCTGTGGGCGGTTGGGCGATGGCTTCGATTGCAGATGTGCGGATGAAGGACGGCGTGCCGGAAAAGGCGCATAAACTGAACCTGTCGCCGGTTTTGAACCGCTCCTTTCTGGTGAAATCGCCCACGGTCGAGATGGCCGATGGCGGTCAGGCTTTGCCAGCGTACTTTGAAATGGGGGCAACCTATGGATCGTTCATCAGGACGGGCGCAGATGGCCGGGTGCGCGATCAGCGGCGGATGGCAGGGCGTGGAACCAAGCCGATTCAGCCCATGGTGGTGCCGCTAAGCGATACCCGTGCTGTGGCTTTTTTGCGTGATTTTGAGCGCAGCAATGTCGTGTTGTTAAGCCGAACCGAGGATGGCGGGCAAAGTTGGTCTTTGGCTGAGAAAACTGAGATTTTTAACCCTAGTGCTCCGGTGGCAGCCCTGTCTGTAGGAGAGGGAGAAATCTTAGCTGTAATGAATGGCAACCCAGAGCATGGCAACCGGTTGCAAATGATGTTGTCGCAAGACGAGGGACGCAGTTGGCGTGTGATTCATGAGTTAGACAGTGGAGAAGGGGCTGCGCGCTATCCGATGCTGCGGCGCTTGCCGGACGGCGAAATCGCGCTGGCTTTTTCCCATTACGATAAACGCGGTGTGCAGCTTTATATCTTTAATCAAGCCTGGGTGAATGCGCGATGACTGGTGCTGTGACGTATTTATGGATGGCAATCTTGCTGGGCTGGGTCGGGTTTGTAACCCTCAACCTCATGACTGATGCGCAGATGGCGGCACTGATGGGTCTGGCCTTTGGGGCGTCCTGTGTCGTGATGTTGCGCGATACTATTGCCTTGCGAGGGCTGGTGGCCGTGTTGGAGCCGGTGGGGGTGATTTTACCGATATTGGTGCTGCGCCATCTGGCAAGCAAGTTCGGTGTTGAGATCGCACCGCTGAGTTCGATCGAGCTATTGGCATTTTTGGCGTTGTATATCGCATTTTTACTGACGGCATTTGATGTGATCCCGTTTGAGGCTTACAGATTTGGCTATGCTCCGGTACCAGTGGCGGTGATGGTGTTGCTGGCCTGCGCTTATGGCGCAGTGACAGGCAATCTATTGGTGCCACTGGTGGCCGTCGTTGGTCAGTTGCTGTGGGTCTTGGGCTGGGGTAGCAGCAATTGGTTTGATCATGTAACGCATGTGCTTTTGGTGCCGATCGTGTGTGTCACACTGGTGGGGCGGTTGTTTTAGGTTTTGCGCCGCACTGACGTGTTGCTCGGTGGTAGAGAGCTTCGCTTGCTTGACTTTAAGGTTTCATCTCTGGGGTCTTGCGGAAAGATCAAAATCTATCGGATGGGTGTGAACGTAGCATTTTTGAGAGTGCAATCCTTGATCGTGTCGCGGCCACAGGGGGTGGGGGCAAGGTCTTTTGACAGGCAGATGCGAACCTCTTGAATATGGCGGTCGCGGCAGGTGATCGTGATCATGTTGCGCTTGAGTGTTGGGTTTGCTTTTAGAAAGGCGTCTTCCACCACCGAGGCGGGCAGTTTGACCGGTTTGGTCAGTTTGCGAAATACCTCAGGGCGTTTGATCATATCATAAGCTTGACGGGAGAGGTCGTAGTAGCTGGCGGCGGGTAGATTGGTGCAACGTCCGTGTTTCTTCCACTGATACCACGCCAACCCAGAAGAACCCATGATGTCGGCCATATCACGTGTCATCGCACGAGAGGGCGGGCGTTGTGCCGTGGGGCAGAAGCTTGGCCAGCCGCGATGGTATTGTGGCCAGAGCCCGTGTAAAATCCAGCCGTGATCTTGCTCGCATTGCGCGGCGTCTCGGGCGTCGCCCTCAATTGTGCACCATGTCGGAGACCAGCTAAGGGCCAGAACATAGTAATCAAATTGACCCGCGCGTTCGCCGTCGGCACGCACCAAAGAGGCGCATAGCGCGGCACAGAACAACAGGGTCAATCGCAGGCGCATGTTTTTATCTTTCCATTTATCTCAGGGCGCACTATATAGCGTCCAAGTTCCCCGACAATGGAAACCGTTCCGCCCGCCGGAACCGCCTTTGAGGCGATGGGGAAGATGTGCACGAAGGAGACCTGAGAGATGGCAAAACCGCTTATGGCCAAAGCCACGGCTGTGTGGCTGGTGGATAACACGACAATCAGCTTCAAGCAGATTGCCGATTTTGTTGGTATGCATGAATTGGAAATTCAGGGGATTGCTGACGGTGATGTTGCCGTAGGCGTGAAAGGGTTCGACCCGGTCGCCAACAACCAGCTGACCCAGGATGATATTGAAGCAGCCCAAGATAGCCCGCTGTTCAAACTGAAACTGAAGTTCAACGCCGCTGCTGTCGGTGAAGAAAAGCGCCGCGGTCCACGCTATACGCCGTTGTCAAAACGGCAGGACCGCCCAGCGTCAATCCTATGGCTGGTTAAGTTCCACCCGGAGCTGGCAGATAGCCAAATCTCCAAGCTGGTCGGAACAACCAAACCAACCATTCAGGCGATCCGAGAGCGGACACACTGGAACATCTCCAACATTCAACCGATCGACCCGGTTGCATTGGGGCTGTGTAAACAGTCTGAGCTGGACACGATGGTGCAGAAAGCTGCGGCCAAACGCGCCAATGATGGCGAGATGATGGACGACGAAGAGCGTCGCAAGTTGCTGAGCACTGAGCAAAGCCTCGGGATGGACTCTGAGCCGCGCATGCCAACTGCAATTGAAGGGCTGGAAACCTTCAGCCTGAGCGGCGGGGATGATGACGACAAAGAAGAGACAGGCGATATTCTGGATGCCGATAGCTTCTTTAACCTGCCTGACAACGAAGATGAAGACGAACAGCCGTAAGTCTGTCATCATAACTATAGAAAGGCTCGGGTTTTTCCCGGGCTTTTTTTATGGGTTAAAGCGCTTTGCGTGCGGTCAAGGCGGCACTGATGGTGCCGTCATCCAGATAATCCAATTCGCCACCGATGGGCACACCCTGTGCCAGAGAGGTTAAGGTGACATGCTGTTCCAGCTGATCGGCGATGTAATGCGCAGTTGTCTGGCCGTCGATTGTGGCGTTGAGGGCCAGAATGATCTCGGTCACATTTTCCGTCTCAACTCGCGTGACAAGTTGTGGGATGCGCAATTGGTCCGGGCCGATCTGATCAAGGGCTGACAGCGTACCGCCCAACACGTGATAGCGCCCGTGAAACACTGCTGCGCGCTCCATCGCCCAGAGGTCTGCAACATCTTCGACCACGCAGATTTGGCCGTTGCCACGCTTTTCCGATGTGCAGATGTCGCAGATATCGGTGGTGCCGATGTTGCCGCAGCGCATGCATTCGCGGGCGGTGACGGCGACCTGTTGCAGCAGATCCGCGAGTGGCGTGAACAACAGTTCACGTTTGCGGATCATATGCAGTACCGCGCGGCGCGCGGAGCGGGGGCCAAGCCCGGGGAGCTTGGCCATCATTTCGATCAGGGCATCAATATCGCGCGTACTGCTCATGTCAGATCAGAACGGTAGCTTCATGTCCTTGGGCAGGCCAAGATCTTCGGCAATCTTGCCCAGTTCTTCCTGCGAACGTTCAGCCGCTTTAGACTGCGCATCTTTGATGGCCGCCAAGATCAGATCCTCGGCAACTTCTTTGTCGTCAGGATTGAAAATCGACGGATCAATATCCAGCGCTTTCAACTCTCCCTTGGCCGAGGCGGTTGCCTTGACCAGACCAGCGCCGGATTCACCCACAACCATGATGTTGTGCAACTCATCTTGCATCTGCCCCATCTTGGCTTGCATGTCCTGCGCCTGTTTCATCATCTTGGCCATATCGCCAAGTTGACCCAATCCTTTAAGCATATCTCTACTCCGGCTCTGTTCCGTTGTGTTTGAGCCTAGATACGGGTGCGCGCGGGTAAGGACAAGGTTATGCCTGCGCGAATGTGAGGTTGGGGCGGGAAAATCCCGCCCCAAGGTGCGCCTTCGAGAGTGAGTTAGGTGGCTTATTTTGGAAGTAGCACCTTATCGATGACGTGGATCACGCCATTCGATGCAATGATATCGGCTGCAGTTACGTTGGCATCATTTACACGTACACCGCTGCCATATTTCCCAACACGGCCGTCAACGGTAACGTTTTGACCTTGTACGGTGGGCACGCTCAAACGTTCACCCAATACTTGATCAGATGTTACAGCACCAGAAAGCACGTGATAGGTGAGAATCTCAGTCAGTTTGTCTTTGTTTTCCGGCAGCAACAAAGTTTCAACCGTACCTGCTGGAAGCGCTGCAAAAGCTTCGTTGGTCGGAGCAAATACAGTGAAAGGCCCATCGCTCTTCAGAGTATCTACAAGACCCGCGGCCTGAACTGCTGCTACGAGGGTCGAGAAATCTTCGTTGCCAGCAGCAATGTCTACGATGTCCCCAGGTCCGTCGGCTTGCGAGGTGCAGCCAGATACAAAGGCAGCAAAGGCCACGATAGCGGCGGTTTTGGCAAAAAATCGTCTGTTCATAAGATGGTCCCCCTTGGTGTCATGTGTATTAGATACGCATTGGGGGACAGATCGGATCATTTTTGATACGCAATGGAGAGGGGCGCCTTAGTCTTCCTCAAAGGGATCCCACTCATCTTCAACCTCTGGCAAGGCTTCAGCCAGCGCCTCTGATGCTTGCTCTTGCGCTGTCTTGATGTCGACAATTTTGGCTTTGGGAAAAGCGGCTAGTACGGCTTGCACCATGGGGTGTTCCGCGGCTTCGGCCTTGATTGCATTGTCTGCGGCGTCACGTTTTTCAGCGATGGTTTCGGCGCCACCTTCGTTGACCAGAGATACGGCCCAACGATTGCCAGTCCATCGCTGCAAGGCCGTGCCCAGCCGTTGCGATAGATCTTTTGGCGCATTGCCGGTGGGAACAAATTCGATGCGGCCCGGTTGATAAGCAGCAAGGCGCAAGTTGGTTTCTACTTCGACCAGTAATTTGACATCACGGTTGGTGCGGATCAGCTCAACCACATGTTCAAAGGTCGGGTAGTGCGCCAAGGATTCGCCGACTTGTGGGGCCAATGCTGTTGCCTGACCAGTAGGGCCAGAACCACCAGAGGGGGCCGCCGTCGTGCTGGCGGCATAGGTTGATCCGCCTCCCGAAGGTGCACCATTTGGAGATGTCGGGGCAGGGCCGGGTGCCGGTGGAGGAGGGGTATCCTGCAGCTTGCGTAGTAGATCTTCGGGCGCAGGCAGGTCTGCCACATGGGTCAGGCGGATCACGGCCATTTCGGCGGCCATCATCGCATTGGGGGCAGCGGCAACCTCTTCCAATGTTTTTAGCAACATTTGCCACATCCTGGTGAGGATCCGCATCGGCAGAGCCTCGGCCATCGATTGACCGCGCTGGCGTTCATCCGGGCTGATGGTCGGATCTTCTGATGCTTCGGGCGTGATTTTGACAACGCTGACCCAATGGGTGATCTCGGCCAGATCGCGCAGCACCGCCAGCGGGTCGGCGCCATCAGCGTATTGCCCGCCCAGTTCGGTCAGGGCGCCCGCTGCATCGCCTTTCAGGATCAGATCAAACAGATCGAGCACTCGACCACGGTCTGCCAGACCCAACATGGCGCGGACCTGATCGGCGGTGGTTTCACCAGCGCCGTGGCTGATGGCCTGATCCAGCAGGGATGTTGCATCACGTGCGGAGCCTTCGGCCGCACGGGTGATCAACGCAAGCGCGTCTTCGGCAATCTCAGCCTGTTCTGAGGTGGAGATTTTGCGCAGTAGCGCGATCATCACTTCTGGTTCAATCCGACGCAGGTCAAAACGTTGGCATCTGCTTAGAACTGTCACTGGAACTTTGCGAATCTCGGTCGTGGCAAAGATAAATTTGACGTGTGCGGGCGGTTCCTCAAGCGTCTTGAGCAGGGCGTTGAACGCGCTGGTCGAGAGCATGTGAACTTCATCGATGATGTAGATTTTGTAGCGGGCCGAGGCCGCGCGGTAATGCACGCTGTCAATGATTTCGCGAATGTCATTCACGCCTGTGCGGGATGCGGCGTCCATCTCCATCACATCAACGTGGCGACCTTCCATGATGGCGGTGCAATGCTCGCACTGGCCGCAAGGGTCCGTTGTGGGGCCGCCTTCACCATCCACGCCGATGCAGTTCATCCCCTTGGCGATGATCCGTGCCGTTGTGGTTTTACCCGTGCCGCGAATGCCGGTCATAATAAAGGCTTGCGCGATACGGTCGGCATCAAAGGCGTTCTTGAGCGTGCGCACCATCGCATCCTGCCCGACAAGATCAGCAAAGGTTTCCGGCCGGTATTTACGGGCAAGGACCTGATAGACGGGCGTGTCGGACAAGGGGGCCTCCGGGGCAGTTAGAATCCGTTGCCGCCACAGTAGGCGGAGCGGTGGCAGAGGTCCAGCGGCGAGATGGTGGAACGGAGAGCTTAAGCAGAGATCAGATATTCAAGCTGGTGCTGGTCTTGGTGCGATCCATCGTGACAAAGGTCTTGAACTTGCGAATGTTGTGATTGTTGAAAAACAAGCGCTGGGTCAGGTCTTCGTATTCAGCCATGTCACCGACAATCACAATCAGAACAAAATCGACCTCTCCGGTCACGTAGTAGCATTGCTGGATTTCCGGGGCCTGCAGGAATTCTTCTTTGATCTCGTCAATCTTGCCACCGGTTTCGGCTTTCAGCTCGACCTCTACAATGATCGTCAGAGGCAGGCCAACGCGGGCGGGGTCAAGAATGGCGGCTTGCGTTGCAATGACACCGTCTTGTTGCATGCGCTTGATCCGTCGCTGCACGGAGGGGGCTGACAGATTGACCTGTTCGCCGATCTCGCGCTGCGGGGTGGTGCTGTCTTTTTGCAGGATCCTGAGAATCGCCAGATCAAAGGAATCCAATTGGGATGAAGAAGTTGATCGCGACATCGGCCTCTAGTGCAAGTTTGTTTCGTTCATACATCAATATTAGAGCGCAATTATCGTGATTTGTGAACTATTTTTGCGAAAATCTAATCAGGAGCACAAAATGAACGCCGCCTTCAAAACGACTGATGTTTCATATTTCGTTACCAAACCAAGCTATTCAAGCGATGGGGTGAACACCCTGCCGCGCGAAGGCTTTGATCGGGCCGAACGCGAGATCACCGGGTGGGATGGTTACGCCAAGACGCCACTGGAGTCATTGGATCGCTTGGCGGAGCAGTTGGGTCTTGGCGATATCTATTACAAAGACGAAGGCCCCCGGTTTGGCCTTGGCAGTTTCAAGGCGCTCGGCGGTGCCTACGCGGTGCAGTGCGTTCTTGCCCGTGCGATATCTGCGCAGGTGGGGAAAGACGTGTCTTTGGAAGACATGCGCAACAAGACCTATGCAGAGCATGCGGCGCAAATCACCGTCACCTCTGCCACTGATGGCAACCATGGCCGTTCGGTCGCTTGGGGGGCAACACGGTTTGGGGCGCAATGCCGGATCTATATTCATGCTGAGGTCAGCGAACACCGCGCCGAAGTCATGCGCAATCTTGGGGCCGATGTGGTGCGCGTTGATGGCGACTATGACGCTAGTGTCGCGCAGGCCCGGACCGAGGCAGAAGAAAATGGCTGGTTGGTGGTGTCAGACACCTCATGGCCCGGGTACACGCAGCCACCGCTGGACGTGATGGCAGGTTACGGTGTGATGGCGCGAGAGATCGTGCGGGATCTGCCAACACCGCCAACACATGTGTTTCTACAAGGTGGTGTTGGCGGACTTGCAGCCTCTGTTGCGGCGGTGTTTCAGCAAGAATGGGGCGCTGATGCGCCTCAGGTGATTATTGTTGAGCCGGAACTTGCGCCCTGCCTTTATGCCAGTGGGCAGGCAAATGCGCCAACATCCGTAGAGATCAAAGAGGAAACGTTAATGGCGGGGCTCTCCTGTGGGGAGCCATCAGAACTGGCTTGGTCCGTTCTTGCAGCGGTGTCAAAAGGGTTCATAACTATCCCAGAATCTGTTGTTGCGCCGGCCGTTCGGTTGTTGGCCAATAACGAAGCGTCGCAGGCGCCTATCAATGCGGGTGAAAGTGCGGTGGCCGGATTGGCGGGAATGATCTGGGCCGCGTCTCATGTGCAGGGGCGGCAGGACTTCATGCTCGATGCCAATTCGCGCGTGGTTTTGATCGGCTCAGAAGGTGTGACTGACCCGAATGTTTTTGAACAAATCATGTCAGGTAAGATCTGATTGTAGCTGACAAGAAGCTTTCCCAAGTCCTGAGCAACGCGGTATAGTGGACCCAAGTTGTTCAGGAGGTGTGAGTATGAAACTTCGCGGGATTGGCCGAAGCCGCAATATCGAAGACCGTCGCGGGAAGCGTGGTGGCGGTGGCGCCAAAATTGGCGGGATTGGCCTGCTGGTGGTGCTGGCGGTCGGGTATTTCGCGGGCATTGACGTGTCTCCCCTGCTACAAGATCAGGGCGGGCAGACCACGACCGCCCGCCCGATCACCGAGGAGGAGGAACGCGCAGCTGAATTTTCTTCGCAGGTGCTGACCACGACCGAGGCCGTCTGGACGCAGATTTTTGATCAACAACTTGGGCAGCAGTACAATCCACCGGTGATGGTGCTTTACTCTGGCGTAACACAAAGCCCATGCGGCGGGGCATCCGGCGCAACGGGCCCGTTCTACTGCCCTGCAGATAGAAAGGCCTATCTCGATACCGAGTTTTTCACCACGCTTTCGCAACAACTGGGTGCGCGCGGAGATTTCGCAGCCGCCTATGTGATCGCCCATGAAGTGGCGCACCATGTGCAGAATGAGCTTGGCATCTTGCCCGAGGTTCACCGTGCGCGCCAGCGCGCCACGCAGGTTCAGGCCAATGCTTTAACCGTGCGATTGGAACTGCAGGCCGATTGCCTGAGCGGGGTCTGGGCGCGTGCCGTCGGGAGCCTGTTGGAGCCCGGCGATCTGGAAGAGGCAGTGAATGCCGCGCAGATGATCGGTGATGACCACCTGCAACGCCGCGCTGGGCGGGTTCCGCAACCGCATACGTTCCAGCACGGCACGTCCGAGCAGCGCGCGCGCTGGTTTGCCACTGGATATGAAAGTGGGCAGGTGCAGGACTGCGATACCTTTAGCGCGAACCAACTTTGAAGCGTGGAACGTTTCGCGATACATGAGCTGTCGGTCGGGGCAGGGGTTTTGGCCCTGTGTCCTTTGCCGGGCCGTGATGGGCACTATGAAGATGATTTGGCGGTGTTGCGCAACTGGCAGCCCGACTTGGTGGTTTCGATGACGCAAGTGCACGAAATGGCGGAAGTGGGCGCGCTTTTACTGGGTGATGATCTTGAAAAACACGGATGCGGCTGGCTGCACCTACCGGTCGAGGATTTTGGAACCTTGGGACCATCGGATGAGGCCGAGTGGGCCACAGTGAGACGTGCAGCGCTAGCATTGCTAAGCGCTGGCAACAAAGTGCTGGTACATTGCAAGGGCGGCTGCGGGCGCTCAGGCATGGTTGTGCTGCGCTTGATGATCATTGCAGATGAAGCACCGGATGCAGCATTGGCGCGTTTGCGACAGGTGAGGCCATGTGCCGTGGAAACCCTTGATCAGTTGAAGTGGGCCCAAAGTTGACCGTTTACTTTAAAGCGGCAGCACCTGAGGTTTTGATTTTTATTTGGTCCAAACACCATTGTTATTGGATGGATCAATTGTGATCGCGACCGTGTCGCCCACATTGGGCGGTTCACCTTCCAGATTGGTGGTGCTCATTTGAACCGCACCTTCTTGCCAGGCCGCATCAACGATTGCGATAACAGATATTGTGTCAGTGCTTTCGTTGATCAGCGAAGCATTCGGTGGGTCCGCGCGAAACTCTCCGTCTTCGGCCCAGCCGTTGCCAACGGCCCGGGCTATGTCAATAATCTGCACTTTTCGGGCTGGCCGGTCGGTGAACGCAATGCCGGTTGGTCCGGTCTCTAGCGTAAAACCTTCCGCAGTTGCTGCGTTGACCGTACCATGGAGAATGATCAGCCAGCTTTTATCTTCCTCTGCAATGGCCGCCGCCGGTGCGACTGCGATTGAGAAGAACCCTGTAACAATGATGAGTTTGAGAATCCGAATTATAGCCATGAGATGTCTCCAAAGATTTCAAAATGTATTTGGTCTGCGTCAAACGTTTGCGGATAGGACTGTAACATAAAACATGGAAAACTCGGTATTCCCGGAGGAGGGCATTGGTCTTATCCCCGCCATTCTTCTCGGGGCATTTTGAGCAGCGCGTCCAAAATCCATTGTCCGTCACGTCCAAGGGCGCGCTGAAATTCATAGCGCAATTGGGTAAGACCGCCGGAACTGAGCAACGGCTGATGTTCTGATTATTATTTGGTCCAAGTACCATTGTTATTGGATTGATCAATTGTGATCGCGACCGTGTCGCCCACATTGGGCGGTTCACCTTCCAGATTGGTGGTGCTCATTTGAACCGCACCTTCTTGCCAGGCCGCATCAACGATTGCGATAACAGATATTGTGTCAGTGCTTTCGTTGATCAGCGAAGCATTCGGTGGGTCCGCGCGAAACTCTCCGTCTTCGGCCCAGCCGTTGCCAACGGCCCGGGCTATGTCAATAATCTGCACTTTTCGGGCTGGCCGGTCGGTGAACGCAATGCCGGTTGGTCCGGTCTCTAGCGTAAAACCTTCCGCAGTTGCTGCGTTTACCGTGCCATGAATGATGATCAACCATTTGGCATCTTCATCGGCCTGCGCTGCCATGGGCATGGCATTGATTGAAAAGAACCATGCGATAGTAAAAAGTCTGAGGGCTCGAATTACGATCATGATATATTACTCCATCAATTGTATGAACGTCCCTAAGGCGCATCAAAACGTTCTCTGCCGATATCGTAACATAAGCCTTAGGACCTTGTGAAATCCTGACGATTGGTGGGGCTTCTACCCTCGCCATTCTTCTTGGGGCACTTTGAGAAGCGCGTCCAAAATCCATTGCCCGGCACGGCCAAGGGCGTGCTGTTCTGTCCAGACCACGTCTATGCCCTCAATCTGGTCACTATGTTGAAAGTCGTAGCGCAGCTCGGTCAGCTCTCCAGATGCGATGAGGGAGTGGACAACAGGTAACGGGAGTTCGGCCCAGCCCAAACCATGCAATAAAAGGTCGATGATCATGCGCGGGCTTTCGGCATACCAAGGATCGGCATAGTGCAGGTCTCCTATCAGGCCGATAGCGTCACGCGACCGGCTTCGTAAAACGATCTGGCGGTGCTCACGCAGGTCCTTGTGCGCGACAGTTTTGAGGTCGGCCAACGGGTGTGAAATACTACAAACGGATGCCATGACCGAATGGCCGACCCCGTGAAAATGAAACCCGGTGGGATAGCCTTCCTGCTCGGTCATCAGGCCCAGATCAGCGCGACCTTCTTTCAGCAAAGTTGCCGTATCATTGGGCCCGGTGGTCAGGATCTCAAGCGAGACATATGGGAAAGTTTCTACAAATTTGCTTAAAACCTCTAACACGGGGCGCTGGTTCAGACCCTGTTCAATTGCCATCGTCAGGCGATCCTCGATGTCTTCACTCATCGAGGTGGCCTTGGCCATGAGCTCGCGATTGCCCAACAGGATGCCTTTGGCGTGGGGAAGCAGGGTTTCCCCTTCCTTGGTAAGTGTGGGCGACCGGCTGCTGCGGTCAAACAAGATAAGTCCTGTGTCAATCTCCAGATTGGCAATGGCCGTTGAAACAGCAGATTGCGCTTTGCCCAATCGGCGCGCCGCTGCCGAGAACGAACCAAGTTCAGCAGAAAGGACAAAGGCTTGCAGGCTGTCGTGAGATGGCATCTCTAACCTATCTGATAATTAGATACATAATAACTATTATTATCCCATAATTAAGATAGAAAGCAATGCAACGAAGGAGGACACCATGTCAGACAAAGTTGCATTGAGAACGGGAAAAGACCGGATGGTCTATGCAGTATCATTCGAAGTGATCCTGATGGTGCTTCTGATTCCGGCGGGCGCAATGTTTTTTGACAAAGGCTTGGCTGAGATTGGCCTGCTGGGGGTGATCTTGTCATTGAAGGCGATGTTGATGCATCTGATCTACAACTGGGTGTTTGACCGCATCGACGCACGTTCGGGCCGTGTGGCCAGCCAGCGCTCGCATCTGGGCAGGATCATGCACGCTGTCGGGTTCGAGGTCACCTTGATGCTGACCTCATTGCCGATCCTGATGTGGTTCTTGCAGGTCGGTGTGTTGCAGGCGCTGGCGACTGACGCCGTGGTGACGACCTTTGTGGTGGGATACACCTATGTTTTCACCTTGGTTTTCGACCGGCTGTTTCCGATCACACCCAATGTTGGAACCTGCGAGGCCTGATCAGATCAGGCCTCGATCACATGCACATCGCGAGGGAATTGGGTCAGGCAAATCGCGTCGTTGTCGCGGATGTGAATAGTCTCGCTCAGTTCCATGCCCCAGCCATCCATCCACATGCCAAGGATAATATGAACAACGGCATTCTCAGGTAGGGGTGTGGCATCGCTGGGGCGGAAACTGATGGTGTGTTCACCCCAGTCCGGTGAATAACCGACGCCGATCGAATAACCGATCCGGCTTTTCTTTTCCAAGCCGTAGCCATCCAACACTGCCTGCCATGCGGCGTGGACATCGCGGCACAGCACGCCCGCCTTCATGCTGTCCAGTACAGCCTCCATGCCTTCACCCACGGCCTGAGCGGTTGAGATCAGCTTTGCTGGTGGTTTTCCAATGTGAACGGTTCGTGCAAGGCCTGCGTTGTAGCGTTTGCGGCAGCCGCCCAGCTCGAACGCAATGGTCTGATCGCGCTCAAACTGCGCATCCGTCCACATCGGATGCGCGGTCGAGGCGGCTTCACCCGCTAATACGAGTGGGTGCAGCGCGGTTTGGTCGCCGCCGAATTCTGGTGTGCCACGGATTTGTGCGGCAACAATATCAGCCATCAGATCACACTGGCGTATACCGGGGCGCGCGCCGTCATAGGCGGTTTGCATGGCTTTTCCGGCGATGACCGAGGCTTGACGTATCATCTCAATCTCAGCTGGACTTTTGGTCAGACGTTGCCAGTTTACCAGCAGACCGCAATCGCTCCATGTGCTGTTGCTTAGGCGAGATTTGAGAATATCCGCGGTGGCTGGTGTCAGGAAATAGACATCGTTTTCGATGGCAATTCGTTTGCCATCAAAACCTTTGCCCACCATCCAGTCGGCCATGAAGTCCGCAGCATGCAGCCCGGGTTGCTGGACATGGGTTTCGGGGAAGGAAACCACCTGATCATCGGGGAGGTAGCTTGAAAACTTCGCCGCCCCTGCGTCCATCTCGCGGCCGATCCAAGTGGGTTCGCACTCCAATCCGACGACCATAATCTGCGGGGTGTAGAACGACCAAGCGTCATAGCCGGTTAACCAATTGATATTGGCGGGATCGCCAATGACCAAACCGTCAAACCCACGCTCTGCCATTGCGGTGCGTACCTGGATCAGACGTTGGTTGTACTCTTCGCGTGAAAATGGCGGCGGCATGACGGTGATCCCTGTACTGTTTTATTATCAGTGCCGGGGAATGATTGAAAAATCCAGTGTCAATTTCTGCTCAGGTGCACCAGCCAAGGAAGGATGTTGTTGGAGATTTAAATCTACCCGATCTGCGCCACAAACTCCTGTGGGTCCGCTACCTCAAGCAAGCGCTTGCGAATGACCGGGTCAATGGCGGTACTGGCCTCGGGGAATATCCCGGTTTGCTCGATGCTTTCCCGGGCTGAGACACGTTCGGGGATACGCTTCCAGATGATTGGTGTGGCATAGGGCATCAAGCGGGGGCGTGTTGCGACACCCATGGTAAGCCCCTGGATAAGGTTGACCTGTTGTCGATGGGCTGGAAACATAATTGTGCTGGACATGAAGCCATCTTCGCTATTGGCATTTTCGATCAGATAAATTCTGTCGCCCTTGAAGGTCACTAACCCCTTGTGCCGCGTCTTTTGGCGAATGCTGCCATCTGCACTATGGGCCCGTTCAAATGTATGACTGACCACTTTACCTTGCTCTTCTCTGAGCCAAACAAGGGTTCGGATGATATTACCTTGCCAGGTCGGGGTCTGAAAATGGCCATGGTAAAACCCAAGATATCGCCGCAAATTACGGGCCTGACCTTCGAAGATATAATCCAAAGATGGGCGCGACCGAGTATGCACATCGGGTTGTAGTGTTTCCACTTCGACAGCAAACTGATCGCCATCCAAGACCAATGTATCGGCGCTTATCCCAAAATACTGCGCGATACGGTGTAGATTATGTGCCGAGGGCATGCCGCCACCATTGAGGTACCGGTTGAATTGCTGTCGATTGAAGCCGATTTCGCGACAGACCTGCGCAATGCTGACACGCTCGGCGCACAGGCGGCGTAAATTTTTGGAAAAACTTTCTGACATGATGGCTCCTCCTTTCGCAAGCTTACACTAAACAGTGTAAACATGATTACAAGTGTGCATTCTCGTGAAATTCAATCCACTGCCGAGTTGTGGCGATACGTTCCGATGAACAACTTCTGTCGGGAGGGACACGATGATAAAGCCACCGTTTACTGATGTCGTGATTGCAAAATCGCCATCGGGATTTTACCAAAACTACAGTATGCCAATCGCAATTGGCAGCAAATGCATCATTGTTGCGCTTGCACTTTGGGCCTTGCTTTGGCCCGCACAGGCCAACAGTATACTCAGCAGTTTCAAATGGGAGCTGCTTGAAAGCTTCAACGCTTTCTACATCATCCTGTTTGGGTTTTTTGCCCTATTCCTCATCGTCATCGCAATTATCCCCTCAACCGGGAAACGTGTGATGGGTCTGCCCGGGGAAAAACCAGAATTTTCCAATTTCTCTTGGTTTGCAATGATGTTCGGGGCTGGTCTGGGCGTTGGGTTGATGGTTTTCGCCACCGCCGAACCATTAGGGCTGTGGGGATCAAATCCAGAAGTTCTGGCGCAAAATGTTGAAGCAAACTCCCAAGAGGCGATCCGATCAACTTACGTTTTCACATTCGCACATTACGGGTTCCATACATGGGGGGTTTTTGTCGTTGCAGGGCTGGCAATGGCGTATTGCTCATATACGCGCGGCTTGCCCCTGACGATTAGAAGCGCCCTGACACCTTTGATCGGTCGGCATGCTAATGGGTTCTTTGGGCACGTGATCGACACGCTTGGTGTCGTGGCAACAATTCTTGCGGTTTCTGTCACGATCGGTTTTGGCGTCAGTCAGTTCCTGAACGGCGTGTATGCAATCACCGGTATGGAATGGATCATGAATCTTGGTGGTGAAGCACCGACACCCAGTGGGGCAGGTCTGATCGCCGGGTTGGTGTTGATTATGACCCTGTCAATCATATCTGCCGTGTCTGGCGTTGGACGTGGGGTTAAGTATCTGTCGAACCTCAATTTGGTTCTGTCCATGGTTTTACTGTTCACCTTTGTAATCTTTGGTTCGTTTTTCTTTGCAATGACAACGTATGGCGTCGCATTGGTTGATTACATTCTCCAATTCATCTCGCTGTCGTTTAACGCTTACTTCCCAATGAGTGAGGCGGATTTCGCAGCCGCGCTGCCAGCGGCGGCACAATCCCATTCAGGCGATCTCTTTGCTGGCGCAACCAACGCTTGGGGCAGCTACGAAGGGTTTGTTTCAGGACTAACTGGAGAGGCTGCTGAACTAAACGAAGCAACTCTTGCTGCAGTTTATGAGGCTGGTAACGACGGCCGACAGTTCACATGGCAAGCTGGATGGACGACGTTCTATTGGGCATGGATGGTTGCATATGCACCTTTTGTGGGCCTGTTCCTTGCCCGCATTTCCAAAGGGCGCACCATTCGTGAGTTCGTTATAGGATGTGTTGTTGCGCCTTCTTTGGTGTGCTTTGCTTGGATGACAATCCTAGGTGCCACGGCGATTGATCTGGAGCTTAACGGCATTGCCGATGGTGCGATCATTGGTGCATCGAACACCAACAAGTTGTTTGTGACCTTGTCTTACATTCTGGATGGTGGGCTTCTGGCGGCACTGAATGTGATGTGCGTTGTCTTGGTCCTGACATTTCTGGTCACATCTGCTGACTCAGGTATTCTTGTGATGAATACCATCATGTCTGGTGGAGAGCAGGAAACCGGTATCAAGCACCGGATCGTTTGGGGGGTTATCCTGACCGTTGTAATTGGCACCTTGTTGCTTGCGGCGGGTGATAACAATCCAATGGAAGCGATACGAAACGCAATGATTATCGGTGCGCTGCCGTTTGCTGTGATCCTAGGGTTGATGATGATTGCAATGAGTAAAGCTCTGTACCGCGATCACCTGCGTGAGAAAAATCAAGGGCCTCAGTTGGACGGCACACCTGCCGAATAACGCAGCTTAATAAATAGAACTGGAGGGGCAAGTTCCCTCCAGTTTAACTTTGCTTGCTATGCGCGGGCACGTTCTGCCCCTTGAGTGATCGCATCGCGCAGCTTCTTCTCAAGCGCCTTTTGCTTGGCCTCTGAGTGGAACTTCAAACCAAACATATCTTTAACATAAAAGGTATCCACCACCTGCTCGCCGTAGGTCGCAATAACGGCCGAGTTGATATAGACGTTGTTGGTAGCCAGCGTACGGGTCAGGTCGTATAGCAGGCCGGGGCGATCACGGGTGTCAACCTCGATCAGAGTGTAGATTTCCGATCCTTCATTATCAAAAGTGATATGTGTGGGCACACGGAACGCGCGTTCACGTTTTTTGATTTTATCACGGCTTTGCATCGCGTCGCCGGTCACAACCTCGCCCTTGAGGATCTTGTCGATCATCTGGTTCAGGCGCGGCAGGCGTTCGGCCTCATAGGGGTGACCGTCAGCATCCTGTACCCAGAACACTGCTGTGGCGTAGCCATCTTTTGAGGTATAGGTGCGAGCATCGACCACATTGGCGCCAACCAAGGCCAGCGCCCCGGCTAGGCGCGAGAAAATACCGGGATGGTCTGCCATCACGAAACAGGCGCGGGTGGCGTCACGATCTTCATCAATGGCCAGATCAATGCCAACTGAATCGGGCTCTAAATCGCGAAGAAGTCGGGCAAAGATAGTATGAGCTGTAACATGCAGCCCCTGCCAATAGGGTGGGTAATGGCGGGCTGTTTCGGCCTTGAGGTCCTTGGCATCCCAGCCTTTTAGTGCCTTGCGCAGATTGCGCTTGGCATCTGATCCACGTTGCTCGCGATTGAGAGCTTCCAACCCACCCTCTAGCGCTTGTCGAGTTTGGGCATAAAGCGAGCGCAAAAGCGTGGCTTTCCAGTTGTTCCAGGTGGTGGGGCCAACGCCGCGAATATCACAAACCGTCAAAACGCACAGCAGATCAAGCCGTTCCTTCGTTTGCACCGCCTTGGCAAAATCCCGAACAGTACGTGGGTCAGAAATATCGCGTTTCTGCGCCATGTCCGACATCAATAGGTGATAGCGCACCAACCATTCTGCAATGTCCACTTCGGCGGGTTTCAAGCCCAGCCGAGGGGCTACCTTGCGGGTGATCTTTGCGCCAAGAATCGAGTGATCCTCGGTGCGGCCTTTGCCAATGTCATGGAGAAGTAAAGCGACGTAAAGGATGCGCCGGTTGACGCCCTCATCAAGAATGGATGATGCTACAGGCAGTTCCTCGATCAGCTCATGGCGTTCGATCTGGGCCAGATGGCTGATGCATTGGATGGTATGCTCGTCAACGGTGTAGTGGTGATACATATTGAACTGCATCATTGCGACGATAGGTTCAAATTCAGGTATGAATGCAGAAAGCACTCCCAGCTCGTTCATCCGTCGTAAGGCGCGTTCCGGGTTGCCGTGCTTCAATAACAGATCAAGAAACAACTTCTGCGCCTGCGGATCAGTGCGCAGGGCATCATCAATAAGGTCGAGGTTCGCGGTCACCAGACGCATGGCATCGGGATGAATTAAAAGACCCGTCCGCAGGCCTTCTTCGAACAGGCGCAACAGGTTCAGGCGATCTTGTAAAAACGTATCTGGGTCGGCGATGGCAATGCGGCCGTGAACCTCTTTGTAACCGGGTTTCAATCGGCGTTTTCGGGTCATCAGACGTTGTAAGATCGGCTGCGACTTGGCGTGCGTTGCTTCCAGCTTGGTCAGGAAGATGCGGGTCAGGTCGCCCACCGCTGTGGCGTGACGGAAATAATCTTGCATGAAATATTCGACCGCGCGACGCCCGGCGATATCGAGGTATCCCATCCGTTCAGCGACCTCGACCTGCAGATCAAACGTCAATTGTTCGCTTGGCCGATTGGTGACCAAATGCAGGTGGCAACGCGCAGCCCAGAGAAAATTTTCTGCCCGGGTAAAGGTGTCAAATTCGTCCTCGGTGAACAGGCCCAGCGCTACCAGTTCTGCGATGTCATCAACCCGGTACAGGTATTTGGCAATCCAGTAGAGGGATTGCAGATCGCGCAGGCCGCCTTTGCTCTCTTTTACGTTGGGTTCGACCATATAGCGCTGGCCGCCCTGTTTCTCATGCCGGGCTTCGCGTTCTTCCAGCTTGGCCTCAATGAACTCACGCTCGGTGCCAGTGAATAGCTCGTCACGCATTCGGGCTCGTAGCGTTTCGCCAAGGGCGGCATCGCCAAACAGAAAGCGCTTTTCCAGCAAGGCGGTGCGAATGGTGAAATCTTGCTCGGCCAAACGCAGGCATTCATCGGTTGAGCGGCTGGAGTGACCAACTTTAAGCCGCAGATCCCATAGAATATATAGCGTGCTTTCAATTACGCTTTCGGTCCAAGGGGTGACTTTATAGGGCACCAAGAACAGTAGATCGACATCAGAGTGCGGAGCCATCTCTTTGCGCCCATAGCCGCCCACTGCAAAGACGGCGATACGCTCGGCCTCAGTTGGGTTCGGATTCGGGTGCAGATGACGGGTCACATGTGCGAGTGTGGTCAGCAGAATGCAATCCGTCAGCCAGCTATAAGACCGTACCACCGGGCGCGCTGACATCGGGTGCGCCTTTAGTGCCGTGCTGATGGCTTTGCGTCCCAGCGTATGTCGCGCCGCCAGAATTTGAGTAAGTACTTTGCGTTGCTCGCCGGCATCGTTGCCAGCTGATTGCAGTGCATCTTCGATCTGTGCATTGACGGTTTCGGCGTCAAAAATATCCTCGACCGGACAAATGAGATCATCCGGGCGAGGGGGAAGTGTTTTCATATGTTGTGACACCAAATGATTTAGAAACCAGCGCCGCTAAAGCTGCTAGGGGCAGGTGACACAACAACCACTTGCTGGTTGCGCACGGTTGCGACTGCCAGGCCACGTTCGTTGGTGCCATCTTTGCGGAGGCGGAAGATACCGGTCACGCCTTGAAAACCTGCGCCTTGAGTCAGAGCAGATGTGGTCAGCGCGTTGCGTTTACCGGATTTGACCAATGCACCAACAGCTGCGATGCCATCATAAGCCAACCCGCTGATTGCATGCGGTGTGTTGCCATAGGCGGTCTCAAAGCGGCTGCGATACTGGGCCGATCGCTGCGGATCAGGCAGGGCAAACCAACCGTTCTGAACCCCAGGCAAGGACAGTGTCTGGCGTGGAGTGTCCCAGCGCGACAAGCCAATGTATTGCATCGCATCGGGGCCAAGTCCCGCCTCGGGCAGCATTTCTGAGAACATGGGCAGAGCACCGGCAGCATTTGCGGTTGTGAAAATAGCATTGGCCTGATTGCTTTGTGCGGCCTGTTTGATCGCAGGGATCGAAGACACCACGCCGTTTTGGGAAAATTCATACTGAACCGCGCCCGCTGGTGTCGCGCCATTATTCGCGATGGCCTGTGCAATCGCATCTCGACCCAGTTGACCTGCCAAGTTGTTGGCGTAGACCGTCATGATCCGCGATTTCCCCTGGCTGGTTGAAAAGTTCACCAGCCGATTGGCCGTGGTTTCAAAGGTTTGTCCCAGAACGAATAGGTTGCCCCCGGCAATTGTCGGGTTGTTGGAGAAGGCCAGAACATTAACGCCCTTAGGGGCTACAGCAACAGCCACGGCATTGGCCGACCCGGCATGCAAAGGCCCAATAATGATCTTTGCACCTTCATCGACGGCACGCAAAGCCACCTGTTGGGCCAGCCCGGCCTGTCCGGCGGTGGCATAGACGCGAAGGTCAATTTTCACCCCGTTAAGATCGGACACAGCAAGGCGCGCGGCGTTTTCAAGGTCCTTCGCGAGAAAGGCCTCATTTGAGACGGCAGAACCATGCGGAACAAGCAGAGCAACCGGGACGGGTGCATTCGGATCGATTGAAGGACCACTGCTGCTCCCAACACCGGGGGTTTGACAGGCCGCCAGCCAAAGAATTGGCAGTAGCATTGCAATACGGCGCAATAGCTTGCACCCGGATGTGAAAACAGCAAACATAAGACCTCTTAAACTCCCTCGTGGTGGCAGGTGAAAAACTCCCTGCTCTCAGATGGAGATCATAAACGTCATAGAAGGCGGGTCCAGTGATGAATTCCGAAAGCAGAAAACTGACAGCAGGTTTGTACCTGATTGCAACGCCGATCGGGACGGCGCGGGATATCACCTTACGGGCATTGGATATCCTGACGGCGGCGGATGTTTTGGTTGCCGAAGACACGCGCAGCCTGCGCAAACTGATGGAAATTCATGGCATCCCTCTGCGGGATCGGATTGTTTTGGCCTATCATGATCACAACGGTGACAAGATGAGGCCACGTCTTATGCAGGCGTTAGAGCAAGGAAAATCAGTGGTTTACGCGTCTGAGGCTGGCACACCTATGGTGGCTGATCCGGGATTTGATCTAGCGCGCGCTGCGGTGGCTGAGGGACACGCCTTGATTTCCGCACCGGGACCATCGGCGGTGATTACGGCGCTGACGCTGGCTGGTTTGCCAACTGATCGGTTCTTCTTTGGCGGGTTCCTGCCCACAGCATCTGGCAAGCGTAAGACTGCATTGGCAGAAGTGGCACCCGTGACGGCGACACTCGTGTTTTACGAATCACCAAAACGGGTGGCTGCAATGCTTGCAGATGCGGCAAAGGCCTTGGGGGCGACGCGTCGTGCGGTGGTGTGCCGGGAATTGACCAAGAAATTCGAAGAGGTCATGCGCGGCACTCTAGAAGAACTGGCTCAGATCTGTGCCGAACGCACGCTCAAAGGTGAGATCGTGGTTCTGATAGATCGTGGTGATAAAGAAACTGTTAGCGATTCTGATTTAGAACAGGCCCTACGCGAAGCATTGCAAAGCGTTTCAGTGCGCGATGCTGCCGATCAGGTTTCTACGTTGTATTCCCTACCGCGTCGGCAGGTCTACCAGCGAGCCTTGGCCCTGTCGAAAGAGGAATGATGTCGCAGTTCAAGAGCGAGACAAACCCAGACACAAAAGTACGGAATGCAAAGCACGTGGGCGAAACAGCTTATTACTCTGGCCTCGTGGCAGAAGATCAGGCTGCCGCCGAATATGCACGCCGTGGTGTAGTGGTCTTACATCGCCGTTGGCGTGGGCAGGGTGGTGAAATTGATCTTGTGTTGCGTGATGGCAAAGAGATTGTTTTTGCTGAAGTCAAAAAGGCGCGTAGTCTGCAGGCTGCTATGGAACGCTTGCGCCCAGCCCAGATGCAGCGGATTTATTCTGCCGCGTCGGAGTATCTGGCGCATACGCCGGATGGGCAGTTAAGCCCGACGCGATTTGATCTTGTGGTTTTGAATGATCAGGGACACATCGAAGTGATCAAAAACGCTTTTGGACATTTCTGATTTGCACTCGGCTTGCGGATGCCCCATGTAAAGCGGGCATAATTTCAAGCCGGGGGCTGCTCATGAAAATCGCCTTTCAAATGGATCCGATTGGTTCGGTCGATATCAACGCTGACAGCAGCTTTCGATTGGCCGAGGAAGCACAGGCCCGCGGGCATGAGCTGTTTTTTTATACCGCTGACAAACTGGCCTATAACGCTGGCCGCGTGACCGCGCGCGGATGGCCGATGACGGTACAGCGTGTGTTGGGCGATCATGTTCACTTGGGTGAAGAGATCGAGGTGGATTTGGCCGACTTTGATGTGGTCTGGCTGCGTCAGGACCCACCGTTTGATATGTTTTACATCACCACGACCCACCTTCTGGACCGGATCCACCCGGATACATTGGTGGTGAATGATCCATTTTGGGTTCGTAACTATCCTGAAAAACTGTTGGTTTTGGATTTCCCAGACCTGACCCCGCCCACAACAATTGCCCGTGATCTGGATACGATCCGCGCCTTCAAGGAAGAGCACGGAGATATTATCGTTAAGCCGCTCTATGGTAACGGCGGCGCGGGCGTGTTTCGCCTGACTCCGGAGGATCGCAACCTCAGTTCTCTCTATGAGCTGTTCACAGGGTTCAGCCGCGAGCCGCTGATTGCGCAGAAATTCCTGCCTGATGTCTCTAACGGTGACAAGCGGGTCATTCTGGTTGATGGCGAACCGGTGGGTGCGATCAACCGTGTGCCAGCCAAAGGCGAGACACGATCAAATATGCATGTTGGTGGGCGACCAGAAAAGATTGAACTCAGCGCCCGTGACCGCGAAATCTGTGACCGTATTGGCCCTCTTTTGAAGGAAAAAGGTCAAGTGTTTGTCGGCATCGATGTGATTGGCAATTACCTGACCGAAATCAACGTAACTTCGCCCACAGGCATTCAGGAGCTGGAGCGTTTCGATGGCATAAACGTTGCAGAACGGATCTGGGAGGCGATTGAGGCCAAACGCAAATGAGCCGGATGAGGCCAATTCTGAATGCGTTGCTGAGAGCTGTTGAGAAACCTTATCTGAGTTGGGAAAAGAACCCGGAACGTTTGGCGCGCGTGTTTGAACGCAAAGCAAAATTGCTGTTCCCCTCCCCTAAGGGGAGCCGATTTGAAGATTGCTCTCTGGGGCATGGGGGGCGTAGTCTTTCGACAATACATGTCGTTCCTCAAGTTGCGAAAACAGGGCCGTTGATACTGTATTTCCATGGCGGGGGATATGTGTTCGGATCCGCCCGAACACACCGCTCCATGGTCGCGCGATTGGTACATGAGACCAGCTTGCCTGCATATCTGCCTGATTACCGGCTAGCTCCAGCTGCCCCCTTTCCTTCCGCTGTCGAAGATGCGTTGTTGGCATACCAAGCCGTTATGGCACATCCGGCAGGCGTGATACTGGGAGGAGACAGCGCTGGCGGTGGTTTAGCTTTGTCTTTGTTAGGAGAGATTTTGCGACAGGGGCTATCAAAACCTGTCGGCGTATTTTGCTTTTCTCCTTTGACGGATCTGAGCTTTTCCGGAGACAGCCTGCGTAAAAATGCGCGTTCAGAGGCGGTGCTGCCAGCGTCGCGGGTGCAAGATATGGCGCAGTTGTATCTGAATGGGGTGGATCCCAAAACACCGACAGCGTCGCCACTTTATGCTGATTTCACCGGTGCGCCGCCGGTTTGGTTGGCGGTCTCTGATCAGGAAATCCTACTAGATGACGCACGCCGGATGACCGAAAAACTACAGCAAGATGGCGTTGAAGTGACGAAAGTGCTGGAGCATGACCTGCCACATGTCTGGCCCCTTTTCGAAGCCTACCTGCCTGAAGCAAGAGCGACATTGCATGCGGTTTCCAAATGGATCAGTTCTCTGCCTTCGGCTGCAAGTGAACGATAAATTCCCCAGCCGAATGCCACGTCACGGCGGGCAGGCACGGCATAACGATGATCCGATCAGGTTTGGGGTGTTGATGGTAACAGTTGCGGAAACCGGCCTGATCACCCCTCCTTCATCCCTGAAATCCGATAACTGAGCGCCTCGGCTATATGCGGTTTTTTGACCTGTTCTGACTGATCAAGATCGGCAATCGTGCGGGCAACGCGCAAGACACGGTGATACCCTCGTGCCGTCAGGCCAAAGCGCTCCGCCGCCTTGGTGATCAAGCTGCGGCCGTCCATGTCGGGTGTGGCAACCTCATCCAGCACACTGCCCTCGGCATCGGCATTCAGATGCGTCCCGACGAAATCCTGGAGCCGCTTACGTTGTACTGTACGCGCGGCTGCTACACGTGCAGCGACTTCAGTGGTGCTGTCACCTGACGGCGGCAGATCAAGGTCAGCAAAGGCAACAGGGGGCACCTCGATGCGCAGGTCAAATCGGTCCATCAATGGCCCGGAAATGCGCCCCATGTAATCTTCGCCACAAAGCGGCACGCGGGCGCAGGCGCGCGCGGGATCAGACATATAGCCACATTTGCAAGGATTGGCCGCTGCCACCAGCAAAAACCGGCAGGGATATTTCACATGTGCATTGGCGCGCGCGACGATCACTTCACCAGTTTCGATTGGTTGGCGTAGGGTTTCCAGAACCGGACGTGAGAACTCGGGAAACTCATCCATGAACAGCACCCCGTTATGGGCAAGGCTGATCTCACCTGGTCCGGCCCTGCGACCACCGCCCACGATTGCCGCCATCGATGCGGTGTGATGCGGCTCACGGAAAGGTCGGGTGCGGTTGATACCTCCCTCGTCAATTAAGCCTGCCAATGAATGGATCATAGACGTTTCCAATGCCTCAGATGCATCTAATGGGGGCAGGATGCCAGGCATCCGTGCCGCCAACATGGATTTTCCAGACCCGGGAGACCCGACCATCATCAGATGGTGGCGCCCGGCAGCCGCGATTTCCAAGGCGCGTTTGGCGCGTTCCTGACCTTTGACATCGCGTAGATCCCGGGCCGATGCGTCTTGCAAAACTTCACCGGGGGTCGAAGGGGGCAAGGGGGATTGTCCAGTGTAGTGCCGGATGACATCTGCCAAATTTACCGCACCGATCACCTGCGCCGCATCGACCCATGCGGCCTCAGCCCCCGAGGCTTTTGGGCATAGCAATGTGCGATCTTCCTGCGCGGCGGCAAGGGCGGCGGGCAAGGCGCCGATCACAGGGATCAACGTGCCGTCCAGTGACAGCTCTCCCAAAGAGGTTGTGCCTTCGACGGCATCCATGGGGATGATTTCCAGTGCGGCCAGCAGGGACAGCGCAATAGGAAGGTCAAAATGGCTGCCGACTTTGGGCAAATCGGCAGGGCTTAGATTGATGGTGATACGTTTGGAGGGCAGGGCGATTGCCATGGAATTGAGCGCGGTGCGCACCCTGTCGCGCGCCTCGGATACGGCCTTGTCCGGCAGGCCAACAAGTGAAAACGCCGGCAGGCCCGGGGTTACGGCACATTGCACCTCAACCTGACGGGCCTCGACCCCTTCAAAAGCGACTGTATAGGCGCGTGCGACCATGTAACCGACCTGCCTTGTTCAACGTGGTTAACGCTAGGCACAGAGGGTTTATGAAAGGTTAATCACTACGGTGCATGTGCAAAACAGCGTCTGCCCGGGTCGTGCTTAGATCGCGATGTTATCAATCATCCTCACACCGGCCAGCCAGGCCGAGGCAAACAGCCGGGCAGGGCGCGTCGGGGTAGACAAAAGTGACAGATCATCATTTGCGCGAATTTCAAGATACTCGACTTTTGTAAAGCCGGCGTTTTGTAAACGCTGAACCGCTTGTTCCTGTAGCTGAGCAAAATCCTGTCCAGAACCAACACCCGCGGCAATGCCTTCCATTTCTTCAAACAGCATCGGCGCATTGACCCGCGCACGATCAGACAACAGCAGGTTACGCGATGACATCGCCAGCCCATCGATTTCACGGATTGTCGGACAGCCATGCACAGTGATCGGAATATCTAGATCCCGTGCCATTCGGCGTACGACCTGCAACTGCTGGAAATCTTTCTCACCAAAGAAGGCATCTGAGGCTGAGGTTTGTAAAAACAGCTTGCTGACGACCGTTGCAACGCCATCAAAATGGCCCGGGCGCATCACACCGTCCATCACATCGGTCAGGCCAGACACCGACACCGTTGTCGAAAACCCCTGCGGATATATCTGATCGGGTTCGGGCACATACAGCACATCAATACCGAACCGCGCCAGCTTACGGGCGTCATCCTCTTCGGTGCGTGGATAGTTCTTCAGATCATCAGGATTGTTGAACTGTTTGGGATTCACAAAAATTGTGACAATCACCCGATCACAGTGTTCCTTGGCCAACTTAACCAGCGACAGGTGCCCATCATGCAGGGCACCCATGGTCGGGACAACGCCAATGGTTTCTCCGGCTTTTTGCCAGTCGGATGTAGCCGCGCGTAGCGCGGGCAAAGTACGCAAAATCGGTGGTGTCATTTGCCGGGGGCCTTATCCGCAAAGGTATGCTCTGATGCCGGGAAGCTGCGCGCGCGCACTTCTTCGGCATAGGCTTTGATCGCCTCTTCACCCGCAGCACCGAATTCGGCGTAACGTTTGACGAACTTGGGCTTGAACGTGGTGAACAGGCCCAGCATGTCATCGACCACCAGAATTTGTCCGTCACATCCGGCAGAAGCCCCAATGCCGATGGTTGGAATGGGGATATCGGCGGTGATTTGATCGGCCAGCACGGCGGGGATTTTTTCCAGCACGACTGAAAATGCACCCGCTTCGCTGACGGCAAGTGCGTCGGCCAAAAGGGTCGCAGCTTGATCGTCACGGCCCTGAACTTTGTAGCCACCCAATGTGTTGATTGATTGGGGTGTCAGGCCAATATGCGCCATCACCGGGATGCCGCGAGCGACGAGAAAGGCGATGGTTTCGGCCATATGCTGACCGCCTTCAAGCTTGACCGCGACGGCACCGGTCTCGCGCATGATGCGGGCGGCGTTACGAAACGCCTGCGCTGGGTTTTCCTCGTAACTGCCAAACGGCATGTCGATCACCAGCATCGACTTATCAAGCCCACGCGCGACGGCCTGACCGTGCATGATCATCATCTCCATGGTCACACCAAGGGTCGATGGCAAACCATGCAAAACCATGCCGACACTGTCGCCCACAAGGACAAAGTCGCAATGACCATCCATCATCCGCGCCATTGGCGTGGTATAGGCGGTCAGGCTGACCAAAGGCGTTCCACCCTTCGCGGCCCGGATATCTTCGGGCAGGGGGGCGGTTTTACGGGCGGTAGCGCTCATGTCTATTCACCGTCTAATGCTGCGTTGCAGCACTAAATAGCAATTCCTGAACAGGAAATCCATTACAGAGTTAAAAATCCTGCTGATCGATATTTTCTTTATTTCCGGCTGAAGCGTTTCCATTTGCCTGAAACCAGCTAAGCTTAGTGCATCTTTACGTATTGCAGGCATGATTTGTGCCCTGTGGAAGGACCGAGTTTGAAGCGATTTCTGATACTGTTGTGTTGTTGCTTTGCTGCCCCACTGTGGGCGCAAACAGTTGAGGTCAAAAAGGCCGATATCGAACGGCTGCTGCTGGAATGGCAGGCGGGAATGCCGATTCGGGAAGAGTTGGTCGGGCTTGGATACGCTGGGGCAAACCTTGAGGTGGCTGTTACACATGTCAGGCGGATCAATTCCGACCCGGTGATCATCGGATATGTCGCAGATTTAGTGATTGATGCCTACGAAAACCCCAAAGATATTGCGGTTCAGGCCAATGGATTTATCTTGCCATTGGTTGACCGGGGTATGGGGCATCTTCCGACATCGGAATTGGTTTATTTCTACAAGGTTGAACAGGCCATTCTGGGGGCATTGCCACTGAGAAACTGTGGCCAGTTGGTGACGGGACGTCTGTCGTCTGAGCGATATAGCCGCACGGTTGCCGCCGCCGCATCCAAGCTCAATACCCCAGCCCTCAAGGAATATTACCGGCTTCAGCACAAGGCGGCGCGTTTGGGGGTGACCAGACAGGCCAAACACCTGTCAGACCAGCGCCGGGATCAGGTCGAGGCCATGATCCAGCAAGGCGTTGAACAGCAACTTCAGGGTCACAAAGACGCAAAGAAGCTGACACGAGCCCTGAAGGACCCAGCGCGCGCCAACACTACGCAGGCCTGCGTTTTGTCACGGCTCTACGTACAAGAGGCTCTGGCGCAAACCGGGGCGGATTTGAGGGACACTATGATTTTTCTGAGCATGCCATGACCGCAAGATTGCAAATCCCCAACAAACAGGCGCGGCATCTGTGGCTTTGGACCAATGGTCTGTCCGAGGCACCGACCGGCCCGCTGGATGTGATGGGTCTCATCCGCAACCTGGGCTTTGTTCAGATCGATACCATCCGCAATGTCACCCGCGCCCATAACCATATTATCTGGTCTCGCAATCAAAACTATCGCGAAGGAATGATATGGGATTTGTTGGCCAAACGGGAATTGTTTGAACATTTTACACATGATGCCTCGTTGATACCGATGGAATACCTGCCGATGTGGCGACGCCAGTTTCGACGTTTGGGCGAAAAGGTTTCCAAAAGCGATTGGTACCAATCAGGTCTTGGGCAGGAAGAAATTTCTTCCATACGTAAGCGTATTGAATTGGAAGGCGCGCTGTCGACTCATGCGTTTGAAACCAAAGCCGACAAACGTGAAATGTGGGCCCGGCCGCCACATAAAAAGGCGCTCGACCAGATGTGGTACTCGGGAGAATTAGCGACCTGTCACAGAGAAAACTTTGTGAAATATTATGATCTTGGTGAACGGGTGTTCCCCGCTAGCGCATCCGATCATGGCAACGATGCAGATCATATTAATAAGCTTTGCAATCAGGCTATTGATCGCTTGAGTGTGGCAACTACAGGGGAAATACAACGGTTTTGGGATGCGATGAACGCGCAAGAGGCAAAGACCGGCGCATCGGGGCAAAACCTAGTGCCGGTTTCGGTTCAGGGGGCTGATGGACTATACCGTGATGCGTGGGCTGTTGCAGACATAGAGGAGCGTTTGTTGAAGCTTACACACCCCACCATACGCTTGCGTATATTGAACCCATTTGATCCAATGATCCGAGACCGCATCCGGTTGGAGCGCCTATTTGGTTTTGCCTACCGGAATGAAATGTTTGTACCCAAGGCCAAACGACGGTGGGGCTATTATGTATACCCATTGTTAGAGGGCGATCGTTTTGTTGGCCGCCTAGAGCTCAAGGCAGATCGCGCGCAAGGGGGCATGCAGGTGATCGGTTTCTGGCCCGAACCCGGGGTCAAATGGGGGGCTGTCCGTCTGGCCAAGCTTGATGCCGAATTACAGCGTTTTGCACGGTTGGCTGGAATTACAGCGGTGCACTGGGCAGTTGCGCGCCCAAAACATGAGGGGAAAACAGCATGCGTCTAAAAGGGAAAGCCGCATTGATCACCGGTGGTGCCAGTGGTTTTGGCGAAGGGATCGTGCGAAAATTCCGGGCCGAGGGCGCGCAGGTCGTGATTGCCGATATTAATGAGAGCGCAGCACAAGCCAAAGCCGAAGAATTAGGCGCGGCCTACTGCGGGGTTGATGTTGCTTGCCCTCGCAGCATGACCCGTTTGGCGGATATGGTCATTGCGCACTTTGGTGTGCCGGATATCGTGGTGAATAATGCCGGCGTGACACATCAACCGCAGTCAATGGAACAGGTCAGCGAGGCCGATTTTGACCGCGTGTTGGCAGTCAATTGCAAATCTGTCTACCTGAGTGCAAAGCAATTCGTGCATCAGATGAAAGCCCGAAAGAGCGGCGTGTTTTTGAACGTCGCCTCGACCGCCGGGGTTAGCCCACGGCCCAATCTAAATTGGTATAACGCCTCAAAGGGTTGGATGATCACGGCCACCCGCGCCATGGCGGTTGAACTTGCGCCTTTTGGCATCCGGGTCAATGCGCTCAATCCTGTTGCGGGTGAAACGCCTTTGCTCGCATCGTTCATGGGTGAAGATACGCCCGAGATGCGTGAGAAATTCCTTTCGACCATACCGATTGGGCGGTTTTCCACCCCAAAAGACATGGGTAACGCAGCTGCCTTTCTGTGCAGCGACGAGGCCGATATGATCACGGGTGTCTGTCTTGAGGTGGATGGAGGCCGGTGCATTTGATGAAAACGGCCTGTTCATTGCCGTGTGAACGCATTATGGCAGTTAGGACATAAATTTGACTGTGTTGAGGGATCGCAAAGTGAAAAAAGCGCTTATTACAGGTGTGACAGGACAGGATGGGGCATACCTGTCTGAATTTCTTCTGAACAAAGGCTATCAGGTGCATGGCATCAAACGCCGGACCTCTTTGTTCAACACACAGCGCATCGACCACCTTTTTGAGGGTGAACCGGGGCAATCTGGTCAATTCCAGCTGCACCATGGCGACATGACCGACAGTTCCTCGCTGACCAATGTCATCAACAAGGTTCAACCGGATGAGGTTTATAACCTTGCCGCGCAAAGCCACGTCGCGGTGTCGTTCGAAGAGCCTGAATACACCGCCAACTCTGATGCAATTGGTGCCCTGCGTATTCTTGAAGCGATCCGCTTCCTTGGGCTCGGGGACAAGACCCGGTTTTATCAGGCATCGACGTCCGAGCTTTACGGTCTGGTACAGGAAACGCCGCAGCGTGAAACCACGCCGTTCTATCCACGTTCACCCTATGCGGTGGCAAAACTTTATGCCTATTGGATCACGGTGAACTACCGTGAATCCTATGACCTTTATGCTTGCAATGGCATCTTGTTTAACCACGAAAGCCCGATCCGCGGCGAGACCTTCGTAACTCGTAAAATCACCCGCGCTCTGGCCCGTATCAAGCTTGGTATGCAGGATGAATTGCTATTGGGCAATATGGATGCTCTGCGCGATTGGGGCCATGCCCGTGATTATGTTCAGATGATGTGGCTGATGTTGCAGCAAGACACGCCCGAAGATTTCGTAATCGCCACCGGGCAGCAATATTCCGTTCGAGAATTTGTTACCCGTGCCGCCGAAGGCTTGGACATGAAGCTGACGTTCGAAGGCGAAGGTTTGGACGAGGTTGCACGCGACGAAACCGGTCGTGTGGTGGTCAAAGTCGACCCACAGTATTTCCGCCCGGCCGAAGTGGAAACCTTGCTGGGTGATGCATCCAAAGCCCGTGAAAAATTGGGCTGGACGCCTGAAACCCCGTTCGAAGAGCTGGTGCGCGAAATGGTAGAATCCGACCTTGCAGAGGCAAAGCGCTTTGGCTGATCGTCTGTATTCGCTCAATGGTAAGCGGGTCTATGTGGCTGGCCATCGTGGGATGGTCGGCTCTGCCATTGTACGCCAATTGGAACAGATGAACTGCGAGGTGCTGACTGCCACCCGTGCCGATGTAGATCTGATCCGTCAGTCCGAGGTTGAAGCTTGGTTTGAGATTAACAAACCCGATGCGGTGTTTTTGGCGGCAGCCAAAGTAGGCGGCATTCTTGCCAATGACAATTTTCCGGCAGATTTTCTCTACGACAACCTGATGATAGAAAGCAACATCATCCGCGCCGCCTTTGACAGCGGTGTGGAAAAGCTGATGTTCCTCGGCTCATCTTGTATTTACCCTAAGCTCGCCGAACAGCCGATGCGCGAAGACGCCCTGCTGACCGGCCCGTTGGAACCCACTAACGAGTGGTATGCTATTGCCAAGATCGCAGGCATAAAACTGTGTCAGGCATATCGTAAACAGCACGGCGTTGATTACATTTCAGCCATGCCAACCAATCTTTATGGCACGGGCGACAATTACAATCTGGAAACCAGCCATGTCCTACCTGCGCTGGTGCGCAAGGTCATTGAGGCACGCGAGGCTGGCGACAAAGAGATCGTCATGTGGGGCACCGGTAGCCCGCTTCGTGAATTCATGCACGCCGATGATCTGGCCGACGCATTGATCTTCTTGATGGAAAATTACTCTGACGTACCGCATGTCAATGTCGGCTCGGGTCAAGAGGTTTCGATCAAAGAGCTTGCCCAGCTGATCGTGGATCAGGTCGGGTTCAAAGGCGAGATCGTGCACGACACTAGCAAACCAGATGGCACACCGCGCAAGTTGATGGACAGCACACAATTGCTGGGCATGGGTTGGGAACCAAAGGTTACTATGGCTGAAGGCCTGGCCAAAACTGTTCGCGAATATGAAGAGATTGCGGGCCAGTCCTGACCCTTAGCGTTTTGGATATTTGCCTCGTCAATCAATAGCCCCCGAAAATGTATTCGGGAGCTATTGATTACCCCACACTGACCAACGGCCGCAGTGTGGATAAAGCGGACGTCTGATGTCGGACGCCGAATGTCAGCTTCTCGAGCTGTTCGAAACCTTTTACACTTGTTTTAAAGACACGGTTTTATCTTGAACGCCTGATTTTCCCAGTCATTTTCAGACCATCTCGAATGTTCAATCCCATCATGGTGAGATTTGCTGCACCGGCGATCAGTTCAACAGCTTGAACGATGTAGAAGGTGCTATCGAATTCGCCAGCGGCAGCTTTGCCAGCTAGAAACCATGCTGCCGGTAAAAGGATCAACAAACCATTCAGCGCGATGATGGGCATGCGTTTTTTCTTCGCCCTCGCAGGGGCATCTTTGCGTCTCCGACCCATTGCCATGCCGGATCCGCCAACGATTGCCATTGCTGGGATAAGAACGAACATACCTTTGAGGATCAAACCCTTGATGGCTGCAATCGTCTCGTGACTTGCAAATAGCTCGCTGAACGCAGTGGACGTCCAGAATAGGAAGATCATTAGGAAGCCAATTCCACCTGCAATTGCGTGTATGCGTTTTTTCATCTTCATTGTCCTCCAGTTCAACTTTTCGGGGAGAGTTCCGTCAGGCCGTACAGCAGTTTGACACGGCAATCTTTTCAAACAGATGCGGCGCCGTGACGGCGCTGGATGGGTAGTGGCTGAGTGCTTTTTGAAACTCTGGGTTCGAGAATGCCGCCCGGAAGTCAGCGACCGAGTCCCAGATGGCGTAATTCAGGTACATGCAGCTTTCTCCAACGGCCTCATGTAGCTGCGTACTGATATAGCCTGGCTGCTTCTTCATCCAGATCGCATCGCCTTTCCAGGCTTCAACAAGAGCGTCCTTATCAGCGGGATCAACAGTGAACAGGTTGACCAAGACAACAGGCCCGGCATCGACACCAAGTTGCTTATCAATCGGAAATTCGGGATCGAGAGGTTTGAAGTTAACCATGTTTAGTGCTCCGTGAGTGGTTGTTAAATATGGTGACATGTTGTCAATTTAAGTTCTTTAATCAATTTGACAATACGTTGTCAATACAATAAGCAATCGACATGACAAATGAACAATGGACTGAGACCGGGGGAGCCGTGACAGCGCTGATACTAGAGGTGTTTCGGCTGAGTGGTCGACTACAGCTTGCTGGTGATCGGCTCGTCGCGGAGCTTGGATTGACCAGTGCTCGCTGGCAAATCCTTGGAACAATTGCATATGCAGAAAGGCCGGAGTCAGTTGCGTGGCATGCACGCACTATGGGCGTTCATCGGCAAGGCATTCAGCGCATTGTAAATGAGCTGGAAAAAGAAGGAATTGTTGAGTTCCGACCGAATCCTCATCACAAACGTGCGCACCTCGTCGTGCTCACATCAAAAGGCCAAAAACTGTTTGAAGCTGCTATCGCCTTACAAATTCCTTGGGTGAATGATCTATCAAAAGGCATTTCGCCCGATGACATAGCGACGACGCAACAGGTCATCAGTCTCTTGAAAACACGCCTGCAAGAAGATTCTAATTCGTAAAACAGGCGCTCCAAACCAAAATTGACTTTCGATCGACACGCAGCATCGGTCATTCTGGACTCAAAGCCGTCCTTGTTTTGAAAGTATCGTTGATGTTGCAGACCCACAGATACGATACTGGCAAGTTTCCCTGCAAAGGGCGGGCGCTCCCCCCTCATTCCATCATCAGATCACGCCACACCCGTGCGCAGGATGTCGTGGATATGGACCAACCCCTGCAATTGTCCCGCGTCATCGACAGCAAACAGGGCACTGATTTTTTTGCTGTTCATCACTCCCAATGCCTCGGACAACAACGCCTCGGGTGAGATCGTGGTGGGGGTACGGGTGGCGACAGATCCGGCGGTGTGATTCATCAACCCGTCCATGTTCCGCCGCAGGTCACCATCGGTTATAATTCCGGTCAGCCGCCCGTTTTCGATCACGGCGGCCACGCCAAACCCCTTAGCGGTCATTTCCAACAACGCGTCGCTCATGGGGGTGGTTTCATGTACGATGGGTAGATCATCGCCTGTGTGCATCACGGCAGAGACTTGCAGCAACTGCGCGCCCAAAGTGCCACCGGGGTGGAAGGTGAGGTAGTTTTCTTTGCCAAAGCCGCGCAGATGCATCATCGCCACCGCCAGAGCATCACCCAACGCCAACGTGCAGGTGGTTGATGTCGTGGGGGCCATGCCAATGGCGCAGGCCTCGCGGGCCTCAGGCAGTTTTAGCAGGAAGTCGGCCTGTTTCGCGAGGGTGCTGCTGGCACGTTTGGTGATCGCCACCAGCGGGATGGAAAACCGACGGGTATGGCCGATCATATCGGCCAGTTCTTTGGTTTCACCGGAATTAGAGATCAACACCACCGCATCCTGTGCGGTGATCATCCCCAAATCGCCATGGCTTGCCTCACCGGGGTGAACATATTGCGCCGGTGTTCCAGTACTGGCCATGGTGGCGGCAATCTTGGCGGCGATATGCCCAGATTTCCCCATGCCAGAAACAATCACGCGCCCCTGCACTTTGAGCAGCATTTCAACCACCGCATCAAAATCGGGGGGCAGGTTGTCCCGCATGTCTATCAGGGCATCCGTTTCAATCGTTAGCACGTTGCGGGCATGGCTCGAGGGGGTCGTCATCAGCGTTCCTTCACGCAAATCCTATGCGCTGTGATAGCCCGAAGCCGCCCGGGGGCCAACCCCCTGACAGTTTGCGATTATTCGCCACCCGGCAGATAGGGCATATGCACCTCGCCACGCTTCTCAGAGAGGGCGATTTGTTTCTGCCGCTCGCGAAACCGGCCTTTGTCCCAATCCGAGGTTTCATTCACGCACTGATAGCACGACACGCCGCGCTCATAGTTTTCGCGCTCCATGTCTTCGGGCAGGATCGGGCGGCGGCAGGCATAGCACAGCTCGTGCGGCCCTTCTTTTAGCCCGTGACCCACAGACACTCGCCCGTCAAAAACAAAACATTCACCTTCCCAGGTGCTGTCATCTTGCGGCACTTCCTCAAGGTATTTCAGAATGCCACCCTTCAGGTGGTAAACATCCTCGATACCCTGACCCATCAAAAAGTTGGTTGATTTCTCACAGCGAATGCCACCGGTGCAAAACATCGCGATGCGTTTGTTGTGGAACCGTTCCTTGTTTTCTTCCCACCACGCCGGAAAATCCCGGAACGAGGCAGTTTCCGGATCAACCGCGCCCTCAAAGGTGCCAATCGCCACTTCGTAATCGTTGCGCGTGTCAATCACCGCCACATCCGGGGAGCGGATCAGATCATTCCAATCCGCAGGTTCGACATAATGGCCAACACTGGCCGTTGGGTCCACGTCAGGCTGGCCCATAGTGACGATCTCTTTTTTCAGCTTGACCTTCATCCGGCCAAATGGGCGCGCCTCGCTAAAGCTTTCCTTATGCACCAGATCGGCACAGCCGGGCAGGGCGCGCAGATAAGTCAGCAACGCATCAATGCCCGCGCGCGGCCCCGCAACCGTGCCGTTGATGCCTTCTTGCGCCAACAACAGAATGCCGGTGATGCCCTGGGCATCGCACAGATCCTTGAGCGGCCCCTGAATGGTCGCAGGGTCGTCAAAACGGGTGAAATGATAGAGGGCAGCGATGGTATACATGGGGTCAGATCATTCAGCTATGAGAGTGGGCAGTTCGAGCAAGGCACGACAAAACCGCCTTTGACAGGCGGCAATACGCCTCTCATGCCGCATGATCAAGAGGGCGGTCTTTGATGTGGGTCAAATTGGTTCCTCAATATGCTACCCGACTGGGTTCGTTCCGGGCGTCGCCCTCTCGTTGCGCTTGACCCCCTCCACCCAACCCCCTACCTCTTTGGCGCAAAGGGAGGGCCTAAAATGACGCAAGCATTGATCGTGATTGATGTCCAAAATGATTTCTGCCCCGGTGGCGCGCTGGCCGTGGCAGGGGGCGATGAGATCGTGCAGAGCATCAACGACCTGATGGCGGATTTCTCTGCTGTGATCCTGACGCAAGACTGGCACCCTGCCGGCCACAGCTCTTTCGCCAGTGCTCACGAGGACAAGGCCCCGTTTGAGATGATTGAGATGCCCTATGGCCCGCAGGTTCTATGGCCTGATCATTGCGTTCAGGGCAGCACCGGCGCCGCCTTCCATGCAGGTCTCAACACCGACCGTGCCGATATGATTGTGCGCAAGGGGTATAACCCAGCAATCGACAGCTACTCAGCCTTTTTTGAAAACGATCAAAAAACCCCAACCGGCCTGCATGGCTACCTGCAAACCCGCGGTATCACCGACCTGACCATGGTTGGGCTTGCCACTGATTTCTGCGTCAGCTTCTCGGCGCAAGATGCGGCCAAACTCGGCTACGTTACCACCGTGCGCACCGATCTCTGCCGCTCGATTGATCTGGATGGCTCGCTCAAAGCGGCCACCGATGCGATGACACAAGCCGGGGTCACGTTTGCCTGATCTAACCACCGAAATCACTGCCTGCCGGATCTGCGAAGACCGCTTCGCCGCCACTCACACGGCGCATGAACCACGCCCTGTGGCCTGGTTCCAACCCTCCGCGCGCCTTCTTGTCGCCGGTCAAGCCCCTGGAATGCGAGTGCATAAATCAGGCAAACCGTTTGATGACCCTTCCGGTGATCGCCTGCGCGATTGGCTGGGTCTCAGCCCCGAGGAATTCTACGACACCTCCCGCGTGGCGGTGGTGCCGATGGCCTTTTGCTTTCCGGGCTATGATGCCAAGGGATCGGATTTGCCACCGCCCAAGATTTGCGGCCAGACATGGCACACCCGCGTGATGCAGACCCTCTCACAGGTGCGCACCACCGTGCTGGTCGGTGGTTATGCCCATAAATACCACCTAGGCACCAAAACCGGCGTGACCGAGACGGTCAAAGCATGGCGTGACCACGCGCCCGATGTTTTCACCCTGCCACATCCTAGCTGGCGCAATACTGGCTGGCTCAAGAAAAACCCGTGGTTCGAGGCGGAGCTGCTGCCCGTCCTGCGCGCCCGTGTAAAGGACGCCCTAAATGCCTGATACCCCGCTCGATCATGCCTTTGCCGCGATGCAGGCCGCGCCAGACAACGCGCAGGCTGAGCTGCGCTATTTTGAGCATCTTGCTGGGTCCGAGCTGTTCTTGCTGCTGACAGAGGAACCTGAAGGCGACAACATCTCGCCCGACCTGTTCGAGGTCGAGGGCACTGGGTTCGCGCTGACCTTTGATCAACCTGAGCGTCTGGCGGGTTTCGTCGGACGCGAAGCCCCCTATGCCGCGCTCTCTGGTCGGGCGCTGATCAACATGCTGGCCGGGCAGGGGATTGGCATGGGCGTCAATCTGGGCATTGAAGACGCCCAAAACTTGCTGGAACCCGCCGCGTTAGCGTGGCTACAACAAATGCTGCCTGACACGCCCGATGAAATCACCCGTCGTCCGGTGCAGTTCGAGACCCCGGCAGGCCTGCCCGAAAACGTGTTGACCGCATTGGACACCCGTCTAAGCCACGCCGCTGGTCTGGCTGAAAGCGCCTATATCTCCAAGGCCACCTACGACAGCGGCGAGCAGGGGTTCTTTGTCGGCTTCACCGGCGCGCCCATTGCCGCCCAATCCGCGTTGGCCCAGATGATTGCCGAGGTGCTGGCCTTTTCCGGCCTTGAAGCCGCCGCCATGGACGTTGGCTTTCTGCGCGCAAATGATCCGGCCGTCCAAACCCTCGCCGCGCAGGCTCTGAGGATCGACCTGCCCACACCGGAAGAGCCCCAAGCCCTCACCCCCACGGCCCCGGGTCGCGACCCTGATAGGCCGCCGAAGCTGCGGTAATGTTTGGTGCTTCAAGCGGAATGTTGGATTTCTATTTCTCGCCATAATTGTGACGAGAAGTGATGTTCCCTAAAGCGAGAATGCGAATAATGGGGAATGGTCATGAAAATTGTTAAAGTGATTTTGTTGAGTTCTGTTGTGACACTGTCAGCTTGTAGCAGCCAGAACACAACGAAAGGTGTTGGCTTTACCGGTATTGGAAGTGAGGCAAGTTACTCTGCGCCGCAATCCGCTACGGGGTATGCCTACAAACCCTTGGGTGGAGGCAGTGTTGCACAAACCTCATCCGCAGCAGCAACGGTTCCACAACATAGTTATGGCGATGCATCAGCGTCACAGAAAATCAGCAAAAGCACTTTGGAACGCAGAATTAACGAAGCCATCAATAAAGCGGGCAAGCGAAAGACGACCGCGACCAGCGTAACGGTTAACGGAAAAGAACGTAGGTTGAGCCGTATAAGTGTTGACGGTACAGAGATTGGAGTAGTGACGCCTGCCAACGGTCAGCTGATACCAAGGCCCTTCTCGAGAGATGATTTGAAGGTCATCAATGAAAAAATGTCAGCATGGACAGGCTGCATCAAGGGCAAAGGTGTGTATAGTCGAAAGATAAATTACGGAGTAATTGTCGGAGTAGCCGCTGTTCTGAACTGTGGCTAGCAAGTAGTAAGTAGGGTGGGCAATATATGCCCACCAATCCTTAACCTGACATTACCACTCCGCACGCGCTCAAACTGACGCGTTTTGGCGGCTAGACCACACCACACCCTGACTTTTGTACAAAACCCATGTACAAGTTGTACAACCTGTACAGGGGTTCCAGATCGTTCGGGCTGTTCAGTCTTAATTCATCAACCCGGCAAAGCGCAGCCCGTCGTCGACCAGAACTTTGGTCTCATCGCTCAAGCTGGTGAGGGGCGAGCGCACCTCTTCACTGCACAGGCCCAGTTTGGACATGGCATATTTTGCGCCCACTAGACCCGGTTCGGTAAAGATCGCTTGATGCAGGGGCATCAGCTTATCTTGCAGCTCCAGCGCGGTGGCGAAATCGCCAGCTTGAGTGGCCGCTTGCACTTGTGCGACCAGTTTTGGTGCCACGTTGGCAGTGACCGAAATCACACCTTGACCGCCAATGGCATTGAACGCATGCGCGGTGGCGTCTTCGCCTGTCAACTGAACAAAGTCTTTGCCACAAGTTATGCGCTGCTGGCACACGCGGGCCAGATCACCAGTGGCGTCTTTGACGGCGACAATACGAGGCAGTTTGGCCAGCTCGCCCATGGTTGCAGGTGTCATGTCGATGACCGAGCGACCGGGGATGTTGTAGATCACGATCGGCAGTTCACAGCAGTCATGCAGCGCGGTGTAATGTGCGATCAACCCGCGTTGGGTGGGCTTGTTGTAATACGGTGTTACAACCAGCGCAGCAGCGGCGCCGACTTTTTCGGCGTGCTGCATGAAACGCATGGATTCCAGCGTGTTGTTGCTGCCAGCTCCTGCGATGACAGGAATACGGCCTGCAGCGGCGCGTACAACTTCTTCGACCACGGTTTCGTGCTCTTCGTGGGTCAGAGTGGGGCTTTCACCGGTGGTTCCAACTGGAACCAGCCCACTGCTGCCTTCACCGATATGCCACTCAACCAGCTTCTTGAGCGTCTCCAGATCCAGCTCGCCGTTCTTGAACGGCGTGACCAAAGCAGGAAAAGATCCTTTGAACATGACACGCTCCTTTCATTGTCGTGTGGCGGGCGAAGGGCCCGGTTGTAAAATCCGTGTGACATTTAGCGCTATTATGCCACTCTGCCAAGCTTGTGAGTGGACCTTCGCGCGCTGCGCACATAGGTTGGCGATGTCTATCCTTTGCCTGAGCTGGAAATGCAAGAGATGAAGTGCGGCTTTTCGATACTGTTTGGTCTTCTGTGTCTGGGGACAATGGCCCCGGCGGCAGACCCACCCCCGATCGCGCCACGCCCGTTGGCCAGCGCGTTGCATGCCATGCGGGCGGATCGTTGGGATGTGGCCACAAGAATCGCTGTTCGGGATGGCCCGGTTGCGGTTGATATGATCGAATGGTTCCGCCTGCGAGAAGGAAACGGCGCACCGGCTGAAATATTGGCGTTTCTGGATCGCAATGGCGATTGGCCCGGGGTTCCATATTTGCGCAAGCAAAGCGAATTTATGATGTCCACGGCGGACAATGATACAATCTTGCGATTCTATGATGGTTACCTGCCGCAAACCGGGTTAGGGGCGCTTAGTTATGCGCGGGCACTTGAAGCATCGGAACGGCTGGAGCGAGCCGAGATTGTTATCACGCTGGCTTGGTTGTCACTGGATCTAACCACCAAAGAGCATGATGCAATTTTGGCGGTCTACGGTGATGAGCTGAAAGTGCATCACGAAGATCGGTTGGATATGGCCCTGTGGCGTGGGTTGAAAGATCACAAGCAGATGTTGCCCATGGTCTCTGAGAAGAAACGCAAACTGGCTGAGATCAGACTGAAGTTGAAGAACGGAAAAAGCGGCCTTTCAGATTATATCGAAGGCCTGCCAAAAGCGACGCGCGAAGATCCAGGCGTAGCGTATGAGGCATTCAACTATTACATTCGCCGAGATGTACCAGAAGCGGCGATAAAAACCATTCTGCATCAAAGCCGGATAAATGGAGGGCTGGGGGAACCCGATCGCTGGGCTGGGTGGCGGCGGGTTTTTGTGCGCCAGAATATGCTCGATGGAAATGCGCAGCTGGCCTATGATTTGGCGTCTGTACACCAGATGACCAGCGGGGCCTCTTATGCAGATCTGGAATGGCTGGCTGGCTATCTCGCCTTAACCTATCTGGATGAGCCTGAATTGGCGTTGGATCATTTTCAACGTTTTCGGGTGGCGGTGAAGTCACCGATTTCCATGGGGCGTGCCGGCTATTGGTTAGGTCGGGCGCAAGATGCGCTGGGCGACCCCGAAGCGGCCAAGATTGCTTATGCGCAGGGCGCGCGACATCAGACTAGTTATTATGGATTGCTGGCGGCGGAAAAAGTGGAGCAGACACATGATCCCGATTTGGCCGGGCGTGAAGATTTTTCCGGCTGGGAACAGGCCGATTTCGCCAAATCAAACCTGTTTCAGGCCATGGCGCTGGCGCGATCTGCCGGTGATCTGAATTTGGCGGAACGTTTCGTGGTGCAGATGGCTGAAACTCTGTCACGCCCGGAATTAGGACAGCTGGGTGCAGCGCTGGAGGAGATGCAGGAACCGCATTTGCAAGTGATGATGGGCAAGGCTGCTGCCAAACGCGGTATGGTGTTGCCGGGGCCGTATTACGCATTGCACCCAATGTATAAAATGGAATTCCCTGTTCCAACTGAGATGGCGCTGGCGATTGCACGCCGCGAAAGTGAATTCGATCCGAATGTTGTCAGCGGAGCCAAGGCACAAGGGTTGATGCAAATCCTGCCGGGCACGGCTGCGGATGTAGCCCGCGAGCTGGGAATCAATCATGATCCGGCGCAGGTTTTGAGGAACTGGCGCTATAATGCGCGACTTGGATCGGCCTATCTGGCTGGGTTGTCGGATAGGTTTGACGGTAATGTCGTACTAATGTCTGCGGGGTACAATGCCGGGCCGTCTCGTCCCGTTCGATGGATGAAAGATCGCGGCGATCCGCGCTCGACCTCTGTCGATGTGGTTGACTGGATTGAACATATTCCATTCCGGGAAACCCGAAATTATGTAATGCGTGTGGCCGAAAGCCTGCCGGTTTACCGGGCACGTCTAGGCAAGCGGCCACATCCGGTTCCTTTCAGTCAAGAACTAAGAGGGGCAACTGTGCCCAGTAACTAGTCACATGCCCATTGCGCGAAGGTTCCGATGAGGAATGTCCGCCAGCATCCCTATCCGGTCACGTGCCGTGATTTTGGTGTTTTCAAAGGCGGCGGGTACTGATGACGCTCATCTTGAGTTTGTGACAACATTGGATTTGAAGTGAATTTCCATGGACAGACGGGACATTTTCTAGAAATTGTTTCTTCGTGATCGGCGCATATTGAAAATTCACAAGTACGTTCTTCCCTTGATTTATTGGGCTTTTAGAGACGTTTGATGCTGAGACATATTTGCGCCTCATTTGAGGCGCTAAAAATTCCCATTTAGGTCAAATAAACACCGCCTTGAACGCCATGCTCGCAAAGGATGGGGAGTGAGTCTTTTTCCTGGTTGGGGGCGAATAGCTCGCTGTTTTCACTCTGCAGTAATGAGGGGTCTGTAATGGGCGAAATACTGAATAATGCAATCGCAGAACAGAGACCAATTTTTGTGGCTCGTGAAAGTTTTGTTGGTGAATTGAAGGCGCTTACCAAACAGCATCCGAACGTCGGTTTCGGCGTTTCGTTGCAGACCCATGCAGGCGAACACTACTTGCTGGCTAACGTTAATATGCCGCTACCAGATACGAAAGACAAAGGGTTCCCCACAGGACGTACGATCGCGTGTTTGGAAAACGGTGCACGGTTCAAAGCCGTGGAAGTATTGGCCGACATTGAAGCTGCTGAAGCTCGTGATCCACGTGCAGAAGCCGCGTTGTTGGGGGATGTTATGAAATTGATTGCACAGATCGAGGCACCGACCAGTCTGCCGGTCGGACGTTTCGTTTCGCAAGTCGAAAATGTGTGTGCTGCTAATGGCACAGGAGGTTAATGAATATGGCGCGTAATGAACATCTTTTATCTGTCGGCAACGAGGCGTTAGAGCCTATGACATCAGCGATATCTGGGCTGACCGCTCAGATCGACCAGTTGACATCAGTTGCTGATGCAAGGACATCAGCGCGTCTTGCGACGCTGAAAACTCGGATGGAGGAATTCACAGCAAGTGTGACCTTTGTCGGGCAGGTCAAGGCTGGTAAATCTTCGACAGTGAATATTCTGGCGGGCCGTCCAGCACTGTTGCCGTCGGATGTGAACCCATGGACCTCGGTGGTGACAACGCTGAACATCAACACTCGTGCGCCCAGCGATATGAAATCCAAATTCACCTTCTTCAATCAGGATGAATGGGACAATCTGATGATAGGCGGTGGTCGATTGGGTGAGTTGGCCAATCGTGCAGGCGCCGATGATGAGATGGAGGATATCCGCCGTCAGATTGGCGAAATGAAGACCGCCTCAGAAGAACGTTTGGGTAAGCACTTCGATTTGGTTCTTGGACAAAGCCATCAGTACGACTATTTTGATGATGAATTGATCCAGCGCTATGTCTGTCTTGGTGATGAAGATGATCCTGATATCGATCCCAAAACCGGCCGGTTTGCGGATGTGACCAAATCGGCTGAGCTATATATGGATATCCCGCAATATCCGATTTCATTGAAATTGTGCGATACACCAGGTGTGAACGATACTTTCATGGTACGTGAACAGATCACCCTGCGCAGCCTTCGCGGATCAGAAGTATGCGTTGTGGTCCTGGCCGCAAGTCAGGCGCTGACAACTATGGATATGGCGCTGATGCGAGTGATTGCTCAGTTCGAGAACCGCCAGCTGATCCTTTTCATCAATCGGATCGATGAATTGAACGACCCGGTGAAACAGGTTCCTGAAATTCGCGAACGGATCCTTGATACTTTGAAAAGCAACGACATCTCGGCGGAAACCAGTGTGGTTTTCGGCAGTGCGATTTGGGCCGAGGCGGCGTTGACAGGCAATCCTGACATTCTTACCGAAGATTCACGCGAGGCGCTGAATACCTTCTATGTTGCAACAGGACTCGATTCCGAAAGCATCTCTTTGGATAAGATTTGGGCGCTGTCGGGTATGCCAGACCTGTTGTATGCGATCAATGAACGCATCGCCGAAGGTGCGGGCGCACGCTTGGTCGAACGGATCAAAAATCGGGCCCGTAACGTTGCTAGCCAAATTCGCGCAACCTCTGTTGCAAAAGGCTTGTCCGATACGGATAATGTGAAGCGTGATCTTGATGGATTGTCGCCGGAAGATGCGATCGCCAATTTGATCAAAGAGTATGATGAAAAAGCCGCCGATTTAAGCAAGATGTTGCGCGAAAAGGTCATGCATCGTCTTTCCGGGGCTGAAAACAACTTTGTCAAACGTGCGACCGATTCTTTGATCTCTCACCTTGAAAAATATGGTGAGCAAGGCACTTGGCAATATGACCCTGCGGGATTGCGGACGTTACAAAAAGCAGCTTATTTCAGTTTTGGCCGCAAAATGCGCCGTGAAACGGGCGGCCTCTATGCGTCGGCCGCGAAAGATGTCGAGGCCCTGTACCATCAGTTACTGGGTAATCATCTGGGTGAGTTTGCGATTGAAGCACCTATTGTACCTCAGGTTCCACCGCCGCTCGGCATTGGGCGAACCATTGCATTGGATTTACAAAGCACGTGGTGGAAACGCTGGTGGCAGCGGCGCAAAGGCTTTGAAGCCTTTGCCGCGGACTACACTCGCTTGATTGCCTCGGAGGCGAATTCAATCACCAAGGATCTTGAGGAAAATCAGATCGCGGCGGTCTTGGAAAATATTCGGGCTGCATTGGCGGATTTCCTGAATGAGCAAAAAGAAACCTTGTTGAGCATTGCCAATTCCAAGGATCAAAACCCGCAGCATCAGGCGGGGCTGTTGGCCAAGGCGCAGCCCGATAAATCTCGTGATGATATTCTCGGAGATATCCTCAAAGACCTCAATAATGAAGCGGCGTGAACAGACAAATGTTAGATAACAAAAAAACCCGCCATATTAACTCCAAGCAGTGGGAGCGTATCGAAGAATGGTCCCGTCGTAAGCCTGTGTTCGCACTTATGGGCGAATTTAGCGCTGGAAAATCAACATTGATGAACTTCTTGCTTGGCAAAGAAACACTACCGACACAGGTGACCGCAACACAGTTGCCGCCTGTATGGTTTTCGTGGGGCAATCGTTCACCTTATGTGTTGCGGAATGATGGGCGCCGCGAAGATATTACCTTGGACCGACTGGAAGAGGTCGGCGTAGAAGATGCGCAGTTTGTCCGGATCTTTGTGGAAGCTGAAATTCTGGAAGCGGTTGATTTGATCGATACACCGGGCATTTCGGACCCCAAGATTTCAGGTGATGTCTGGCAACGCGCTGTCGGTCAAGCGAATGGCGTAATCTGGTGCACCCATGCCACTCAGGCCTGGCGTGAGACTGAACGAGCTACTTGGGTGTCTTTGCCTGAGCGGTTGCAGCAGAATTCACTACTCCTTATCACCCGATCAGATACGTTGGGTGCGAAAGATCGGCAAAAGGTATTGCGCCGGCTTAACCGTGAAACCGGATCATTGTTCAACCGGTTGATACTGTTTTCCGCACGCGATGCGATAAATGCCCGTGTGAATGATGACGATCCAGAGCTTGCCCTGCGTAGTGGTAGCGGCAAGATGTTCGACAGCTTGTCTGAAATCACTGAGAGCATAATGAACACAAGGGCGCAAATCTTGGCGCGTTATGATGTTGAGAAAACGGGCTCGGTTGCGACGCAATCGCCTTACCTATTGCGCCAGGAGAATGAAGTAACCCCACAAGGCAACGCTGTCCGGCCGCAATCTGATAACTCTGTTGCAATCTTTCCGGTGCGCCCGGCAAGGGTATTGAGACGCGAGGAAGATCGCACACCCAGGGAAGAGCGGACCCGTATCGATGTCGATGAAGCGCAGAAATTGCGTGAGCAACTGGCCCATAAGCCGGAGCTTTCTGTGGCCGAAGGTCCGACACCTGAATTGGATGTAGAAGGCGCAGAAAATGATGTCGATATGGCGTCCGCGTCAGAAGATAATTCTACTTCCGAGACCAGTGTAGATGAAGCAAGTGCACTTACGTTGGAGATCGAAACGCAGGATGATGAGAGCAGCCATACAATTGAAATGGCGGAAGAAGGTAGCCTTGAGGCTGGTGTGGATGTAGCTTCTGATGCCGAAGAGATATCTGCTGGTTATGAAAATGAGGAAGATGGCCGTATGGTCGATGAAATTCTCTTTGAACCAGCGGCAAGCGATTCAACAGATGGTTCCGTAGATGTCGAGTACGAAGAGAGTCAGAATATCGAGACAGCGGATACATCTGAGAAAATGGGTCGTAGCGAATGCGAAGCCTCTGATCACAGTGCTGCAGAAAACGATGTTTTCGAAGAAGCAGATGTCGAACTGCAGACGCCCGAGCTATCTTCCCAAGATGGTATCAACAGCTTGCTGGCCTCATTGTCTTTCCGCTTGTCGGAAAGCGACAGCGCGCCTGAACCTTCTGAAATAACTGTTGACGGCGCGCAAGCAGACACGTCGGATGATGATCCAGATATCAAAGGGATCCTCTCTTCAATTGCCACGTCGGTTTCGGCGCAATCTGAGGCTTTTGATCCCAATGCTTCAGAAAGTCTGGGCGTACCAACGGCCAAAGCCGAACACATTGAAGATACCCAAACCGATGATGCAGGCATTGAAGATGAGATTTCTTTTGCAGCAGAGGAAAGTACTACTGGTGTAGAGCTGTCAGAGGTTGCCGAAGCGTTGACTGCAAGCGGTGCTGTGATGCCATTGGCTGATCTCATGCCCGATAGCAATGCTCAGCCAGATGCTGTTGAGGTGGCATCTGAAGATTGCACTGGTGAAGAACCTTATGAACTGATGAACGAGACCCCATTGAGTGCGGCTTCAATGTGGCGGGAAATCACGCGATGCGAAGGTACTTCTAGCGATCCAGAGGCGCTTTTGAATATGTTCGATGCCTTCTTGGCCGAATTCGATCAGATAGCATCAGAGCATCATACTCGGCTGATGCGCGATGCTTTGGCGTCTATTCCTGGTGTTGATGTGCGGAGCGGGTCGGAGTGGCATGTGCTTTGAAGGGACTTATTTTCAGAGGTTTACGGTAGGCGGAGTGCCGCGCAAAGGCCCGGATGTCGCCGGAGTGCTGCCCCGATTGTGTGCGAATAATTTGAGAAGAATAGCTGGACCCGACGAATGTCACTTGATGCCGCATTAAAATCCTCGATGGATACCATACCCGACTGCATTGCGGCCGGGTACATTGACATGGATACTGGCATGTTGCTGGCGATGCATGGGAATGACACTGGCAGCGCACCTTTGTTGGAAACTCTGTCGATTGCGATTTCGAATCTGTTTCAGGGGCAAGGCGTGCAGGCATTTGAAAAAATGCTGACCGTGACGGATGACGATACTGCTACCGGCTTCAAGGAAGTGGCGATATTCTCTGGGACGTATCTCTATGTCTTTTTGAAAGCGCGGGAATACGCAGATCATGTTGTTTGCTACATTTGCCGTGACAGCGCGAATGCCGGAATGGTGTTAACGAAATCGCACATGAGTCTTGGCGTCATCGCCGAGTCGATGTGAGGAGTGTCGTAATGATTGAACCTGAAATCATCGATATGCTGGGCACGCTGAGTAACAGCACGGTTGCCCGCAATTCACCAGAGAATGCGTTGGATAGTGATACCGCAGTGGTGCGCAAAGACGCCATTTTGAATAGCATCCGCAACACCGTCCTACCGCGTAGGTTGGAATTCATGGTCGCAAATGGCACGCGATTGTGCCTTGAGGTGAACAGCGCACGCGTCACTGAGGCGGTCGAGGCCAAAGGCCATGACTTACCAGATTTTGCAACCGACCAACGCGAAGATATCACCCAAAGGCTTGCGCAGATGATTGTTGATTTCTGCGCTGAACCGGGGCCGCTGGAGCTGTTGTCATTGCATCCTGATACGTCCCCGGATGCCGATGATGTGGGGATTACATATAATGAACTTGAACGGGCTTGTGCTACACTTGGATTGGTTGAGGTTGCCGTCGAAGTCATAGACGCATCCCTGGATGCGCCGGATGAGCAAGCTGGAGCAGAGCTGGATAAGCCAACATCAAAGGGCGAGACTGAAGTCAAAACGTCATCCGTCCCATCTCTGAGCCAAATGTTTTTTGACGGCGCCGCTGGCTTTGCTTTGGGGCGTTTGCGCGTTACTGCCAAAGATGGTGCTCCTTTGGATTCTGGTGAAGCATGTGTCGATGGGGCTGCCTTTAGTCCTGATACGGAAATTTTAAATCAATTCGCTAGTGATCTGTCCGTCTGGGCTGAGGATTGCGGGTCGGCCCTGCAGGGGCCGCAGATGATATTGATGCGTTCTGCTGACAAAAAAGCACCAAGCCTAGCGGTGGTTCGTGGTGAAAATGCCACCGCCATCGCGGTCTATGAAGCGCGTAAGTTGGGTGCAGCGGTTGGCCTTTGGAAAGCCGTGAATCAAGAACACAAAGATTAAAATGATGACTTTGTATGATAGAATTTGTCCAAGAACTTTGGGAGCAAGCCTGACTTGTAAGTAAGATGAATAGTGATGTGAACCGCCGGGAACTGATCCGGATCGCCCAAGAAATGCATGATGTGACAAACGATGAAACGCGGTTGTTTATTTCTCGAATTCAGCAGGATCTGTCTAACCTGAAGCCGGGCGTCGCATTCGTTGGTCAGATCAAGGCAGGCAAGTCACGGCTGATTAACGGTTTCATAGGGCGTGCCGAATTCTTGCCATCGGATGTGAATCCTTGGACAACGGTCATTACCGATATGCACTTTGGTCATCCCTCGGGGAGGCAAAAAGGGGCCGAGTTCCACTTTTTCGACAACGCACAATGGCAGGAGTTGATTGCCGAGGGCGAAGAATTGCGCAAAATGTTCTCAGACGAAGAGGACAGCTATAAGCGTGAGATGATCGAAGAGCAGGTTGATGCGATGAAAAATCGCGCACGGCTGCGCCTAGGCGAAAGCTACGAAGATCTGCTGGGGCAAAGCCATAATCTTGAGGATTTGTCGACAGATGACTTGATGCGCTACGTCTGCGCTGGCGACGACCCAGGCGATATGGGTTGCGATACTGATGAACCATTGTCAGATCGCGGAATGTATAGTGATGTCACTCGCAAGGCCGAGGTTTATTTCGAGCTGGGGCATTTCCCGTTTCCGCTGACCGTTACGGATACGCCGGGCGTCAATGACCCTTTATTGATCCGCGAGGAAATTTCGCGGCAATACCTGAAACAGGCAGACTTTTTCGTTGTGGTGCTGTCTGCGCATCAAGCGTTGTCACGGGCAGATTTGAAACTGTTTCGCTTGATGCAGGCGCTTGAGTTGGGTCAGTTAGTGGTCTTCATCAATCGTGTTGATGAGTTAAATAACGGCGCGGAAGATGCGACCAAGGTCAAAACGGATGTTGAACAAGGGCTAAAGAAAGCGCTTGGTGGCGCGAAAATCGAAGTGCTGACCGGCAGTGCCCAATGGGCGCATTATGCTTTGACTGGCGATGAAAGTGGCGTTGACCACGATCAGGTCTTGTCTTGGTTACGCGCCAACCCTGCGCTGATGCAAAAGTACCTTGATGGCGTCAAGGATATGAAGCAGGGCGATGGTCCTGTCAGCCGCGAGGCGATCTTGAGGTTTGCTGCGATGGTGGCGTCTGGTCTGCCGGAGCTGCGCAGCCATGTCACGGGTGCTCTGACCGAAGGAACATGTGGCGAACAGCTGCAGATGGCGTGGCAGCATCTGAATAGTTTCGCGCAAGGAGAGCTTGAACGTAGCGAGGCGCGGCTTCGGGCCTTGGGTCATGAGCCGATTGAAGGCGCAGCAGTGAGTGATAGCAACAATGAGACATTCAATTCCTTGCGCTCGACGATTGCTGAGACATCAGAAGACATGATCCGGGATATGGACGAGATATTTGCCAACCTTAGAGGCGTAATGGACGATACAGTTACCGAACTGGTATCAAGCGTTGTTCGTGGGCCTGACGGCAAATCGCCACTGCTTGCGCATGGTGCGGCAACCGAGCTGGATTTCACTGCGCTGCGAGAACGCATGCGCGAATTGATACAGGATGCAACGCAGGTTGTGCGCCAGCGGTTGTTGAACGAACTTTACAGCATCGACATGCAAAGCAACGCGGTGCTGCAGACTCTGCCGGGTTGGCAAGAGAGTGAAAGCGGAAGAATGAATACCAGTGCTGTTCGCTGGTACCGTCCGGATACAGCAGCGCTTGGCCGGGGTATCACGGTGGAGTTGCGGATGTCTTGGTTGTCACGGTTGTTTTCAAAAAGCAGCTATGTGACCCGAGCTGAACAGTTGGTTACTGAAGAATTTGAGATGATCGGTGATGACCTAGTCGATACTGCCCGCACAGATATCATTGAGCGTATGGAAACAGTGCTGAGTCATCATCAGGCGCTTTTGGCAGGTCATTTTAGCAACGAGACGGGCTCTGAGGATGATGGAGCAGAGGCAAAGGTGAATCCACAAGTTGCGTTCGATCAGCTGCGGCGAATCGCGGATGAATTGAATGTTGTTTTTGGTGCCAAAGACACAGATGACAGGCAAGCGGAGGCTGCGGAGTGATCGATTTTTCCGATACAGAACAGGAAGTACGGCAGCTGGACCGCTTCCTTTCAAGTACAGAGAATATGCCCTCATCCCCAGAGCTGGAAGAGCTCAGGGCACGGGCGCTAGGGCACGCGGAACGGTTGTCTAATGCGATTGCGATTGGCTTCGCTGGGGAATTCGGGGCTGGGAAATCCAGCCTCGCCAATATGCTTGCAGGGGCGGATGTGTTGCCCACGGGGCCGCAGCATTTGGAATTGCCATTGGTAATCGTGACCTATGCCGACGAGCCACAGACAACTGTTGGCTGGTGGCAGAAGCCGGCGAAAACATATGCCGGAATCGCATTGGAAAAAGCTGCCGCTGACAAGCCAGACTTCATTTCAGTGGGGTTGAACTCCCCGGCGCTGCGCGAGGTATCCCTATTTGATTTGCCAGGCACTGGCGCGCTTGAGGAAAGCTATGATCAGGTGTTAGGGTTGCTGAAATTTGTAGATTGCGTCATTTGGTGCACCAATGGGGCCAATGCCTGGCGAGAAAGCGAACGTCGCCTTTGGTCTCAAGTGCCTGCCAAGTTGCGCGAAAATAGCATGCTGGCGGTTACGCACGCCGATTTGCCGCCAGTGCGCGATGCACTGGACCGTGTCATTGCCCGGTTGGAAAAAGAAAAAGATGGGCTGTTCCAGTCAATCGTACCGATTGGAACTCCCGAGGCCGTCAAGGCGATGGCCGGTGAGCCGGAGCCAGACTTGAAGCTATGGCAGGATTGCGGTGGTCAACATCTTGCTGAAGAAGTGCTGAAGATTGCCTCTGTACGTCGCCGAAAGGATATTGCGGATGCGCAGGCGGATTTGCAGAACTTATTTTTACCCGTACTTTCAGAGTTTGATCGGGCATCGGGTGAAGCTGCGAGCCCGAGCGCTGTCCGGCAATCTGGACAGGCGACAAAAGAAAAGCCTCAACATGCTCCGTCCGACATAAGTAACCCCATATTGGAAGAATGGCTGGCAGCCATCGCGGAGATCTATGAAGAATTGCGTGAGACGACAGATATGACGCCTGCAATCTTCTTGCAGAACTGTCAGGAAGTCGTGGAGGAGTTCGCCGAACGCCTTGAGACTGAAGGTGGTCTGGTTCACTCTTCTGTATGGGTTCCCGCAGAGTTTGAAAAAGCCGCAGATCTGTTGTTGTTGCTGCAATATGAGAGCGGCAGTGACGTATTGAGGGACGCCGTTAGCATTTTGTCACAACTTGGCGACAATTTAGCATGGGCTGGCAGCACTTCGACAGATTCTCTGGCCCTCACCGGGACTTGATTGTTTCTGTCTTGGAAAGAATGATTCTGGCGAAATTGAACTGTGGAATCAGGCCAAGGGCCTGATTTTATCATGTCAGTCTTATGGCGATGACCGCGAGGCGGCGATTTTAATTTATTTTTATTTATTTTAAATCAATGTTTTGAGTGCAGAATTGAAGCGTTTTTCTGATGATGACGTGAACCATACCGAAGTCATCCGGGGGCCAAAGTTTAGTCTTATTTTTTCAGTCTAACCAATGACTGGGTACTCTGCGGTTGTATGTATTTTTAAAGAGTTTCACAGCCAACACTCTGGCTGATGTCCCGCAGGTTTAGCAAGCATGGTGGGAAGAAATGAGTCAGAATCGGGCTGTCGAAGACACACAAGATGAAAATCAGATTGAAGGGCTGCGGCCTGGGGCAAAGTTGCTTCGAGGGCAGTATGAAATCCTGAGTTTCCTTAGCAATGGTGGTTTCGGAATCACTTATCTTGCGCGCGATAGCCTGGATCGCGATGTGGTTATCAAGGAATGCTATCCAGGCGCACTGTGTCGACGTAATGGTGACCTGGTCGAGGCTGTGGATCCTGCATATGATAAAGATCTGCGCTCAATCATTGATCTGTTTATTCAGGAAGCCCGCAACCACGCACGGCTAGTTCACCCTAATATCGTCGACGTGCATCAAGTTTTTGAAGATAACCAGACTGCTTATATCGCGATGGACCTAATTCGCGGTTGTGACCTTCTGGATTTTGTTCAGGATAGCAAGAATGAGAGTTCTCCTGACTTCATCGTGCAAGTTACTGAAAAAATGCTGTCAGCTGTTTCATTCATTCACGATAGTGGAATGTTGCATCGGGATATTTCACCCGACAACATCTTGATAGATGAAAACAAGCAACCAGTTCTGATCGACTTTGGCGCGGCCCGTGAACAAGCTGCAAATAAATCAGCCGCTTTGCTGACATTGCGGGTTATCAAAGATGGTTATTCCCCACACGAGTTCTATGTTCGCGGTGCAGAACAAGGCCCAAGCAGTGATCTCTATGTTTTGGCAGCGACGCTGTATCACACCATTAGCGGCGAACGCCCTATCGATGGACAGACCCGTCTTGATGCCTTCAACAACAGTGAGCCCGATCCATATGTTGCTGTAAGTGGACGTATTGATGGCTATCCTGATGGCTTCCTCGAGGCGATCGACAAAGCGATGGAAGTCCATGTGCCAGACCGTCTGCAAACGGCGCTAGACTGGCTGCGCATGTTCCGTGGCAAAGGCGTTGTCTTCGACAATTTTAGCTATCGCCCGGTTTCCGTGATCGTAGCAGTAGATCGCGAAGAGGAAGAAGAACTGAGCGAAGCCGAGCAAAAGCGTATTCAGGCAGAAACTGAGAATGCTGAGGCAGTTGTAAATGCACTGCTGAGTGGAAGTTCGGAGTTGGAGATCGAGGCCGAGCACGGAAAATCTGCTGCACGGGATAAATCCGCGAGCACGATCGATACAGTTGTACACAGCGATGCTAGTGGAAATGGTAAAGTGATCGCAGGGGTTGCGGCGGCGGTGGTCGCTCTGGCTGCAGGCGGATATTTTGCTTTCTCAGGTGGTGGTGATGACGCGTCGGTAACAACTGACGTTGCTGTTGCGCCAGCGACAGTAATCGAAGTCACACCAGAAGAGGTTGTCACGACAGCAGAAACAGAAACTACACCGGATGATGCTGCATCCGTAACTGATGAAGAGGCGGTCGTAGTAGAAACTGAAGTTGCCGCAGTTGAAGAGGTTGTCGTAGCTGAAGAGCCAGTTGTCTCTGAGGTAATCGTGGACGAACCAGCGGCTGTAGAAACAACGGAGGCTGCGCCAGTTGAAGACGCCACAATTTCGGAAGAGATCAATACGGACGCCGCCTCAGGTGCAGAACCTGCGGTAGAAGAAACCGTCAGTGTAGAAGCAGCAGTCGCGATAGCTGAGCCTGTTGAACTTCTTGAAGAGCAGGTTGCTTTCTCACATTGGGATGTAGACATTCCGTTCCAGTCGCGATTCCGCAAAGTGTCGAATGCAAACGCGATCGCGATTACAGGCGTTACCTCAGGGGAGGATTTGTCTGTCGTAGGTGAATGGGTAAAGCGTGGCGCAGTTATCTACACATTGAACGGTGAACCTATTCGTAGAAATATTCCCTTGGAATCACTGGTTCTTCGCAACCATACAGTTGATTCAGATGGCTATATTCGGGTTGTGGTGCGCTATCGTCCTATGGGTGAGAAGCGCGTTTCGAACGGGTTGCTGGCCATGCCCGCCGTTCAGGTTTCCGGACTTGAGAACGGTGTCACATTGGCGGTGCGGAGCGATAGCGAAAAAGGCTGGAGAACTGAAGTTCGCAAGCTGTCGGCAGATCATGACACGTCGCTACGTGTCGGTGACATTCTTGTCCAAGAAACCGTGACGGGTACAGATTTTGATGCGCAGGACAGTTTGGAAAAAGCTCTTGACCGACTGATGTCACAGGGCCGCTCTGAGATGGAGCTTGTGATCACTCGCAACGGTATTCAGCAGAATGCCAGCATGCCACTGGTGACGAAATGATGGTGCTTATATCAGGCCAGGTCACCGCAATGTTAACTCCCAATTCCGTTTGGAACGCAGGTTCCGTTTTCCGAGAAGAAGAAAAGGTTCAGTAGATATGTTCAAATATAAAAGCCCCCTCAGCCGACTTCTCGAAGGCTCAGCAAAATCGAATGATGACGCAAAAAGTGAAGCGGAATCCACCAATGTTGAAAAACTTGAGCCAATCGCAGACCTGAATGTTTTGCGCCAAGTTCTGGCTGAAGAGAAAAGCAAAACTGGGTCCTTTGAGGAAACAGAGGAGCTGCTTCCTGAAGTCAAAATGCCCGATTTTCCTGATCATAATACCGAGCAGGACGATGCCAAGACCATGGCGGCGATGGAAAACATGCCTGATGTTCTGGTGATCAACGAAACCTTGAATGTTGAAGAGGCATCCAAGGCCGAAGCTAAATCAGAGGAACCTACGCCTCAACCAGAGTCTGCAAAGATCGAAGACGTTGCATCGATTTCTGCAGCACCAACCCCAGCGGTTGAAGAGATAACCCCTGCAGATGAAGCGGTTCCCGCTGCTGTAGCGGAAAACACAGCAACAGCTCCGGCTGACAATCGTCGTGACAGGGTGAAAACTACCTTCTTGGGTTTTGAACGCCCAGACACGCATGTTCAGGATTTGATGGAGCAGGTCCCGGCAGAAAAAGCGGCTAAGGCAGAAGTGAGCTTCCCTGTGGGGTGGTTGGTTGTTACGTCTGGCCCCGGCCGCGGTGCAAGCTTGAACCTGACTGCCGGCCTGATGCAGATCGGTCGCAATGACGATCAGGCTATCCAGCTCGATTTCGGCGATTCTGGTATCTCACGTAGCAGTCATGCGGTGATTGCCTACGATCCTGAAGATCGCAAATGTTATCTTGGACATGGCGGTAAGGCCAATCTCGTACGCTTGAACGGCAGCCCCGTCCTAGCCACGGTGCCGCTGTCTAATGGTGATTCAATCCGGATCAGTGAAACTACCATGCGTTTTGTTGCTTGCTGTGATGAAACCTTTGATTGGACGGATTCATAAAGAATGCTCGCAGCCCCAACATATGACATCGCAGTCATTGCGGATCAGGGTCGTCGCGAGACGCAGGAAGATGCAATCGCGACGCGAACTTTTGATACGGCCGAAGCCGCCTATGTAGTCGTTGCCGATGGCATGGGGGGACACGAAGCAGGTGAAGTCGCATCTGATCTGGTAACCAAAGCTTGGCGATCTGTACTTGACGTGCAGCTTGAAGACAGTGACGTGATCGAGGGCAACCTGATGGATGCTTTGCCAATTGCAGCGATGCAGGCGAATGCAGATGTCTCAGGTTATACAGAAAACAGCGAGGGTGCCCTGAAAATGGGCTCCACCATGCTGGGGACGCTTTTACTGAAGAATCGCCTGTTCTGGATCTCGATCGGGGATTCACCACTGTACCTGTTCCGTGATGGGTATTTGGTTCAGATTAATGAGGACCATTCGATGGCCCCAATGATTGATGCACAGGTCCAGCAAGGATTGCTGAGTGCTGAAGAGGCCAAGGTTCACCCGGATCGCAACCAGCTGACCTCAGTTATCATGGGTGCTCCAATCCCTAAGGTTGATTGTCCCAGTGTGCCACTGGAACTAACCCCGAGTGATGTGCTGATCGCGGCCAGCGATGGGCTTCAATATCTCGAGGATGCACAAATCCTCGAGGTTCTGAATGCCTGTGCCGGGCTCAGCGCTCAAGAAATTTCTGATTCTCTTCTGACGGCTGTTCATAGCAAAGAAGATCCTGATCAGGATAATATTTCGATTGCCGTGGTAAAGTTGTTATCTGTTTGAAAATAAACGAAAAAGAGAATGCGAGGACTATGAAGAAGTATATAATAGCATCCAGCCTTGCCATTGCAGGCGCATCTGGCTCAGCTTTCGCACAGGAAGCCTGTTCCACATATGCCATTCAGCGTGGTGACAGCTTACGTGAACTGGCGATGACAGTTTATGGAACTGCCGATTATCGAGCGATCTATGATGCAAACCGGGATGTCATTGGCAAAAACCCAAACATCATTCGCGTTGGTGAAAAGTTGAAGCTGCCTTGTGTGGAAACAGCAAGTTCGAGCGCCGAGGATAAGACCGAAGCCGAGAAGTTGGCCGCAGAAATGGCGTCTGATCTGGTGCGTGCTGCTGAGGATCGTGCGGCGAAAGCGATAGCTGAAGCCGAAGCTCGCGTTGCCGTCGCAGAAGCCGAAGCTCGCGGCGCCACTGCCGAAGAGTTGGCCGAAATTCGGGTGAATGCAAAATCCGAGATCGAAACAGCGCGTGCCGAAGGGGCTGCATTGATCCGCGGTGCTGGCACCGATGAGCGCCCAGAAATCCGGGACCGTCAGGCCCTGCTCATCACTGGCGGTAACTATGCACCGTTTACTGATGAAGATCTGCCAGACCGCGGGCTGTATACGCGACTGATTGAGACGGCGCTATTACGTGCTGCGCCAGAGCAATCTTATAAGATCCAGTTCGTTAACGACTGGAACTCTCACTTAGATCTGCTGATGCCAACTCTGGCATTCGATGCAACCTTTCCATGGTCGCGGCCAAATTGCGAAGAATTAGCTGCGCTCTCCGAAAGTGATCGAGACCGGTGCGAAGCTTACAACTTCTCTAATCCATTCTACGAAGTTGTAGACACGTTCTTTGCACGTGACGGTTCCGGCTATGAGGAAGCACAAAGCTATGTTGAATTTGCAGGCACAACAATCTGTCGCCCGGAAGGCTGGTCTCTCAGCCATATGGATGCTGTCGGACTGTACGAGCCAGCAATTACACTGATGCGTCCGGATACCCCGGATGAGTGTTTCGATGCCGTGATGGCAGGCACAGCCGATGTAGTTGCAATCGAAGCGCATCTCGCAGTGGAGGCAATTGCCCGTCTTGGGTACGATTTCGAACTGATTGAAAACCCCAACCTTGCAGCGATCAAGTCGCTCAATGTTATGACGCATGTCGACAACCCTGATGGTGAAGCGCTGCTGGAAACATTGAACGAAGGCTTGGAAATCATGCAGCAATCTGGCGAATGGCGCGAAATCATCTCGACCGCACTGCGTTATCAAATGGAAAATGGTTAACGCCCAAAATGGGCATGAATTTGGAATATCTGGAGGACTACTATGTTTGACTTGAAAAATATCACACTTACCGCATTTGCCGGTGTGGCTATGATGGCAGCCGGAGCTGCGAGCGCGCAAGAAGCATGTTCTAATTATACTGTGGCCGATGGTGATACCTTGGCGACGATCTCGATCACGGCATATGGCACATCCAACTATCAGCCAATCTTTAACGCGAACCGAAACACAATTGACAATCCCGGTCAATTGGCGCCTGGTCTTGTTCTGGCCCTGCCTTGTGAAGATGGTAGCCTGGCAAACGGTCAGACAGCGCAAGAATTGATCGCTGAGCAAGAAGATCGCGCTGCGAAGAACCGCGTCTCAAACGTCTATGAACCCCCGATCAAGCTGGTCACTGGTGGTAACTGGGCGCCGTTCACAACTGAAGATTTGAATGGTGGTGGTTTCATCGTTCGTTTGGCGACAACCGCATTGAACCGTGGTGGCAACCAGCGTGATTACTCTGTCAGCTTCGTAGATGACTGGGGTTCGCACCTGGAAACATTGTTGCCACTGGGCGCGTTCGACATCTCGATGGCTTGGTACATTCCTGACTGCAGCAACAAATCTTACGAATGGTCAGAGAATACAGCACTGCGCTGTAACACTTTGGACGGTTCTGTCAGTGTTTATGACGCTGTGATCGGTTTCTACACGCTGCCAGACAGCGAATACGCAACAGCAAGCTCCTTCAAAGATTTCCAAGGGGCAACGATCTGCCGTATGGACAGCTGGTTCACTCATGACCTTGAAGAGCAAGGCTTGGTCGCTCCTGCGATTGAAATGATCCGCCCAGTGACCGGTCCTGAGTGCATGGATGCGGTTTTGAATGGTACTGCAGATATCGCTTCTTTTGAGGTGCAAAAAGCAGCAGACGTATTCAGCGAAATGGGTCTGACGCAACAAGATATCGTTGAGAATCCATTTGTGAACACATTCTCAAGCCTGCGCTTTGTTACACACAAGTCTAACCCATATGGCCGTCAGTACATTGCCATGTTGAACCGTGGTTTGAACGAGATGCGTGAATCTGGCGAGTGGTATGCTGTTATTTCAGACTCACTGAAAGAGCATAACGACAAACTGGTTGCTGCGTCTAACTAAGCTGCATCTAGATCTCAAAATTGAAGGGCCGGTCCAATGGACCGGCCCTTTCTTATTATACTTCGCTCAGTATTTGCCCGAGATGATGATCTTAGTCGTGACCGCTTGAGCATCGGCTGGGGTCAGGCGGCCAACCCTTTGGAACCCATGTTCAGGAACTTCTGACGGCGATCTTGGATCAGCTCATCAGGGGATTGACTAGACAGGCCATCAAGCATCTTGGCAATGGCTTCGCCAACGGCGTTGATCGTGGTGCTGGCGTCGCGATGTGCGCCACCCATTGGCTCAGAAATGATCTCATCTGCGATGCCAAGGCGGGTCAGGTCCTGTGCTGTGAGGCGCAGCGCTTCGGCCGCTTCGCGCATTTTTTCGGCGTCTTTCCATAAGATCGAGGCACAGCCTTCGGGGGAAATGACTGAATAAACTGAATGTTCCAGCATCGCCAAACGGTTGGACGAGGCAAAGGCCACCGCGCCGCCGGATCCACCTTCGCCGATGATCACGCTGACAAGTGGTACGCCGATTTGCAGGCATTTCTCGGTTGAACGGGCAATCGCTTCGGATTGGCCGCGTTCTTCAGCGCCTTTGCCGGGATAGGCGCCGGGGGTGTCGACCAAGGTGATCACAGGAAGGCCAAAGCGCCCGGCCATTTCCATCAGTCGGATGGCTTTGCGGTAACCCTCGGGGCGGGCCATGCCAAAGTTATGCTCAATACGTGACTGTGTGTCTTTGCCCTTTTCGTGACCGATCACAACAACGGGCGTGTCATTGAAACGCGCCAACCCACCCATGATTGCCAGATCGTCAGCAAAGTTACGATCACCAGCCAGCGGTGTGTATTCGGTAAACAATGCCTCGATGTAGTCGCGGCAATGCGGCCGTTCGGGGTGGCGTGCGACCTGACATTTGCGCCAGGGCGTCAGGTTCTTGTATAGATCGCGCAGCATATCGGCGGCTTTTTTATCCAGCGCGCCGGCTTCATCCTCAACGTTCATCTCGTCGTTGGCACGCGCCATGGCCCGCAACTCTTCGGCTTTGCCTTCGATTTCGGCCAATGGTTTTTCAAAGTCGAGATAATTGGTCATTCTATGCTCCACAATTGTCGTTGCGATATATGGCGTTATCGCGGGCAATTTGCAATCACATCGCGGCTAATCCTGCACGAAATGCGAACTCGGGCGAGCTGAATACCGGAATTGATAGGTCTGAAAGCAAAGATACGGTCACGGCCATAGAAGCTTGCGCCAAAACCACGCAGGCCATCTCACGTTTGAATTCGACCATTCCGCGTATTTCGCTGGCAATGACGGCGGCAAAGGCATCGACCTGCCCTGCCTCGAACAGCGGCCAATACTGACCAAGTGACATAGTATGAACTTTAGTCGGAGAGCCTGCCTCTTCTAGGGCTTTGTCCAGCAACGCAAGGCTGGGCTGATAGGTGCTGTCGAGACAGAAGGCAAACAAGATTGGACCACCCGTAGCGGCAGCAGCTTGCATCATCGGCCAGTCCACACGGATGGCGCCGGCTTCTTCTGCGGCGGTTCCGATCGTTGTGCAGGTACAAATTACTACGCCTTCGATCAGGCGTATCTCTTCAGTGATCTCTTGCGCAAGTTCAGCGGCAATACCAGTTTGCGCGCGCGCAAGCCAATCAGGCCTTACGATATGCAAGACTTCGGTGTCCGGCGAAATCTGATCGCGCAGTGCATTAAATGTGGCGCAATGCACTTCGGCAGTATGAATGAATGTTAATGCCATTGAAGGACCCCAATTGAACTGGGGGATGACTTATCTATGAAAGCCTGTGATGAAAACAGGGAGTATCAGTTTTTCGGCCAGAGTACGGGGATCAATGTGGCCACCAGCAACAGCGCCATGGTGATGTTAAAGATTTTCAGACGGGTCTCATTTTTTAATATGCGCCGCAATTGCTGGCCCAGTACGGTCCAGCTGGTGGTGCTGATACAGGAGACCATAACATAAGTTCCTGCGACCCAAAGCACGGCTGTCAGATCGCGGCTTGTGGCGTATAGAGTAATCGCTGATAACGCCATGGTCCAAGCCTTGGGATTAACCCATTGAAAGGCCGCTGATTGCAAAAAAGTGAGCGGTTTGCCCTCGGTCTCGGTGTTTTTGGGTGCTGCTGAATTTGCAATTTTCCATGCTAAATAAAGCAGATAAGCAACGCTGGCGACCTTCAGAACGGTATAGCTAACAGGCCAGAGATCAAAGATCTGCATGATCCCAATCCCGACGAGCACCACCATCGTTGGCATGCCGAGGCCAATACCGAGCATATGCGGCACAGTACGCCGAAAGCCAAAGTTGGCGCCCGAGGCCATGAGCATCAGGTTATTAGGCCCCGGCGTGATGACCGTGACCAAAGCAAAGGTAAAGAGGGCGGAGTAAAGTTCAATTGTCATACGTGCAATTTATGATGTGGTTTGCGCATTTGAATTGCGAATATTTGTTGTAGGTCGTGAAAAATTGCAACATAAAATGTTAATGGATCATATTGACGATCATATATTGCGTGAACTGTCCCGAAACGGCCGGATCAGCAATCTTGAACTGGCAGATCGAATCAACCTGTCGCCCTCGGCTTGTTTGCGCCGGGTGCAGGATCTTGAACGACGTGGTGTCATTATTGGATATCGCGCAATTCTGGACCGTCCCAAATTGGGGGTGGGGTTCGTTGCTTATGCAACTGTAGGGCTCAACTCACACACCAAAGCCAGCCAGCAGGCGTTTGAACGCGCGATGGCGGTCGCACCTGAAGTGGTCGAATGTCACAACACCACCGGCGCGGTTGAATATCTGCTGCGCATCGAAGTGGCGGATTTGGCAGCGTATAAGTCCTTTCACACGGATGTGGTCGGGACGCTGCCGCAAGTCAGCTCGATCACGTCTTACGTGGTCATGGGGTCGCCAAAGGATGAGCGGGCCTGACGGGGAATAACGTGAAACTGTCGGGAATGCTTTTGTCGATTGCTATACTGGCCTTATATCTGGGAAAGGTTTGGCCCTATCAGACTCTGCGTATCTCAGGCTGATATGGTATGAATACAAGATCCTTTTCCGGCACATTTTCACTCGACTGAAAACGCCCGGCATCATCTGATGGAGCACTGCTATGGACGGCAAGATTTTTGATAATGATATCAGCAAGGTTGTGGAAGCTGACCGTGCCCACGTCTGGCACCACCTGATCCAGCATAAACCTTTTGAAACCGCTGACCCCCGAATCATCGTTGAAGGCCGTGGTATGCGCGTCTGGGACCAAAAGGGCAAAGAGCATATCGATGCGGTTTCTGGCGGTGTTTGGACCGTTAACGTTGGTTATGGCCGTGAGCGGATCGCTAATGCCGTGCGGGACCAGCTGATCAAGCTGCCATATTTCGCAAACACTGCTGGTAGCATCCCTGGTGCTATTTTTGCTGAGCAACTGATCGACAAGATGCCTGGCATGAGCCGTGTATACTACACAAACTCAGGATCAGAAGCGAACGAGAAAGCCTTTAAAATGGTTCGCCAGATTGCGCACAAGCGTTATGGCGGCAAAAAGCACAAGATCCTGTATCGTGACCGCGACTACCACGGAACAACCATCACCACGCTGTCTGCTGGTGGTCAGGACGAGCGTGGGGCACAGTACGGTCCGTTTACCCCAGGTTTCATCCGTGTGCCGCATTGTCTTGAATATCGCGCACAGTGGGATCTGACCGGCGAAGAGTACGGCATCGCAGCTGCCAATGCGATTGAAGAGGTTATCTTGGCTGAAGGTCCGGATACCGTTGGTGCATTGTGCCTTGAGCCGGTGACCGCAGGTGGTGGTGTAATTGTGCCACCAGAAGGTTACTGGCCACGTGTGCAGGAAATCTGCAAGAAGTACGATATCTTGCTGCACATTGACGAAGTTGTCTGTGGCGTTGGCCGGACAGGGACTTGGTTTGGTTATCAGCACTATGGCATTGAGCCTGATTTTGTGACCATGGCCAAAGGCGTGGCTTCGGGTTACGCGGCGATTGCTTGCTGTGTAACTAACGAAAAAGTCTTTGACATGTTCAAAGATGACGCGACCGATCCGATGAACTACTTCCGCGATATTTCCACCTTTGGTGGATGTACTGCAGGTCCGGCGGCGGCGATTGAAAACATGGCCATTATTGAAGAAGAGGGCCTGTTGGACAACACCGTTAAGATGGGTGACTACATGTTGGACCAACTTAAAGCGTTGCAAGATAAGCATAAAGTTATCGGAGATGTGCGCGGCAAGGGCTTGTTCTTGGGTGTTGAATTGGTCGCAGATCGCAGCACCAAAGAGCCGGTTGACGAAAAGCTGGTTCAGGCCACTGCAGGGGATTGTAACGCAAACGGTGTGATTATTGGCGCCTCAAACCGAGCGATCCCGGGCTTCAACAACATGCTGGCCTATAGCCCTGCGCTGATCGCGACTAAAAGCGATATCGACGAGATTGTCACCGCAACGGACAATGCATTGTCTAAAGTGTTCGGCTAAACCACTCACGAAATACTCTACAAAAAGGCCGCATCAGCGGCCTTTTTCTTTTGTGATTTGTGTACAGCCTGTACGTTTTGACCCTTAGTTATGTACACAAACCGATGGGGAGAATATCGGGACTTTGAGCCGGTCGACCAGTTTAGAGACGGATAACCCAAATGTGCGCCTGCGGCGCGCAGGTTGTCTCGTCTTCGGCCTTCGTCTCGGGGTTGCTCTGGCGGGGATATTTATTGCCAGATGAAGCAGGCGGATCAGTGGCTCAATGTGGGCCTAATCTGCGGGTTGCAGTGTTCCCTTGTACGCAACGATCAACCCGATGAGCGGGGCTGCGATTGTGACGTTGAAGCAAAACTGGTCCCCGTCGAAGGTTTCAAAGGTTTGACCTTTGGGCAGTAAGGTACGGGGTAACGGTAAGCCAAGGCAGGACCAATGGCGTGGGATTAAATACATCCTGTCCTCCTCTACAACCAGTGCCAAGGCCACGCTGATCGGGCCAAAGCGTTCAACCAGAAGATGTTGACTGCGTCCGGTACCCACCATTTGCTGCGATGAAAAGGTCTGGCCGCCAAAGTTTCGGGTCCAGTGCTCTTGACCGGTTTGAGGGTCAAGCGTGACGCTGACCGGGACAGAAGCGGCCGCCGGCGGAAAGCCGATCGCGCGGGCGACGAGATTGGCCAGAAATCCTTTACCACGACGCACCTCTGCCTGACCGCTCCAAACGCGTTTGTTGGCGCTGTCATGCAACTGTTGAACTGGCGTAGGCAGGCTTTCAAACGCCGAACCTAAAATGTGCCGATAGAGTGAAGCATTGAGGGGTGGAGTTAAGCGGAAACCGGTAAAGATGGTGCGGTTTTCAAACAGCTGATCGTAGTCGGATAGCTCTAAGGTTCGCGTCGCGGTCCGGGCGCCGGGGGCGGGGGTGTCTTTGTTCAAGAGTTTGCGGATGAGTGCCTCGATCGCCATGGAGGGAATATAGGGGCCATCATTGCCTTCGGCCAAAAGGTGCCATGTCTGGGTAAGGTCTTGCCCTTCGCGCTTACCCGTGGCCTGCACATACATACCACCCCGGTGTTCGCCAAACTTCATCATGTTCAGAACTTTGTAAAACAGGCCCGACAGTGGCGTCAGGGCTGGCAGGTGCAAGGCCGCGCGCGCTTTGGCCAATAGGTTCAGAGCACGGTGCAGGATTTCGGGCACCGGCCCGGCGCCCATCCAGATGTCTTGTAAGGTATCATGTTCAGGCGGGATGACCTGCAGATCAGGCACGTCCACCAGCGAGAAGTGGATGTTTTTGAGTGGCAACCGTCCGGGCACTGCGATGGTGTGTCGTCGGCTTTCGGCTAGCCCGCTGGCGGTTGTTTGTTTGCCACCGCGGGTTAATTTCACCGGGCTGCCCGCATAGCCAACAACGGCGCGCATCACGTTGAGACCGATGCCAGCGTAGGGCGAGGGCGCGATACCGCCTTCGACTGAAGTGAGGTCCATGGTTTTGGACATCTCGCGCAGGACGGCGGCAGTCAGAACCGGGAAGCTACTGACACCGGATAAAATAAAAATCCCAGCGTCCCGGGCGGATTGGTCAAACTGGGTGACGCCAAAGACGAAGTCGGCGGCGTCGGCGAAATCGAGATAATTGATGCGAGCATCAATGCAGGCTTTGACCACCTGATAGGGATCATCGCCGTAATGTTGAAACGGGCCGGAGGCGTCGACCACCAGATCAGGTTGTTCTGTGGTCAGGCAGGTATGGATCTGTGCCCGATCCAGAGCGAGGGGGCGCACCTGTGGCTGACCATGATAGGCGTTACAGAAGGCTATGGCGCGGTCGAGATTGCGGCCACAAATCAGCAGTTCCAGTTGGGGGAGATCTGACAGAAGTTCAGCTAAACGCCCGCCAAAAACGCCGTAACCGCCAAGGATGAGGATCTTCATGGGATTAACCTGTTACGGACATCGGGGTCGGGCAGGTTGCATAGGTCGGTGCTGCCAAACAGGCGATAGCGATTACGGGCAACGGTGCGATAGAGCGGGTTTTGAATGGCTTTGGGCAGGAGGTGGAAGAGGCGTAGAGCTTGCCAAACCCCACCCAGCCGGGTGCCGACGCGGGCGAGGGCGTCGAGGGAAGTATAGGCTTGACCATGCTCGACGTAGAGCCAGGTCGTGGGGTCGTTCGGGTCCAGTCCGTAATGGTGTAGCAGGGCGCGACCTGCCGGAGATTGGATTGGAAGGATACGGAATTCTTGCGCGGTGTCGTTGCGGGCAATCCAGCGGGCCCCACGGGCACACAAGGCACAGTGTGCGTCCATCACGGTGAACACGTCGCCAGCCTCAAATGTGGGGACTGATGAATCGTGTCGGTATGAATATGGCGCGCGTTGCCTGAGCATGTTTAAGTTGTAGGGCTGATACTAACCTGCGCACAGGTTACAAAATGTCGCTGGGGTGATTTGAGCCAAATAGAAAACGCCCACTCCAGGGACGGGATGGGCGCTGTTTTTAAGCGATAGATGTTTTTAGGTGCGCACGATCAGGACTGAAGTTTTGGCGTGGCGGGCCACTCGGGCGGAGTTTGGCCCTTGCACTCGATCTGCCAAGGTGGGTTTTTGCGCGCCCATCACCACCAGATCGGCGTTGGAGCGTTCGATAGCGTCGAGCACCTGTTCGTAGACCGTGCCGATTTCTATGATGTGCTGCACATCCTCAATGCCGGGAATGGTCTCGGCGACGAAGTCATGCAGTTGCTGGTTGGTGGCTTCGGTTGCTTTTTTGAGCGTTCCTTCCTCAAAAAAGCTGCCGACGATGGACATCCCATAATCAGGGATGACCGTTACCACGCTGAGTGTTGCACCATAGAACCCGGCCAGATCTGCGGCTTTGCGCAGAATGGCGCCCTCGGATTTAGGGTGGGTCAAATCGACCGCGCATAGGATATGTTGGGTCATGCCATTGCCTCCTCGGCTTCTTCTTTGCGTTTGCGACCCAGCTGCAACATGGTCACCAGACCGATCAGTAAGAAAGCCGGAAGGTAGAAGAGTTCCTTTGGCATCCGGTCGGCTGCAACTTCAAGCTCCATCAACTCCCAATCAAAGTCGATTTTCAACTGTTCAGATGGTCCGCCAAATTCCAGATTGTCAACGAACAGGGTGCCGTCTTCATCGCGGAATTCAATGCCTGCACCATTGAGCAGACGGGTCTGACCGTCTGCGCCAGCCTCGCCCAGTGGCAGCAGGTAGCGCGCATCAACGGGATCGCCATTGATATTTTCGCCGGCCAGCCGCACCCGAAGGGATGTATTTGCAGCGGCCCCTTCAGCCATGGTGTAGAGTTCTGCCGCCGGGCGTGTTTCAAACTCTGGCGCAATCCGGTTGAGGAAATAACCGGGTTGGAACAGCGTGAACGCGGCCAGTAACAAGGCGGCACTTTCCCACAGACGGGAATTGGTCATGAAGTAATTCATGGTCCCGGCGGCAAAGAGCAGCATGGCGATCAGCGCGATGACGAAGACGAAGACCGCTTGGTAGGGCCCGACATCGATCAACAACAAGTCGGTGTTGAAGATGAACAGGAACGGCAGCAGCGCGGTTCTGATCGAGTAGAAGAACGCCTGGAACCCAGTTTTAAGCGGGTCGCCTTTGGAGATCGCAGCCGCCGCAAAGGAGGCAAGCCCCACCGGCGGCGTCACATCTGCCATGATCCCAAAATAGAAGACGAACATGTGAACCGCGACCAGCGGCACGATCAGGCCGTTTTGCGCGCCCAGCTCAACCACCACACCGGCCATCAGCGAGCTGACAACGATATAGTTGGCTGTGGTTGGCAGGCCCATCCCGAGGATGATCGAGATGATCGCAACGAAGAACAGCATCGCCAGCAGGTTACCACCAGAGAGGAACTCAACGAATTCGGCCATGACCTGACCAATACCGGTCAGCGTCACCGCACCAACGATGATCCCGGCGACACCCATGGCGGCGGCAAGGCCGATCATGTTGCGGGCACCGATGATCAGGCCTTCGGTGATGTCATTCCAACCAGCACGCAGGTGTGCGCCGATGTTGGTTTGATTGCGGAAGAACGCTTTGAGCGGGTTTTGCGTGGCCAGAATGACCAGCATGAACACGGTTGACCAGAAGGCCGAAAGACCGGGTGATTTGCGTTCAACCATCAGCAGGTACATCAGCAGCAGGATCGGCATCAGATAGTGGATACCGGTCTTGAAGATTTCCCTTGTGGGTGGCAGATTCTGCATCGATTCAATGCTCATATCCAGATCCGGGGCTTTGGCGGCAAAACGTACAGCCGCGATATAGGACACTGCGATAATCGCAAGAATGGCAGGCATGGATGCGCCACCTAATGTGGAGCTGAGGATGGTGACGATTTGGCCACAGAGCCAAAGTGTGCCGCCAGCGATGATGATCGATACGGCGATGATCAAGATCGCGCCAAGCATGAACTTGACGGGATGCATGCGGCTGGTGCCGGGCATCTTCATCTTCAGTGCTTCGAGGTGCACAATGTAGACCAGTGCGACATAGGAAATCGCGGCTGGGATGATCGCGGTTTTCACCACTTCAACGTATGAAATGCCGACATATTCGGTCATCAGGAAGGCCACAGCCCCCATCACAGGTGGTGTCAGGACCCCGTTGATCGAGGATGATACCTCGACCGCACCAGCTTTTTCTGGTGAAAAGCCTACCTTTTTCATCAGCGGAATGGTGAATGTGCCGGTGGTGACAACGTTGGCAATGGACGATCCAGAGATCAGGCCAGTTGCCGCAGAGGCAATCACAGCAGCTTTGGCCGGACCACCGCGCAGGTGACCAAGAGCCGCAAAGGCAAGTTTAAGGAAGTAGTTGCCAGCACCCGCTTGGTTAAGCAGGGCACCAAACAGAACGAACAGGAAAACAAAGCCGGACGACACGCCCAGAGCAACGCCAAAGACGCCCTCGGTGGTCAGCCACATGTGGCTCATGGCTTTCTCGATTGAGGCGCCTTTCCATTGTACCACTTCGGGCAAGAAGGAAGATGAGCCGAAGAAGACGTAAGAGAGGAAGAACAGGGCCACACCCATCAGCGGGAAGCCCAGCGAGCGGCGCGCGGCCTCGAGCAGCAGGATGATCCCGGCGACAGCGACCACAAGGTCCATTTGGTTTGGTGCACCTGTACGCGCTGAAACGCCCGCATAGTTATACCATTGATAAGAGGCAGCCGCAGCAGCGATCAATGCGACAACCCAAGTCAGAATCGGGATTTTGTTGCGCGGGCTGGATTTGAGAGCAGGGAAGGCGATGAACGCCAGAAGAACGGCAAAACCAAGGTGAATCGCACGCGTTTGCGTATCGTTCCAAACCCCGATTTTCAGAATGAATGGTAGTGGTGATGCGATCCACAGCTGGTACAGCGACCAAAACAGCGGAATGTACCATAGCGCGTTACGGCCAAAGGCGTCTTTCGGTGCGCGTCCGCCTGTATCGGAATCCGCGACGAAGTCCTCTAGCTCATTGTCATCGGCCACGTTTGTTGTGTTATCGGCCATTCTGTCCCCTCCCGAAGGAAATTTTAGTACTTTAAACAAAAAACCTCCGGCACGTGGTGCCGGAGGTGATATTCAAACCAGCTGGATTATTCCATCCAGCCTTTTTCTTTGTAGTACTTAACCGCACCTGGGTGCAGTTCAGCTGTCAGACCGTCGGCGATCATTTCTGATTCAACCAGACGACCAAAGGCAGGGTGCAGTTTTTTGAAGTCATCAAAGTTATCGAAGACTGCAGAAACTACCGCATAAGCAACTTCGTCTGACACGTTGGCCGAGGTTACGAATGTGGCCTTTGGACCCCAGCTTGGGATGTCGTCAGCGTTGCCAGGGTACATGCCACCTGGGATGGTTGCGGCTGCGTAGGCAGGGATGTCTGCCAGCAGTTTGTCGATGCCTTCACCTTCCAGTGGGATGATTTTCACATCACATGAAGACGTGGCTTCTTGGCTGGAACCGTTTGGCAGGCCAGCGGCCCAGATTGTGGCGTCGATTTTGCCATCACACAGAGCTGCGGATTGCTCGGATGATTTCAGCTCTGCTGCCAGAGAGAAGTCATCTTTGGTCAGACCGCTGTATTCCATCAGGGTTTCGGCCAGAACGCGTGTACCTGAACCTGGGTTGGCAATGTTTACTTTTTTGCCTTTCAGATCTTCGACGGTGTTGATGCCTGAATCAACGCGCGCCATCAGGTGCATCGGCTCTGGGTGTACCGAGAACAGAGCGCGCAGCTCTGAGAAGGCGCCATCGTCAGCGAATGAGCCTGTACCGGCCAGACCAGCGGCCTGAACGTCGGATTGGGCAACACCAAAGTCCAGCTCACCCTGACGGATGGTGCGGATGTTGTAGACTGAACCGCCAGTGGATTCGACCGAGCAGCGAATGCCGTGGTCTTTGCGACCTTTGTTGACCAGACGGCAGATTGCGCCACCTGTTGGGTAATACACGCCGGTCACGCCGCCGGTGCCGATCGTGATGAACTGCTGATCGGCCGCGCTTGCGGCATTTCCCAGACCCATTGTCAGTGCAGCAGCTGCAGCGAGGGTCAGATTCGTGTGTTTCATGAGTTATCTCCCTAAAAATTCTACGGACGCTTGCGCGTCACGAATAGTTGAAGTTTCCCTATACCGATCACAATGTCACGAAAAACTAACGTTTTTTTTGCCGAACCCAGTAAGCGGAGTTCGCAGCGCGCAGTTCTTCGTATGATTTGATTCGCGCGCGGGCAGGGGCGCCGCCCATGGAAACCAGTGCCGCCAGCAGGCTCTCAGAGATGCCCATAAGCCCAGTAAAACAAGCGAAATGATGGGTGCTGACTGTGGATGCAGAAAAGACATGTTCGGGGTTTAGATCGGGTGAAATCAGGTCGGAATCAGTGAGGAAAATCAGCTTTACACCGCGTGATTGGGCAAACTTGCAGGCCTCAATCGTTTCTCTTGAATAGGGGGAAATTGTGATCGCAATCATCACATCACGCGGTCCGGCAAGAGTTAGCTCATCCAGAGCGCTATTCATGTGTCGGGGAATCAGCTGCAGGCTGGGCAGGGCCATCCGCCCGACGTAATGGAAATAATACGCCAGACTATAGCTGGCGCGCACGGCAGTGATGTAGACGTTTCTGGCCTCCAGCATGGTTTCAACTGCGCGCTCCACTTCCTTAGGGTCAAGGCGCTGCAGGGAATGCTGGACGATAGATAACGTGTTGAGTGCGCTTTGGGCCTGAATTGGACCCAAAATGCCCTCTGATTGCTGTGTCTCAAGCCATTCGGGACGTTCTTCATAAGCCGTAGTGGCGACTAGGGCGTGCCGAAACGGGGCGCGCAGGTCGTCAAAACCGTGGAAGCCAAGAGATTTTGCAGCCCGCACAAGGGTATAAGTGCTGACATCTGCCTTGGCCGCGGTGACGCGCACCGGGTCCAATCCAAAGTCGGATTGATTATCCAGTATGTATTTTGCCACCCGCTGAATGCGTGGAGGATAATTTGGAAAGTCTTCTTTCAACTGCGAAATAATTTTCGATTTTAACGTTGGATCCATGAGATTCCCCGGATTCGGCCTTGAAATAATAACATATGATATTTTTTACAAAAAGCCGAATGCTGTGTAATTTTTCGAATCAATGCGGAAAGTGCCGCAACGTCAGGTGTTTGGAGAAACCCAATGGGAACTGTTTTGCCGTCACATGCCTCGGTCGTGGTGATCGGGGGGGGCATTATGGGGTGCTCGACCCTGTACCACCTTGCCAAGATGGGCGTGGGTGATGCGATTTTGCTGGAGCGTAATAAGCTGACGTCGGGAACGACGTGGCATTCGGCGGCGCAGGTGCGGGCGCTGCGGCATTCGCACAATCTGACGCGGATGATCCAGTATTCGGTCGATCTCTACTCACAGTTAGAGGAAGAGACCGGACAATCTGTTGGGTGGATCCAGAAGGGGTCTTTGTCGATTGCGACAACGCCGGACCGGATGACACATGTGAAACGCCAAGAGGCGCTGGCGCATGCTTATGGGATTGAGGCGTACTCGGTTTCGGCTGGAGAGGCCAAGGAACGTTGGCCGCTGATGAATGCCGATGACGTGCTGGGGGCGGTGTGGTCACCCGATGATGGGCGGGTGTCGCCCAGCGATGTTTGTGCGGCTTTGGTCAAATCGGCCAAGGGCATGGGCGCGAAGATTTTTGAAAACACCGGTGTCACCGGGATTTTGACCGAGAATGGCCGGATCACCGGGGTTGAGACAACGCAAGGTACGGTGATGTGTGATGCGATCGCGCTTTGTACTGGCCTGTGGTCGCGCGAGACCGGAGCCATGGCGGGGGCCGAAGTGCCGGCGCTAGCGTGCGAGCATTTCTATCTGCTGACCAAGCCGATTGATGGCATCGTAGGCAATACGCCGACGCTGAGCGACCATGATAGCCATCTTTATATTCGCGATGACAGTGGCGGGTTACTGGTTGGATGCTTTGAGCCGATGGGTAAGCCGATCAAGCCGGGTGTTCTGGACGAGACATTTGAATTTGGCCTGTTGCCGGAAGACTGGGATCACTTTGAGCCGATGATGGAGCTGGCCCTAAACCGTTTGCCAGCGCTGGAGACGGCTGAGGTGAAGATGCTGTTGAATGGACCAGAGAGCTTTACTCCTGATGGGACTTTCATGCTGGGCGAGACCGCCGAGACGCGTGGCTTGTTCCTGGGCTGTGGTCTGAATTCGGTTGGTCTGGCTTCTGGTGGCGGTGCGGGGATGAACCTGGCGCATTGCATTGTGCATGGGCACACGGCCTATGATTTGGCTGAAGCTGATGCAAAACGGTTTGCACCGATTTATAACTCGCTTGAGCATCTGATGGCGCGGGCGCCTGAGATATTGGGCACGCATTATGATATTGCTTATCCGGGCAAACAGCTCTCAACCGCCCGGAACCTGCGTGCCCTGCCGCTGGAAGACGAATACAAAGCAGCTGGTGCGCATATGGGGCAGTTCTACGGTTGGGAGCGTCCGTTGTATTTTGGCAAGACAACAGAGCCGCGGATGACGTTCGAGCGCCCGGACTGGTTTGAGAATGTCGCGGCCGAGGTGAAGGCGGCGCATGAAGGGGCTGCGATCTTTGATGCCTCGCCCTTTGGCAAGATCGAGGTCTCTGGTCCGGATGCTGAGGCGTTTATGCTCAAAACCTGCGCGGGCTATATGGGCCGCAAACCGGGCAGCGCGATCTATACCTCGGTACTGAATGAGCGCAGTACGTTTGAATCGGACATCACCGCGCACCGGATTGCCGAGGATCACTACCGGCTGTTTGTCGGCACCGCTGCGATCAAACGCGATCTGGCATGGTTCCGTCGCCACTCGGAAGGGTTTGATGTCATGCTGACAGACAGCACCGAAGACTACGCCGTGCTGGGGCTGATGGGGCCAGAGAGCTCGCGGATTATCTCCGAAGTGGGCGCGCCCGAGTTGAATGAGTTGGGTTACTTCAAGGTCGGCCCGGCACATATCGCGGGCAAGCATGTACGGGCTGTTCGGATGTCTTATGTCGGTGAAGCCGGTTGGGAAATCACCATGAAGGCTGAGAACGCTAATGCGGTCTATGCGGCACTGACGGCGGCAGGCGCGAAGCCAGCCGGGATGTTTGCACAGACCTCGATGCGGGTTGAAAAGGGTTTCTGCGCGATGGGGCACGAGCTGGATGGTGACAATACACCGGTTGAGGCCGGGTTGCTGTTTGCAACACGCAAGTCAGGCGGGTTCATCGGATACGAGGCGCTGCAGGAGCGGCTGGCCAATGGCGCGCAGCCGAATGTTGTGTCGCTCACGCTGGACGATGAGAGTGCCATGCCGTTGGGGCATGAGCCGATCTATCTGGATGGCGAGATTATCGGCCAAACCAGTACTTGTGCCTTTGGCTACCGGATCGGAAAGCCCGTGGCGCTGGGCCATGTGAAAACACAGGTCGCTGATGGTGCACGGGTGCAGTTGGATATCGCGCGGCAAATGTTTGATGCGACAATCACCATTGGCCCGCTGTTTGACCCGGATGGGAGTCGGATGAAACCATGAGCATGAAGCAACCATTTGTAATGGTCGCCCCCAACGGGGCACGGCGCGGCAAGGCGGACCACCCGGCCTTGCCCGTGACCATGGATGATATTCTATCGACAGCAAGCGCCTGCTTTGAGGCGGGGGCTGATGGGCTGCATCTACATGTGCGCGATGACGAGGGCCTGCATTCGCTGGATGCGGGGCGGTATCGTGAAACACTGGATGCCTTGGCGCAGGTCGTGCCGGAGATGCGGTTGCAGATTACCACCGAATCCGGTGGGCGGTTTGATGTGGCGCAGCAGTTGCAATGCCTACGTGACGTGAAACCGGGCTGGGCCAGCGTGTCGGTGCGTGAGATGGCGCGGTCGCCTGAATTGGCGGATGCGGTCTATGGCACGATGGCCGAGAATGGCACCGAAGTGCAGCATATCCTTTATGACCCGAGAGATGCTGAACTGCTGCGACAGTGGCAAGCGGAGGGCATCGTGCGGACGGATCAGACGAGCGTGATCTTTGTTCTGGGTAAATACACGCCGCGGGTGGCGGCAGTGCCTGAAGACCTGAACGCACATCTTGCGGGTCATGAAGCAAGCGCGCCCTGGATGGTCTGCGCCTTTGGGCTGCATGAGCATGCGTGCCTGATTGAAGCGGCGCGTAAAGGCGGCAACCTGCGGGTCGGGTTCGAAAATAATCTGGATGATAATGACGACGGACTGTTTGCGGATAACGCGCAGTCGGTTACCCATTTGATGAATAGCTTAAAAAGGATTGCAGCATGAGCCATGTATTTCCACGTCATTGTCACGTGCAGCCGCCGATGGCGGTTGCCGGGGACGGGTGCTTTTTGATTGATCAGAGCGGCAAACGGTATTTTGATGGTTCAGGTGGGGCGGCAGTGTCGTGCCTTGGGCATTCCAATGAACGCGTCAAGCAGGCGATCAAGGATCAGGTGGATCAACTGGCCTTTGCCCATACCGGGTTCTTTACCTCTGATCCGGCGGAACAGCTGGCCGATCTGCTGATCGCGAATGCTCCCGAGGGCATCGACCGTGTTTACTTTGTCTCGGGCGGGTCCGAGGCGACCGAGGCGGCGATCAAACTGGCGCGGCAGTATTTCACGGAGCGGGGCGAGCCAGAACGCCGGCATTTGATTGCCCGTCGCCAGAGCTATCACGGCAATACGCTAGGTGCCTTGGCTGCAGGTGGCAATGAATGGCGCAGGCAGCAGTTTTCTCCGTTGTTGATTGACGTAAGTCATGTTGATCCCTGTTATGAATATGCCGAGCGCCAAGAGGGCGAGAGCCTATATGATTACGGTCAGCGTGCGGCACAGGCGTTGGAGGATGAAATCCTGCGGCTGGGGCCTGATACGGTCATGGCGTTCATGGCTGAGCCGGTTGTGGGAGCCACATTGGGTGCGGTGCCCCCGGTTGAGGGGTATTTCACCCGCATCCGCGAGATTTGTGACAAATACGGCGTGCTGCTGATTTTGGACGAGGTCATGTGCGGCATGGGCCGAACCGGGCATCTGTTTGCCTGCAACGCCGACAATGTACGACCGGATATCCTGTGCATCGCCAAGGGATTGGGCGCGGGTTATCAGCCGATTGGCGCGATGCTGTGTTCGGGTGCGATTTATAACACCATTGCGGGTGGAACCGGCTTCTTTCAGCACGGGCATACCTACATTGGCCACCCAGTGGCGGCAGCGGCCGGACTGGCGGTGGTGAGTGAGATGCTGGATAATGACCTGATCGCGCAAGTGCAGGCGCGTGGGGCGTATTTGCATCAGCAATTGCTGTCACGTTTTGGCCAACATCCGAATGTGGGCGATATCCGGGGCCGGGGCCTGTTTCAGGGGTTGGAGTTTGTCGCGGATCGCGAGACCAAGACGCCGTTTGATCCGACCAAGGCGGTGGCCAAGCGGTTCAAGAAAGTGGCTTTTGAAGAAGGATTGATCTGCTATCCGATGCCGGGCACGCGCGATGGTCGAAATGGCGACCACGTTCTGTTGGCACCGCCGTTCATTGCGAGCGAGGCAGAGCTTGATAGCGTTGTTGATATCTTGTCGCGTGCGCTGGACCAAGTTCTGGCTGGCTGAAACAAAGATTACCCGGCTGATCACCATTCTGTCAGCCGGGTGTCACATGCTTTGCAATTGACGCGCGGCACCCCATCTGGTGATCTGAGCTACAGATCATAAGGGGGATGTCCATGACATATCGTAAAACCGATGCCGCAATTGCGGCCCTGACGCCCGAGGAATACCGGGTGACGCAGGAATCCGGCACCGAGCGCCCGGGCACGGGGGCCCTTTTGGCCAACAAGGAACCGGGTATTTATGTGGATATCGTATCGGGTGAGCCTTTGTTTGCCTCAAGCGATAAATACGAATCCGGCTGTGGCTGGCCCAGCTTTACCAAGCCTTTGGTGCATGACCATGTGAACGAGCTGCGCGATACCACGCACGGGATGATCCGTGTCGAGGTGCGGTCAGCCCACGGCGATAGCCATCTGGGCCATGTGTTCACGGATGGACCGCAGGACCGGGGTGGATTACGCTATTGCATCAATTCGGCCTCTTTGAGGTTTGTGCATCGCGACGAGATGGAGACCGAAGGTTACGGTGCGTATCTGGATCAAGTGGAGGACATATAATGACGGAACAGCGCGCAGTACTGGCGGGGGGATGTTTTTGGGGCATGCAGGATCTGATCCGCAAGATGCCCGGAGTTTTGTCAACGCGGGTGGGATACACGGGCGGCGACGTGCCGAATGCGACCTATCGCAATCACGGCACCCATGCCGAAGGGATCGAGATCACCTTTGATCCGGCCAAGATTAGCTATCGTCAGTTGCTGGAGTTCTTTTTCCAGATCCACGACCCTACCACAGTCAACCGGCAGGGCAATGATCTGGGGATGTCGTATCGATCTGCGATCTACTTTGTCGATGAAGATCAGAAGGCTGTGGCGATTGATACAATTGCGGATGTGAACGCCAGTGGGTTGTGGCCCGGCAAGGTTGTGACTGAACTGGCGCCAGAGGGCGATTTTTGGGATGCTGAACCTGAACATCAGGACTATCTGGAGCGGGTGCCAAACGGATATACCTGCCACTTCGTTCGACCCGATTGGGTCCTGCCCAAACGCGACGCAGCGGAATGAATTGAAGCGGGCCTCAAGTTTTGAGGCCCGTTTTGCTTGGCAGATTTGTAAATGGGGGTGGTCCGCTAAGCGGACAAAGCAATCATTGGTTTCACACTCTCGGTTAGCTAAATATAAACGAAATTTGTGGGAGCTTGGAAGCTCATCAGAGCATGTATTGGGCAATGATTTTGCTATGAGGTATCAGATTGGAAGAAATACTTAAGTCCATAGCGGCAGAGATAGTTCGACAAGATGATTGGGGGAAAACAGCGCAATATATTCCTGAACTTGCGAGTGTTGATCCGCAACAATTTGGGATCAGCGTGTGCTTGGCTGATGGTAGGTTGATCAGCGCGGGTGCCGCGACCAAACCGTTTTCCGTTCAGAGCATTACCAAAGTATTTGCGCTTGTCGCGGCACTTGGACGCGTCGGGGACCAACTCTGGAGTCGCGTCGGTCGAGAGCCATCGGGTAATTCTTTTGATTCAGTCGTTTTGCTCGAAAGGGAATTGGGCCGTCCTCGAAACCCTTATGTAAATGCCGGAGCAATTGTGACCACCGATGCGCTTTTGTCAGGGCGAGAACCCAAGATGGCACTTGCGGAAATACTAGGGCTTATCAGGCACATGTCAGAGTCAGACAGTATTTACATTAATGAAACAGTTGCCGCATCTGAACAAGAAACCGGGGCACGTAACAAGGCGCTCGCCTATTACCTGAAGTCGCACGGCAACCTTAATAGTGACCCGGAACTCACGCTGGGCACCTATTTTCATCAATGCGCAATCGAGATGACAACTGATCAATTGGCGATGGCGGGGCGATCTTTAGCGGGCCTAAAAGGTGCGCCAAAGGTCATATCGCGCCAACGTGCTAGACGGGTGAATGCATTGATGATGACTTGTGGGCATTACGATGGGTCTGGTGACTTTGCATTTCGCGTTGGCCTACCGGGGAAAAGTGGTGTTGGAGGTGGTATTTTGGCTATCGCACCTAATGTAGCATCTATTGCAATTTGGTCGCCGGGGCTCAATCTTTACGGCAACTCTCACGCTGGCACACGCGCAGCGGAAATGCTTTCGAATGCGACCAAATGGTCAGTGTTTTGAATAAGCAGAATGGGCTCTGAGCGGACAAACGCAGCTGCAGATTTTCCCGCCTATTTTGAGACGGTGCAAATGGAGGGCGTGAAAGAGTCGGTAATCCCCGCCTGCACCGGACGTTCGAGTGCGGTGGAAAGCACCACGTAGCTTTTGGTCATCTTCACCTCGGGCAGGCTGTAGATCCGGGCCAGCAGGGCCTCCATTGCGGGGGTGCTTTCCATTCGGACCTTAAGGATCATGCTGGTGTCACCGGCGACCGAGTGCATTTCCTCGACCTCGGGGAAATCGCGCAGTTCCAGCATGGCGTCTGATTTGGCCCAACCGGTTGAATCCACGTGGATGAAGGCCAGAAAATTTTTCCCGGTCATCGATGGATCCAGTTGGGCGGCGACAGCTTTGATTCGGCCTGTGGCCTTGTAGCGTTTGACCCGTTCGTGGACTGCCGGGGCGGAAAGGCCGACCTGTTTGCCGATCTCGGCATAGGTTTGTTCCGCATCCTGAGACAAAAGACTTAATAGCTTTCTGTCGATGGCGTCGAGACCATGGGCGTCTTTGGACATGTGCAGAACCTTATTCTGAATATTTAGAGTGATACGATATGGTGTTTTGTAAATTTATAAAATGCAATATTTTTGCCGCGTATCTATTGGAGGAAACACCGTGTCTGCACTGTGGTACTTGATGCTGGCCGTTGGGGTCGTCGGTTCAAACGCGCTTTTGCTGAGCCCGATTGCCGGGGAAGTGGCCTTGTCGTTTGACGGACGCATGCCTGCAGATGTGTTGTTGGCGTCTGCGGTCTATGGCGCAGCAACAGCGCTGAGCGCGATTACGCTGGCACCGCGTGCGGATCGCTTTGGCTTGGCGCGCTCGGTGTGTTGTGCGCTTGGGGTATTGGCCGTCGCGATGACGGTCAGTGCTGTTGCCCCAGCCCTGTGGGTCTTGGTGGTGGGGCAGGCATTGGCGGGTTTGGCCGCGGGTGTGGCTTTGCCTGCGGCTTACGGTTTGACGGCGGTGATTTCCAAGCCGGGGGAGGAAAGCGCATCGCTGGGTAAGGTGTTAACCGGCTGGACGTTGAGCCTCGTGTTGGGGGTTACCGCGTCGTCGCTTTTGGCGGATGCGCTGCATTGGCGCGCGGTGTTTGCGGTGATGGCATTACTGGCAGTAGGAACTGGTATGCTGCTGTGGCGCGCTGTCGAAGGCCTGCCGCGCACCGGGGAGCGGCCCGAGGCGGTTTCACCTCTGTCGGTCTTGCGGTTGCCCGGACTGATGGGGCTTTTAACCTCTGTGATGGCATTCATGGTCGCGTTTTACGGACTGTATGCGTACCTTGGGACGCATCTGAGTGGGGTGTTGGGCCTGTCCACAAGTGTGACGGGCATGGCTGCGTTGGTTTACGGCATCGGGTTTGGATTGGCGTCCTCTCTAGATAAGTTTATCGACAAGTTTGGGGCAAAGCAGGCGGCACCGGTGGTGTTTGTCACGATGATCGGAATTTATGTTGCGTTGGCTGTGGGTGCTCCATCGGCTATCGCGTTGTTTTCGATGTGCTTCATTTGGGGCGCGGTGAACCATTTGGGGCTCAACCTGTTGATCGGGCAATTGGCCGCGATTTCGCCTACGCAGCGCGCGGCGGTCATGGGATTGAACAGTGCGGTGACCTATGTGGCGATGTTTGTCGGAACCATAAGTTTTAAGCCGGTGTTTGAAGCCTACGGTTTCAGTGCTGCGGCCTATGTTGCTGCGGTTTGTATTGTTCCCGCTGCCGTCTATGCCCTGTCGGCCAGACGGAGGCATGTTGGCATGCAGGCCTGATATATCAACGGAACTTGTCGGCCAGCTTTTGCAAAGCGGTTCGGGTGTCGGGCGCGGCCTGCGGTTTTGCTGCGGGTTTCATGCTCGTGGGCTTTGTGCTCTCTGCCGGTTTGGTCTTGGAGGACCGCGCGGGCGTCAGCCGTAGTGCGACGGCATTGAGAAACTTGTCATTGCGGCCCGCGGCCAGCTCTGCTGCGCCGTCGCAAATGCCGCGCATTAGATCATCCAGCCAGTTGGCATCTGCTTTGGCAAAGTCCTGCAGCACGTAATGTGCGACCAATTCTTTGCGCCCCGGATGGCCAACACCAAGGCGGACGCGGGCGTAAGCCTCGCCAATATGCTGGTGGATTGAGCGCAGGCCATTGTGGCCGGCATGGCCGCCACCCTGTTTGACACGCAGTTTACCAGGGGCGAGATCCAGTTCATCATGGAACACGATAATGTCGTCTGGGGTCAGCTTGTAGAACCGCATGGCTTCGCCTACGGATTGACCACTGAGGTTCATAAAAGTTTCAGGTTTGAGAAGCAGGATTTTCTCTGAGCCAAGGCGACCTTCGCAGATCTGGCCTTGGAATTTGGATTTCCACGGTGCAAAGCCATGATCCTCGGCGATCCGGTCCAAGGCCATGAAACCGATATTGTGGCGATTGCCAGCATATTTCGCGCCCGGATTTCCCAAGCCAACAAACATAAGCATGCGGTGTTTCCATTCTCGTTTGTCGTGATCTACGGCGCATGGTGTTACAAATCAACCGCCATAAAAAAACGCGACGCCGAGGCGTCGCGTTCAATAGCTTCAGAAAGACAGTGCCAATTTGGCTTAGCTTTCTGCTGTCTCTTCCGCCGGAGCTTCGCCATCGGCGATGACTTCGGTTTCAATTGCTTCTTCTTCGTCACCATCATCTTCGGATTTCAGTGCGGATGGTGCCTGAATGTTGCAGATCACGAAGTCACGGTCGATGGTTGGCTTCGCGCCAGCTGGCAGCGTGATGTCTGAGATGGTAACTGTGTCGCCAACGTTCAGGCCGGTCAGGTCAACAGTGATCTTTTCTGGGATGTCGCTCGCTGTGACAAGCAGCTCAACTTCGTTCCGAACAACCGTTACAACGCCACCCTTTTTGATGCCGGGAGCTTCTTCTTCGTTGATGAACTCAACTGTGATGAAGAGGTTGATCTTTGTGGTCCGACGCAGGCGCATCAGGTCGAAGTGTCTTGGCAGGTCTTTGACAACATCGCGCTGTACGTCGCGGCAGATGACGCGGACGTCTTCTTGACCGTCAACCTTGAGGTTGAACAGGGTCGACTTGAAACGACCTTTTTTCAGACGCGTGAACAGCTCGTTGAATGGGATTTGGATCGCCAGTGGATCAACGTCACCACCAAAAACGATACCCGGAACCATGCCAGCACGACGTGCTGCGCGAGCGGCGCCCTTGCCTGTCCCCGCACGTTCCAGGGCGTGAAGATCAGGAATTGCTCCAGCCATAATAATTCTCCAATAGGTTAGGGCGGGTATCCTCCAAGGCTGTATACCCGCGTGAAGCCGTGCCCATAGACCAATTTTGGCTAAATGGAAAGGGGATTCTATGCGCGGCACCGGGTATCGCTGAATTTATTCCCAATCGCCCGAGAATCCCTTTGGCACCATCAAAATGTCACGATCCAAGGCCGAAACATCGGTGCGCCCGCACAAGGCCATCGAGGTGTCCAGCTCTTTGTGGATGATGTCCAGTGCTTTGGTCACGCCAGCCTCGCCCATCGCGCCAAGACCGTAGACAAAGGCACGGCCGATGTAGGTGCCTTTGGCCCCCATCGCCAGCGCCTTGAGCACGTCCTGACCAGAGCGAATGCCGCTATCTAGATGCACCTCGATCTTGTCACCAACGGCGTCCATAATCTCGGGCAGGGCGCGAATGGCGCTGAGCGCACCGTCCAGCTGCCGCCCACCGTGGTTGGAGACGATGATCGCATCTGCGCCGACGTTCAGGGCCTCGCGTGCGTCACGTGCGTCCATGATGCCTTTGATGATGAGCGGTCCATCCCACATCTTACGAAACTGGCGGATACGGTCCCAGTTGAGGGTGTGGTCGGTGGCCTCGGCGAACCATGCAGACAAGGAGGACGGATCGCTGACCCCTTTGGCGTGCCCCATGACATTGCGGAACTCGCGCCGTTTTGTGCCCAGCATGCCCAAGCCCCAATGGACCTTAGTCATCATGTTGGCAACGGATTTCGGAGTTAGTTTTGGCGGGGCGGAAAGGCCGTTTTTCAGATCCTTGTGGCGCTGCCCCAAAACCTGCAGATCAACCGTGATGACGGCGGCAGAGCAATTTGCGTCTTTGGCGCGGTCAAACAGGCGGGACATGAAGTCATCGTCCTTGAGGGTATAGACCTGCATCCAGAAGGGTTTGGTTGTGTGTTCTGCCACATCCTCGATCGAGCAGATCGACAGGGTGGAGAGGGTAAAGGGTACGCCGAAGTTTTCGGCGGCACGTGCGGCCTTGATCTCGCCATCAGCGCATTGCATGCCGGTCAGGCCCACCGGGGCCAGAGCCACTGGCATACTCACGTCCTGCCCGACCATCTGGCTGGCCGTGCTGCGCCCGGTCATGTCGATGGCCACCCGTTGACGCAGATGGATCCTATTGAAATCAGAGGTGTTTTCGCGAAAGGTCTGCTCTGACCAGCTGCCGGATTCTGCGTAGTCATAGAACATCTTGGGCGTGCGACGAAGATATATCTGTTTGAGGTCGTCGATACAGGTGATGACAGGCATATGAGATATCCGGTAATATTGGTTATGTTTATTTACCAATATGGAGGTTTTGATGCAATCCCTTAGCGCAGGGATCCCGAAACCAGTTTGAGGCCGATCAGATAGATCGTCGCCACGCCAAAGCCCGCCAGAGTACCCAAGCCGATGCCAATCACCGGGAAAGTTAAAGAGGTCGTCAAGGCATAGACGAGAAGTGCGATCAGGCCGATGGGATAAACACGGATCATGGTGTGCACAGGGGCCGGGCCATGATCGTGGTGAATGATCAGCAGCAAGGGGAAAGTGACAATTGGAAAACCGGCCAACAACCCGGCCCAATCCGGCCCGATCTTGTCAGCAAGCCCTGTGATCAGCAGGACAATTCCGGCGGCTAAAACTGCGCGGGCAAATACCGCAATGACCCCAAGGCGCGTTTTGGTGAGGAGTTTGATCTCTTCGGTATGGCGCAATAGCGCATATATCAGCGCGATCATGCCAAGGGTCAGCAGGCTGGCGAAAAGTGCTGACAACGGTAGTCGTTGCAGCACTGCTGAGACGAATAGAAACACCACCACGCTGCCCGCTGCGGCAAGGATGACATTGGCGAGTGATCGCGTTCGGCATAGCCGGGAATACGCATAACATAGCGCCACATTCGCCGATAAGCCGCCGATGGCATAGAGAGCGGCGCGCGAGGCGAACTCCACGCCCTGTTCCGCCCCTATAAAATAGAGCACGATTGCAATGCCATGCGGGTAACCCGCCAGAAGGCCTGCCAACTTGGGGCTGACCCGTTCGGCAATAATCGATAACCCGATCACAACCACCATTGTGACCGCGATCTTGATCAAGATGATGCTTGAGAGGATCAGGGAAGTATCCTTTTACCCCTGATGCGCGCCGTCGGCGAGGCTGCGGACAAAGTCCAGCACCTCAGAGACGGGCGTGCCAGAGGCGATTTTGCTGACGATGGCGGAGCCGACCACAGCGCCATCGGCTACTTCGGCGATGGCTTTGGATTTTTCGGGCGTGTTGATGCCAAAACCCACGATCACAGGCAGGTTGCTGGCGGCCTGAATGCGTGCAACTTCGGGAGCGACATCTACGGCCTCAGCCTCTGCCGCGCCGGTGATGCCGGTGATCGAGACGTAATAGACAAAGCCGCTGGTGTTTTGCATCACTTTGGGCAGGCGTTGATCATCGGTTGTCGGTGTGGCCAGACGGATGAAGTTCAGGCCTGCAGCTTGGGCTGGAATGCACAGCTCGTCGTCTTCCTCAGGCGGCAGGTCCACCACGATCAGCCCGTCAATGCCTGCGGCTTTGGCATCAGTCAGAAACTGCTCAACGCCGCGATTGTAGATCGGGTTGTAATAACCCATCAGCACAATCGGGGTTGTATCGTCGTCTTTGCGGAACTCTGTGGCCAATTGTAGCGTGCGTTCCAGCGTCATGCCGGACGCAAGCGCGCGTTGCCCTGCCAGCTGAATGGTGGTGCCATCGGCCATCGGGTCGGTGAATGGCAGGCCCAGTTCAATAATGTCGACGCCAGCACCCGGCAGACCCTTTACCACTTCGAGCGAGGTGTCATAATCGGGGTCCCCGGCCATGATGTAAGACACAAAGGCCTTTTTTCCTGCGGCTTTCAGTTCGGCAAATTTGGCATCGATACGTGTCATGGAGTGCTCCGTTACTTCCGCGCCTTTGTCGCGCAAATTAGCGGGCGCTTCAATCCGCTATTTCATTGGACCGGCCATTGGGGGAAGTTGAAATAAAAGTTCAAATATTCATCGAATAATAACGGCTCGCGGTTTGTTATTGCAGCATAGTGACGAGTGTTTTGTGTCTCGGTTGATAGTTTGATCAGCTTTTTGGTAACGAGTGACGTTTTATGATTGCAACGCCTTCAAGCGTTCCATGGCTTAAAGCCAAGGGCGCATTGGGGCAGGCGGCCACGAGTCCCCTCATACGTGGCTGCCTGTCTTAAGGCATGGATGGTGGGCTATTCCGACGAGTGATGGGGAGCATCAAAATTCTCAATTTGCATTACGTACCTGTATCCTCATATCCCTATGACAGGTACAGGAGGGTATTATGAATATTCAGAAACTGGCGTCATTCACGCAAAATGGTCAAGGCGGCAATCCCGCAGGTGTTGTGATACAGGATATCCTTCCTGACGTGTCGGATATGCAGCAAACAGCAGCTGAGGTTGGATATTCAGAAACGGTTTTTGCGGCCCCGCATCAGGGTGGGTTTCGGACACGGTACTTTGCGCCGCAACAAGAAGTGCCTTTTTGTGGTCACGCGACCATCGCGCTGGGGGCGGCATTGGGGCAGGCGTTTGGGGCCAAAGGCTATGATCTGATCCTGAACGAAACCTCAATTTCTGTTTCAGCATACCGCGAAGGTGATGACTGGGGCGCAAAACTGATTTCTCCTCCGACCAAACATCAACCTGTTCCGCCCAACACACTAGAGGCGTTTTTGCAGCTGTTCGGGATTTCAGAAACTGATCTTGACCCAGAGATTGCCCCGGCTTGGATTCATGGTGGCGCTGATCATTTACTATTGCCGTTGGCGCGGCACGATCTACTGCGCGACATGTCATATGATTTTGATGCCGGTGCGGCGTTGATGCAGGCTCATGATCTGGTCACAGTCAATCTGATCTGGCGTGAGAACCCAACGCAGATCCATAGCCGCAACGCCTTTGCCGGGCACGGTGTTTATGAAGACTCGGCCACTGGCGCGGCTGCGGCGGCATTGGCGGGATACCTGCGCGATGTCGGACATCAAGACAGTGGTTTTGAGGTGACCCAAGGCGTAGACATGGGCCGCCCATCGCTTTTGCAGGTTAAACCGCGTGCAGGGCAGGGCGCCCCGATCGAGATTTCGGGCCTCACCGCACCGATCACCTGAAACCTTGGCTTGCGTCGGGGACGGGCTGGCAATAGAAGCAGCCCGTCAACCAAGCAGAAGGGTCAGGATATGGGCTTTAAGATGGGTATCGTTGGATTGCCGAATGTGGGCAAATCCACCTTGTTTAACGCGCTGACCAAAACCGCCGCGGCGCAGGCCGCGAACTTCCCGTTCTGCACGATTGAACCGAATGTCGGCGATGTGGCTGTGCCTGATGCGCGGCTTGAGCAATTGGCCGCCATCGCCAGCTCTAAACAGATCATCCCGACACGCATGACATTTGTGGATATCGCCGGTCTGGTCAAAGGAGCCAGCAAGGGCGAAGGGCTGGGCAACCAGTTTCTGGCCAACATTCGTGAAGTCGATGCCATTGCTCATGTGCTGCGCTGCTTTGAAGACGAAGATGTCACCCATGTTGAGGGCCGGGTTGATCCGGTTGATGATGCCGAAGTGATCGAGACCGAGCTGATGCTCGCCGATCTGGAATCGATCGAAAAACGCCGCGCTGGTCTGGTGCGCAAGCTCAAAGGCAACGATAAAGAAGCCCAGCAACACGACCGCCTGCTGGCCGCCGCACAAGCCGTGCTGGAAGAAGGGAAATCTGCCCGCGTGGTTGAGGTTGACGCTGAAGATGCCAAGGCGTGGAAAAACCTGCAGCTTCTGACCTCCAAGCCGATCTTGTATGTTTGCAATGTCGATGAAGCCAATGCGTCTGCAGGCAACGAATTTTCCGCGCGGGTTGAGGCCATGGCCGCCGCGCAGGGGGCATCAAGCGTTGTGATCTCGGCCCAGATTGAGGAAGAGATCAGCCAGCTGGAAGACGACGAAGCGGTGATGTTTCTAGAAGAAATGAACTTGACCGAGGCGGGGCTCGACCGGCTTATTCGCGCAGGTTACGACCTGCTGCATCTGGAAACATATTTTACCGTCGGCCCGAAAGAAGCCCGCGCCTGGACCATCCGTCACGGCACATCCGCGCCCAAGGCGGCTGGCGTGATCCACGGGGACTTTGAGAAAGGTTTCATCCGCGCCGAAACCATCGCCTTTGACGACTATATCGCCTGCAACGGCGAACAAGGCGCCAAAGACACCGGCAAAATGCGCGCTGAAGGTAAGGGCTACACTGTCAAAGACGGCGATGTGATGCACTTCCTCTTCAACAACTAGGTAGGCGCGTCGCCTCGGCTCTGCACTTTAGGCAGTTCGAGAGTGTCTGATCCGGCATGATTATGCCAGGCCCTCTCGGCCTTCGGACTCATGGCGATTACTTTCTCCATATTTGCCTTTGACACCACGACTTCGTTTCCGAGCCTCTATCTGCGAGCGCGTTGGTTGGCTCTGTGCATTTAGCATGAACGCCGGATTTTTGCGGTTACCTTCAGGCCATCATGAAAGCTCAGTTTCATCATGGCCAGGTTTTTGGCCCCGACGCTCAACTCGATCATCTGGACCGCACAGAACAGCGACAGATCAAAAAACAAATTGAAAGCCTGCTGGACCGTGTGGTTGATACTGAGAGCCCAACACTCATTACGGCCTATGAAAAGCGTATTAAAAAGATGGAGCGGCAAAAGCTGATCTTGGATGAAAAGCTCAGCACTCAGGGCAAAACACTGCACCCCTTTGAGCAAATGTTCGAACACGCGCTGGTCTTTCTCGCAAACCCTTGGAATGTCTGGCAAAGCGGCAATCTATTGGGGCGTAAAATAGTACTGAGACTGGCGTTTAAGGAGCGTATCTCCTACTCCCGAAAAACGGGACTTCGAACACCCGAAACCGCCGGACTATTCAAGGCGTTAGGGGCCATCCAAGCAAAAAGTTTGATATGGCGGAGCCGAAGGGATTCGAACCCTCGAGACCCTTCCGGGCCTACTCCCTTAGCAGGGGAGCGCCTTCGACCACTCGGCCACAGCTCCGCTGGCGTGTTTAGCGGCAACATTCCAAAGCTGCAAGCCTATGATTTAGCAAAATTCTGCGATACGCGCATATTTCCACTAAAGAGTTTATAAATATTCGAAAAATCATTGCATGCAGGTCATATCGTAGTCTCATTTACGGCAGTTTTCACTGTTGCTGACATGACTTTCATCGGTAGCGTGACCACGGCTATCGGGGCGATCCTGCCCGATGTGAGCTTGATCAATGACGTGGCCAAGAAGCAAAAATCCGCGGGCACATCCATGACAGATGCGATGTAGCGGTTTTTGAAGGATCACATCTCATAAATGACCGCAAGAAAACCGCAGCGTAGATGCAGGGCCGATTGACTGCCTGTCAGCGGTTCCAAATATCCAGGTAGCGCTATAATGGTGAATGTGCGTTTAATTATTTTATACGATTTGTGCAAATATTTTGATTTGTCAAATTATCCATTCTGCCAGACTACAGATCAATAGCAGGCAAAAGGTGTCTGTTTTGATGTGAGGCTTTCATGGAACACAAAATGCGCAGCGATAAAGGTGTTCAAAAAAGATCATCGCGTCGTGGGGGGCGGGCAAGCCGTGTCAGTGCCGAGGCATCAAATTCTGTTCAGTTCACAGCAGCAGAGTTACAGCACCGTTCTATTCCAGCCTATGGTTTTCTGGCCGAGAAACAGTTGCAGGCGTTGGAGGCGCAAGCTGATTGGATATTGAGTGAAATCGGGGTCGAGTTTCGTGGAGACGATGTTGCGTTGGCCTTGTTTCGTGATGTCGGTGCGACTGTAAAGGATCAGCGTGTGTGCTTTGAGCCGGGCCATGCGAGAGAGCTGTGCTCAACCGCGCTACGTTCATATAAATTGCACGCACGAGATCCGCGACATTCCGTAACCTTGGGGGGAGACAACATCGTTTTGATGCCGGGCTATGGATCACCGTTTGTGACAGACCTGGACAAGGGGCGGCGTTATGCGACGCTTGAGGACTTTCAGAATTTTGTGAAGATGACTTATGCCTCACCCTGGTTGCACCATTCGGGTGGCACGGTCTGCGAGCCGGTTGATGTGCCGGTCAATAAGCGCCATCTGGATATGGTTTACGCGCATCTGCGTTATTCAGCCAAGCCGTTTATGGGCAGTGTCACCTCACCCGAGCGCGCGCAAGACAGCATAGAAATGGCGCGGTTGGTGTTTGGGCGCGATTTTATGGAAAAAAACGCTGTCATTCAGGCCAATATCAACGTCAACTCGCCGCTGGTTTTCGATGATACGATGTCCGGTGCCTTGCGTGTATATGCCGAGGCGAACCAGTGTGTAGCGGTTTCCCCTGCGATCTTTGGTGGGGCGATGGGGCCGGTGTCACAGGCTGCGGTGACGGCACAGACCTTAGCCGAAGGCATGGTTGGCATTGCCCTGACACAGCTGGTGCGCAAAGGCTGCCCGACGGTGTTGGGCAGCTTCCATTCGACCATGAACCTGAAATCCGGGGCCCTGACATTTGGCACTCCCGAAGCGAACCTGTCGACAATGGCATTGTCGCAGCTTGTCCGCCGCCTTGGCATTCCTGTTCGCTCTGGTGGTGGGCAAATTACCTCATCAAATGCGGCAGACGGGCAGGCGATGCAAGACAGCGCCAGTGCCATGTGGGCAACAATGATTTCCGGGGCGCATCAGGTCTGGCATGCGGCAGGGTGGCTTGAAGGTGGGCTGACCATGTCATACGAAAAATTCGTGATGGATTTAGATCACTGCGGAATGATGATGCAGATGTTGCATGGTTTTCCGGTGAACGATGAAACTTTGGCGCGCGACTCGTATCTGGAGGCCGGGCCGGGGGAGAATTTTCTATCCACCAGTCATACGATGCGGAACTTTGCCTCGGCCAATTATCAATCCGAGATTCCAGATACGGGCCCGTATGAGACCTGGGCTGAAAATGGCGAGCTCAGTGCAGCACAGCGCGCGAATTCGCGTTGGAAAGAACTGTTGGCAGAATATGAAATGCCCCAGATGGATGGCAGCATAGATGAAGCGCTGATTGATTTCATGGCGCGACGCAAAGCGTCGATGCCTGATGAATGGTACTAAACCCCCCAAAAGGAAAAAAAATGATTGAAGAACTAAGCCGAACATCAGCGCTCGCCTCTCGTCACAGGGCGCTTGGATCTGGATTGGAAGATTGGAATGGGATGGGCACTGCATGGAGCTATGAGACCGACCCTAACGATGAACATGATGCGGTACGAGACGCTGCCGGCATGTTTGACATGTCGCCGCTTAAAAAGGTGCTTGTTCGCGGTAGTGAGGCGGCGTCAGTTCTGGATCACCTGACGACCCGCGACATTAGTAAAATTGCTCCGGGGCAGGCTGCATATCTGAGTGTTTTGACCGAACAGGGGACGTTGGCAGATGATGCGATCGTATCCAACAATGGCAATGGCGAATGGATGATCGCGCATGGCTCAGGCGATACAATGGCTTTGCTGGAGGCCTCGGCCAATGGCCGGGATGTGGCGGTTGAATTCACTGACGACCTGCACGACCTGTCGGTTCAAGGCCCTAAAGCCTTGGGTATTCTAAACGCTCATTGTGATGTTGATCTGGAGCCGTTGAAATATTTCCACCATACGCCTGCGGTGCTGTTTGGCCACTCGTGCCGGATTTCGCGGACTGGTTATACGGGCGAACGTGGGTATGAGATTTTTGCCGACGGCTCGGTCATCACTGATATTTGGGATCAATTGGTGGATAATGGTGTAATGCCATGTTCTTTCACGGCATTGGACAAAGTTCGCATTGAGGCGGGATTGCTGTTTTACGGCTACGACATGAGCACCGACAATACACCGTGGGAGGTTGGTTTGGGCTTTACAGTCAGTACTTCAAAATCTAGTTTCCGAGGCAAAGATGCGGTTATGGCTGCAAAGGGCAATGGTGCCGTGCAAAATGTGGGCTTGATTGTTGATCACCCTGACATGGTTAACGGTGCCGAAGTACTGTCGGTAAATGGGCACGATGTTGGTGTCGTCAATAGCCCCTGTTACTCACACCGGATGAGGCAGTCTCTCGCTTTGGCGCATGTGTCCTCTGAGGTTGAAGTTGGAGCGACGGTTGATCTGGTGGGAGATGGAATTTCCACGACAGCGGTGGTTGCGGCGCTACCATTCTATGATCCGAGCAAAACCAACACCCATACATAATCGGGATCGGGGACAGGGCATGCTGGATCGTTTGGCATTTAATGATGAGCAGCCATCGCAATCATTACCAGCACAGATCGTCAGCGTTGTTCTCGTCCCCGGTTCTTCGTTGACCAGCCGATCTTCCATTCTGGGCCCCTTTGAGTAAACGCAAATGTCGATCATCGGGATCGCTTTGTCTTGTGGTTTTGAGAGCCTGCTGCGTTGGCAAAACGATATAAAATACGATTTGATAAGTCCCCATCTCAGGCACGTATGTTTATGTTTCCGATCACAGGAAACGACGACTTGAAAGGTGTGCCGGTTGTGAATGCAGCTCCGTGATTTTGAGCAATAACATTCGCGTATATCCATGTAACTGAAGTGCAATAGTTCAAATGGGAAGGACGTTTTTCTTGCGATTGTCAGTGATGGTACTCTCTATTCGACATGTGTTGCGTCTTTTCTGTAACATTGACAAATGAACCCGCTGGCTCGTCGTTAATATTCTAATTTATTACTTTACTAATTTAGTAAGAATTATTAACGCAAGGCCAACTGCGGCCCCACCTAACGGGCAGGCCCCCGCATATCTATGCAAATGAGGGGCAATTATGAAAAAGCTGCACATCACAATCCCGATGACAATTTTGGCCAGTGGGGCGGTCGCACAGGAGGTTCCGGTTGAGTTGCCTCCGTTGTATTTGGAGTCCGCTTTACGGGATGAGCGTTCGCTATTGGACACACCTGTGGCCGCATCTGTACGTGATCGTGACCACCTGGAAAACCAGCAGGCTGATACCTTTGAAGAACTGCTCGGAGACATTCCGGGGGTATCTATCGATGGGGGGCCGCGGGCCGTCTCGCAAGAACCCAACATTCGCGGCTTTACTGACGATCAAATCGTATTGCGCTTTGATGGTGGCCGGTTGAATTTCAATCAGGCACACCGAGGGCGGTTCTTTGTTGATCCCGATATTGTGCAACGCGTTGAGGTCGTGCGTGGTGGTGGTTCTACGCTCTATGGGTCAGGTGCGCTTGGTGGTGTGATTTCGGTTGAGACACGCGATGCGGCCGACCTGTTGAAACCGGGACAGACTGTTGGGGCACGGTTGAAAACTGGTTATTCCTCAAACGGGGATATCTGGGATGGTACCGCTACGGTTTACGGAGACTGGGGTAAAGTTGACGCGCTGGGTTTCTTTGGTGTGCAGCAGTATGGCTCTGATCTGAAAAGCGGTAATGGCAATGATATCCGCAACTCGCAAATCGATGTGGTGAACGGGTTGTTCAAACTGGGGATTGAACCGACAAGCGAACATCGGATTGAGTTGGGTGTTTCGCAATATGCGGATGACGGCACGACGCCGCCGAATGCCAATGCGGCGTCAACTGGTACCAATGATGTCGATCGTGATGCAGATATCACCACTGTGCGCCTGTCGTGGGACTATAACCCGGAAAGTACGGACTTGGTTGATTTGTCAGCCTTGGTCTATGGCAACTTTCTTAAGATCGAGGAAGATCGATTTTCGGACGGTCGTTCTGACGAAACCGAGTACGATACGATCGGGTTTGAGTTGGTCAACCGGTCGCAGTTTGAAGCTGGCATTCCAATTGGCCTTGTCTACGGTCTTGAGCTGATCCGTGATAGTCAGGATGGCACGCGTAACGGCGCGGACAGACTGCAATTTCCCTCTGCAGAGGCGACTACGATCGGCGTCTTTGCTGAGGCCACACTGGCGTTGAGTTCGCAATTCGATCTGATCACCGGCTTGCGCTATGATCGCTATGACCGTGATGCAGACGATCCTACGCTGGCAGATCAGGAGAAAGACTTCTTTTCCCCTCGGATTGGCTTCAACTATCGACCCAACAGCAACTGGCAGGTTTTTGGTAATGTTGCTCAAGCTTTCCGCGCGCCGTCTTTGACCGAACTTTACAACGACGGCACGCATTTCGCGACGGCTGGGTTTCCTCTGGGCCCTCCGGGTGCGCCGGTGTTCAACGGTGTGAACAGCTTTGTGCCGAATCCCAACCTGAAAGAGGAACGCTCCACGCAATACGAAATCGGCACACGTTTCGAAAAGGACGGAATCTGGTCAAGCGGTGACAAGCTGAGCTTTGCGGCCAATGTTTATTACGCTGACGTGAAGGATTACATCGATCAGGTTGTAACGTTCATCGATCGGGGGACCGGAACATTTGTGCCCGGAACTGGTTTTGTCTTGGGCGGCACGACGACAACTCGCAATATCGACGCCCAGCTTTGGGGCTTTGAAGCCGAAGCGGATTATGATGCTGGCCTATGGTTTGCCGGGGCGGCATATTCGCTGGCGCGCGGGGATGCCGCGAACGGGCAGGAACTGGGCTCAATCCCGCAAGACCGGTTGATTACGACGTTGGGCTTCCGTCCAACATCTGAATGGGCCGTGGGTGCGCGGGCGACTTTTGCGGCGAAACAGGATGATGTGCCGAATGGGAGTACCCCAGGTGAGTCCTATGAGTTACTGGATCTGTTTGCCAGTTGGGCACCGGAAAAAGGCGTCTTTGAGAATGCGGTCTTCCGCGCCGGCGTCGATAACGTCTTTGACCGGGAATACCAAATCTATCCCAATGGGCTGTCGCAGGCAGGACGGACCTTCAAAATCTCAGCGGCTTATTCGTTTTGATCCAAACCCTAGGCGCCCTTTTAGGGAGGCCTAGGGAAGTCACCGATTATCGACTTGAAACAGGGCGTTTTTAGACAACGCCCTGTTTTTTAATCTATGTGTTTGATGAGAGTAATTACAAGAAAGCAGGCATGATATATGGGCTGCTTTGACCCGCTGGATGCAACACTTGCAAAGGATGACTGTAGGCTTCAGTCAGGGCATGATCGTTAAACACCTCGGATGGGGCATCTTGTGCAAGTATCGTGCCATTTTTCATCAGTGCCACGTTATCGGCATAGCGGTAAGTCAGGTTCAAATCGTGCATGACCGTAACCACACCGCCGCCATTATCCGCATAATTACGCGCCATTTCCATGATCCCGACCTGATGACCTATATCGAGACTGGTGACCGGTTCATCCAGAAACAGCCAGCAGGGGGCGCCATCTTGCAATGGCTGCCAGACCTGACACAACACGCGGGCCAATTGCACCCGTTGTTGTTCGCCGCCGGATAACTGGTGATAAAACCGATCGGCAAATCCTGACAGGCCCACGGCCTCAAGCGCCTGCATCATGACCGCATCCCGGCGTGCATAGGGCCCGGCTAAAAGCCCGATGCGCAAGATTTCGATTACTTTGAACGGAAAGGCTAGTTGAGTGGATTGCGCCAGAACACCACGTACCGTAGCCAATTGGCGGGCCATATCTGGCGCAACGGGGATGCCATTCAAGGTGACATTGCCCTTGGCCTGTTCTTCACCGGTAATAACTTTCATTAATGTCGTTTTGCCGGATCCGTTGTGGCCAACTATGGCTGTGATTTCGCCGGGTTTTGCAGTGAAATTCAGCGCATTCAAAACGGTTTTGTGACGGTATGAGAAACCGATGTGTCGGGCCTTTAACATTACAGTCCCAATCCTTGGCGGTTGCGCATCAAAATGAACAAAAACACTGGTGCACCCATGATCGCGGTGACGATCCCAATGGGCAGTTCGGCAGGGGCCAGTATGATCCGTGCTAGTACATCGGCCCAGATCAATAAAGCGCCCCCCAAGAGTGCTGCGTTGATCAGTAGTGGTTTGTGGTCCGGTCCAGTCGCCAGTCGTAAAAGATGTGGTACGATAATGCCGATAAATCCAATCCCGCCTGAGGCGGCGACAGCAGCGCCTGTGCCTGCTGCGACGGTCAGAATTGTCATTCGTTTTACCCGCTGAACTGGAATTCCAAGATGCAGAGCCGTGGTTTCCCCCAATGCGAAACAATTGAGGGACGGGGCGAGCCGGAGGGCCGCGACCAGTGCCAGTGCGATGATTGGTATAGTTATGCCGACTTTGGACCATGTGGCACCGCCAAGTGACCCTAGCTGCCAGAACGTTAGGTCGCGCAGTTGCTGATCATCTGCCCAGAAAATCATTAACCCAGACAGGGCCCCGGCAAGGGCCGTTAAGGCGATACCTGCCAGCAACATGGTGGCAACTGAGGTTCGGCTGCCACGGGTGGCCAGATGATAGAGTACTATGACTGCGATCCAGCTGCCCAGAAAAGCCGCTGCAGGTACCAGATACGCGCCGATCTGGCTGGCTATCGCCGCAGGCAAAGCCCCGCCCAAAACGATGGCCGTGATCGCCCCCAGACTGGCACCGGTGCTGACGCCGACGATGCTTGGATCGGCTAAGGGATTGCGAAATAGCCCTTGCAGTAACGCACCACTGACAGCCAACGTTGCGCCGATCAAAAAGCCCATGATGGTGCGTGGCAGGCGAATGTCCCAAAGGACAATCTTAGTGGCCGCTGGTAACGTCTCACCCTTGAGCAAGCCTGACAAAGCAGACCAGAGCGAGATATGCGCGGCACCAATTGCAATGCTGGCCAGAATGGATGCCGCTAGTAAGAGGCCCAGCCAAACATGCAGGTGGCGGGCAAACACACGCCGATCTATCGGAGTTGAAGTCGTGGTGGTCTCGCTTATTGCGACCATCGGCTTATTCGCCGTATAGGGCAGCGCTTAAATCTGCGACCGCATCTGCCGTCCGTGGGCCAAAACCCAGAAGGTACAACCCATTCATGCGCAGAACGGTTTTGTTCTGCGCCGCAGGCGTCGATTGCAAAGCTGGTAGGGCAAACAGATCTTCATCCGTAATATCATGTGAGCCGCCACGATCCATCATCAGGATGACATCGGGAGCCGCAAGAGTAATGGCCTCATCCGTCATTGGCTTGTAGCCTTCGAACGCTTGCACCGCGTTGATACCGCCTGCCAGATCAATCATCGCCTGCGCCGCAGTGTCCTGACCCGCGGCCATGATGCGGCCGCCCTGCGCGCTTAGCACGAATAGGACTTTTTTACGTGATGTGCCAGCCTTTTGCAGGGCCTGTTGATGCGATGTTTCAAGGTCTTGCTGAACTCGATTTGCCAATGTTTCAGCCTGTTGGGATGCACCTAGTGTAGCGCCAATATGGCGAATATTTTTAGCGATTCCAGCGCCATCGCGGGCTTCGGGCACCATAATTAGCGAGACATCAGCGTCTTTCAAAACGGTCAACGTTTCTGGCGGGCCGGCACCAATATCGCTGAGGATCAGCGTGGGCCCAACGGACAACACACCCTCTGCTGCGAGGGCTCGCATATATCCCACATCTGGCAAGTGGGTTGCCTGCGCTGGATAAACCGAGGTTGTATCTCTGGCGACCAGCGTGTCGTCCTTGCCAAGGGCAAAGACAATTTCTGTCACCGCACCCCCAATGCTGACCACACGCGGTGCAGTTGTTTCATCGGCTTGCGCAACAAGGGTATGCACAGCTACTGCGCCGAAAGTTAGGAACGAACGAAGCAAAACTTTGAGGCTGGAAGTTCTCACGACACGACCTCTGGTAGGTTGAGGGATGGTAAATGTGCAAGCAGTTCGCGCCAGGCTGGGCGGCTGTCGCGACCTTCTTTTCCTATCCCGAAGATTTGCAATATTAACCCACCATCTTGGTCAAAAGCTTCCAGCGATGCGGCGGGTCCGCGTTGTGTCGGTTTATCGATCACCCAAACCTCGGCGATGTGATCAAGGCGCAGATGCAGATTGAAGCGTGGGTCGAGAACATTTTGCCACGGGCCCATGGTTTTCAGAGTTTTGAGCGGGCCAGAATGAATTTGAATGCATCCGCGGTTGCCCACAAAAATCATCACCTCGGTTCCGTCCTGCGCCAAGGTTTGCAAGGCACTGTTGACGGCCTCAGCTTCGACCTGACGTGCAAAGGGTTCACCGACGATCCGGTTGGCCCCGAGGCGGTTCATTTTTAGTTTAGAGGTCAGACGCATGAACTGATGGGTGTCTGTCATGCGCGCCCATTCATCGCGTAGAACATCGAGCTTCGCGAGGTTGGATTTGGCAGGCTCCTTTTCCGCGCGCGGTTCAATGATCAGTGTTTGTGATTGATCCTCAACCGCGAGGGTCTGCTTGAGCATGTCCCAAGCCGCATGATCAGATGTGTCGCGCAAGTATATCTTATGCACGGCATCGCCGGCTGCATCAAACACCTGCAGGCTTTTGCGCAAACCATTATCCGTTTCTTTTTCAACCATGAAGGCATGTCTCCACTGTGCCGGAAACATCCGCATATCAATCTCATCCATCAAGATCATCGAGGCATGCGCGCCTGAGTGATAGTTCCCGTAGGTTCCAACCACTTCACTGACGCAGCTTTCATTGCGGGTCAGAGCCATGACTTCGCCCAGCTTCTGGGCGGCATCCATAATGGTATCAGGGTGTGCGTCGATACGTAGACCTCCGACACCGATGTGTGCAGCGACCAACTGTGCCTCACGGATGTTCAGCTTATCTGCTAGATCGCGTTCGCGCATTTTTGGGTTTTCAGCCTGCGCCGCAAGGATTTGTTCTGGATGCAGTTCGGTCATGCCAGTCTCTTTCACATATTGAATGTCTAAGATGTGGCTGGCTAACGGCAAAGACCGGGCGTAGCTGACGGGCGTTCAGCACGTCTTATTTCTGACTATAATAGTCTGATTTGAGTTGGGGCTGCAAGAGACAATGTCGCGCGGAATTTAGAATGCAACGCATCTTCATCGACCCTCAATTTTGATTGTAAAAGATGTTCTGGCGCCTGCGGGAGGACGCGGGAAGGGGGCCGCACGACGCAGCACGGCAAGTGCTGCTTTGTCAAGTTTCTGAGAGCCAGAACTGCTGGCGATGGAAAGTGTCCCAATGCTGCCGTTCGTAGCGATCTTGAAAGAAAGCACTGCCGCGCCTTTGTGTCCCACCCGAGGTCGGGATACCCGCGAGATCTTTTTCATTACCTTGCCGGGGTAATTACTGGCTGCTGCATTTCCTGCCTTGCCGCCCTTTGGTCTGGTGGCTGCCCCGCCATTAGATTGTGCTGTCTTGCTGGAGGAGGCACCACCTGCGTTCGCGTTTTTATTGGCGTTGCCTTTAGAGGACTTTCTAGTCTCCGGCTTAGGTTTTGCGTGAGGTTCGCTCTGCTTGACCTTTTTCTTGGGGCGGGTCTTGGTCGACTGCTCCTTGATCGGTTGCAAAAGATCTGCGGTTTGATCCGCTGACACGGGCTGGGCAATCGGTACCAGTGAGGTGGCATCAGGGGAGATGTCCGGTGTTTCCGGTCGCACTTCAATGGTTTCAGGTTGGGACGGCTCAACCACTGTGGGTTCGACCGGTTCAACCGTTTCTATCACCTCGGCGGCGGTTTCCACACCTGTGACCAGATCAGTAAAGGACGATCCCAGCCGCGCTTCTGCGTCGGCAGTTGATCCCGTGATTTCAACCTGTTCAGGTGTGTAATAGTACCAAACGGCATAGGCGTGTACTGCTATGGCAATCCCTAGCACGGACAGTTTTATCAGGGGCAATCGCGAGCTCATTGCAGGCCCCTTTCGGTCACCAGAACAATGCGCTGGGCACCAGCCTGACGCAGGTCTTTCGCGAGAGTAAGCAAGACATGCGAATTCAATTCTCTGTCTGGTACAATACGGACAGTCGGACGCTCTTCATTGCCCTCAATATCCTTTAGCGCCAAGAAGGCAGCGGCATTTTCGACGACCTTTCCGCGGTACATCATGCGACCATCAGAATGCACAACTAGTGTATCCGGAGGCGCGCGCCCATCTAACTCGTCAGTTTGAGCCAGCTTTAGATCTTTGTTGAGCGGCTGAGAAAGTGTGCCGGCCACCATGAAAAACACCAACATCAAGAAAACGATATTGATCAATGCAATCGTCGGTTCGCGGGTGGGTTTGCGATGCTGCTTAATCATACTCCCCCCAAGACTGTGTAGTTCAGATCTGTGATGCCGCGCAGGACCACCAACAGATCGACCAACCTTTGGGCGGGAACTTGCTCTGATAGGCTAACCACCAGAGTGGTTTTAGTGCTGTCCGTGCGTTGTGCTGCCAAGGCTTCTGGCAAGGCGTTTAATGTGGCCACATGACCATTCAAACTCAACGCGTCTTGCCCAAGTTTCAGGAAAATGGGGCGATGCTTTGACAACGTATTTACCCCACTGGTCGCCGTTGTCAGATCAACTTCGGAAAACTTGGAAAAGGTTGATGTCAGCATGAAGAACAGCAACAGCAGAAAAATGACATCAATCAGGGATGTCAGAGATAGCCGCCGTCGTTGCAGACGTCTACGCATGAGCCAGCATGCCGTCTGAGGCCTGAGTGGCGGCCATGCCCTGTGGGTGCAAAACGGTTTGTAAGGCGCGTTCGCCAGTGATGCGTTCTGCATCCATGCGCCCCTCAAACCAGCTCAGGACTAATGCGGTTGGCATTGCCACCACTAGACCAACCGCCGTTGTTAAAAGTGCCACCCAGATGCCACCTGCCAGAATAGACGGATCAACCTGTGACCCTGCGACTTGCAGGGCTTGAAAGGCTTCGATCATGCCCAGGACCGTGCCAAACAATCCCAAAAGCGGGGCCAATTGTGCGACGGAATCAAGAAAGCGAAACCCGGTTTCCAGTCGGGCAAAGCGGCTCTCGACTTCGGCCTGGAGACGGTGAGCATCACTGGGTTGACCTTCAAATGCCATCTTGATCACTGGCGCGAGATAGCTTTTGGAGCGCGCCAGATGTGCCCGGGCACCAGAACGGTCACCCAAATCCCACGCGGTAACCGCGTCAGACAGCGCCTTGTGCCGGGCCACACCAGCCACTGCGAACTGCCAGAGTTTGAACAGAACGGTTGCCAGTGTGATGACTGATACCCCCATCAAAATCATCACAACCGGCCCGCCGATGTCCGCCACCTGTCTGAGGGCATTTATAAGGTCGGTCATCCTGTTACCTCGATATTTGTGCGTGTGGTCAATTTGATGTCTTGTGTGCAGGCGGTTTTCTCTAACCCCGCTGCCACACAAGCATGTGCCCCATTGATCAGTATTTGGCTCAGGTCGTCACAGCTCACGCCCGATAATACGAATTGCCGGACACGAGGGCGTGCGGGGGGAAGTGTTCCAAAATCTAATAGTGTCATCCGTTCGACCTGACCGGTGGCGTCAAACAAGACGGTTTCATAGACGGCGTTGCTGATCTCAGCGGCATGAGTGTTTTGAACCACGAATGACAGCCGACAACTGTTGTCCTGAGTTTGGACGGCATTCAACTCGATCGCGATGCCGGGAGTGGCCACAGTGTCCTGTGCTTGCGCAAGACTTGCGCCAAGTACAAGGCTAGTCAAGCAAGCAAAAACTGGAGCGGTCTTCATATCATGACTCTATAGATTGACGCATGGTGGGCTTGGGCAGCGAGGAATGATGTCTGACGCCTGCCTTTCTGAACAACTACGCCCAGATCAACAGTGGTGCCTGACGCAAACGCACAAACGCAGGGCAGAGTTAAGGTCGAGACTGAGAAAATGAGGTCTTGGTCAAGAGGCATCCCAAAGTTCCGCTATGCAGTGTTCTTAGTGTTCGAACCTGGCGGAACCTGAGCGGCTTGCTGGGGTGTGTCGAAACGCTTGGTATACAAATTTGCTAATATTACAATAGTTGATTGAAAAACTATGTTATTGTGATTTGGTGGACACTAAGCGGCTTATGCCGGGTTGAGAATGCCTGTTATATGGTCGTATCACCTTTCATTCATAGTCAACTGGGGTAGCCATATTCTTTGATAATGGCCCAGTACTCTCGGTTTAAAAGGGTGAGATCTTCGATCACTTTGCGGATGGAATCCATCGCAGCGGAATCAAGATCGCTACTTTGGCCAATCTTAATTTCATCCTTGCGGTCAGCGATACGCATCAAAATTGTGCGGGCGTGACCACTTTCGGGATCAAAGGCATAAATGGAGTGGTTGTAGCGATTGCGCACGGCTGACAGTTGCACAAGTTTCTTTGTCGCGGCCAAAATGCGTTTGCGATGTTCTGCCGGTGTCGGATCAAGCTTGGCCATCCGTTCAACCAGATCAACCCGTGCCCGCATGGTGTTAAGGGTCAAAAATATGATCGTGGCGGTCTGCTTGTCTGTTTTCGTGAGACCTGCAATCAGATGGACCAATACGCTTTCTGTATTGGTCCATGCATAGTTAAGGCGACCGATCAGCAGTAAAGCATCGTCAAACGATGGTTCTGATGCGGGTGTGATCATGTTCTGGGACTGTCGATGTCTCTGGTTTGACTTTGGGCCAAAAACCAATTGGTAGCGGCAGTTCTGTTATTTACGCCAATCTTTGCAAAGATGTGATGGATGTGTAGTTTGACGGTATGCTCTGAAACTTTGAGGTGGTTTGCGATGTTCTTGTTACGGTGCCCATGGGCTACCAATTCCAAGACTTCGTTTTCACGTGGAGTAAGCGCCTTGTCTTGATCTGGTTGTGGCACTGGCTGTGGCGCTGCGGTCGGCATGGGCGCGATGCAGCTTTGATCCACGGAAGAGGGCGCAAGCAGATCGCCTGGAACCATGTATCCTCCATCCAAGAGCAATCGAACCATCGAGATCCAGCCCATGACCGGGGCGTTGGATGGTATAAAGCGCATGTCGGAGAATTTGCCCTGAGTTTGCTGCATGGAAAAAATGCCACGGGCGTGTTCGACCTTGCGATAGGCGAGGACGATTTTCGCCTCGTCAAAGCGTTTCTGCACTTCGGCATATTGCATAGCAAGTTGTTCAGTTAGCTTCTCGTCGACAATCAGCAATCTGGGCGTGATGTTGTCGGCATAGGTTTTGGGGCTGTCAAAGCTGTTGATGCGAAATGCACTCATGCCTTGAAATTCGGCCTGTACAATTCGCAGCAAAGTATTGGGAAAGTCGCACGAGTTGCCGATAAAGACTACGGCATCTGTTTCGGACTCCCCCATCTCGGGTGAGAATATGTCTTTCGACTCAATCATTTAATTGACCTAAATAAAATAAGTAAGTTTCACGGAATTCGTAATAAATTTTACGAGAGGCCCCCACCTCTATTAATAATATACTCCGATTCGGGTTGAATTACTAATCAAACTGCCGTGAAAGTTCCGTCAGAATTTCGTCTTGATTGCAATGTTTTTTTGAAATTATAATTTTAAAACAATTACTTAATCTGGCTCGAATCTTCGAATTCCCGGTTGAATAATGGTTAATGCAAAAACGATTAATATTAACTTTAATTCTGTAAGTTTAGCTGAAAACACCAGGGCGAAACTGGAAAATAGGTATTTCATGCAAATTAATTTAAGTTTGATAAATCTTAATATTACAATGGGATGACGTCGCGTTTGTGAGTTGAGATGTGCCATTTTTCAGGCTTGTTAACACTTTGGCCAGCTTTTTCAGTCACGCACATCGTGTCACCTTTGGACACGGCTCAGTTTTTCGGAGTCGTATTTTAATAAGCATATTTTAACGAAACATTCGCAATCCGATTTGTCAGTACTTTAGATTTTCCCAGTACATTTCCAGTTTTAAAATTCTGTAATCAGTTCCCTTTATCAGTCGCTGCCAAATTCAGCACGCAAGTATCTTTTTGTGCTGCTCAAATCTGAGATTTCGATGAAATTGAAGGGGGTAAGGCGTTGTGGCAAGACCACTGCGGCCAGTGGTTTGAGCGGATTTTCCCGCTTGTGACGGCCGACAATCAATTGAAATCGCATCTATCAAGTACCGTCTTTGAAATGACTGACGGTGAGAAATGATGCCATATTAAGGATATTCCATTATGTCAGGTAAACGTTCAAATCAAAACGTAATGTTCGACGATATTAAGGTCGACCATATTGATGCCGATATCGACAATCACGTGTACGTGAGAGAAGCCGAAATAGACGTTGATCAACAAAAGCAACAGCAGGACCAAGAGGCCAATGCTGATGCTGATGCTGGCGCGATTGCCGGTGCTTTGGCAGGTGCGCACGCATCTAACGAAAACACATCTTCAAACGATCAGGGCCAAGGTCAGGATCAAGGCCAAAAGCAAGGTCAGAAGCAACAACAGCAACAACACAACCAAAATGGTGGTGACGATAGCAACACCAACAACATCAACATCGATTTTGGCGGTGGGGAATGGATCCCACGTGATGACGATATCAACGACATCGATCATTCCATCATCAAGGGTGATGTTTATGGCGCTGATGGCGATATGGATCCAGGCAACGATCTGGGGATTGATGATGCCCTCAACGATTGGACGACAAGCGGCACGCAAACAGGTGTGATGAATACACAGTCATCAAATCTGGTCGATAACGACAAGCTGTATAATCCAAATGTATCTAATGACGCCGAGTTTAACTTTAATGGCTACGCAACAGGCGGAACCGCGACATCGGATGATGGCATTGAAGTTGACAATGACGGAGCGTCTGGTGGTGGTCACGCCTATGCTGATGGCGGAAGCGCACACGGTGGTCTGGCCGCAGGCGGTTACGCCGGTGGTGGAGATGCTGATTCTGGCGACGGTGGTGATGCCGATGGTTATGGTGGCGATGGCGGTGATGCTGCAGCAATCACCGCAGCATTCGAACACGGTAGTTCAAGCGCAGAAACCGATAGCGACACCGATGGTGGCGATGGTGGTGATGCTGATACAGACAGTACCAATGTCAACGTCAGCGCCAATGTGAGCGGTACGCAAGGTACTGCTGGCGATGGTGGTCATTCTGGTGCACTTGCCGGTAATCTGACGGGTGCAGCCTCGGGTGCAAATGCCGAAAATGGGGACGCAACCGGCGGTGATGCTGCTGGTCTTGGTGGCGGCTTGGGTGTTGGCCCGGCTGGTCTGTCAAACGCACAATCAGATGCTGATGGTGGCGATGGCGGTGGCCTTGGCGCTGGTTTGGGTGCAGGCATCGGCGCAACTGGTGCGTCCGGTGAAGGCGGCGACGGCGGTGAAGGAGATGCCGATGGTCAAGGCCTAGGCGCCGCAGGAAGCCTTGCTGGTAGCGGCGCAGGCGGCGGTTCAGCAGGTGCACTTGCCGGGGCGGGCCTTGGTCTGCTGAATGGCGCGATTGCAAATGCCGAAGGTGGTGATGCGGACTCTGCTGCAGATTCAGCAGCGGATGCAGCTGGCACCGGGACTGGGACTGCAACTGGCGGTGACGGTGGCAATGGCAACGGCACCTCAGGTGACGGCACAGGTACAGGTACCGGAATGGGTACTGGCACCGGAACCGGCGGCGACGCGGGCGACAATGCATCAACCAATGATGTTGCAGGTGATGGTACCGGTACAGGTACAGGAACCGGCACAGGTGGCGCAGGCTCGAATGCTGCCGATGCGGCCTCAAATGCCAATGCGCATGGTAGTGCAGATGCTGACTCTGATGGTGGTGACGGTGGTGGCAATGACATCATGGCGACACATGATGTTGCAGGCACTGCTGACAGCATGGCCGAAGCAATCGCTGGATACGGTGGTGACGCGGATTCAGATGATGATGCCACATCGTCCAACGTAGGTACTGCAAGTGCACATTCTGCGATCGGTGATACCGGTGACGGCGGAACAAATACCTCATTTGGTGGTGCAAGCGGCGGCTCAACTGGTGGCGCTGGCTCTATCGGTGACACCATGGTTGGTGACGCTATGGGCGGTGCTGGTGGTTATGCCACAAACGGTGACGGTGGTGCCGGTGGCACTGGCGGATCCTGGGGCTCAGGCAATGGTGACGATGGATATGTCTCCGGCGAGTCCTTTGCTTCTGCAGCGGCTGCAGTCGATCTGACTGCCTTCAACCAGAATATCGTCATGGGGGCCAACGTGCTTGGCAACTCAGTCGATATGACTGTGGTTGGCGGCAACCTGAACTCAAGCGTGGTCGGTGACGACGACCTTAGTTGAGATATTTGAAACCGGAAAGGGTCGGGAAACCGACCCTTTCTATTATTGATTTAATTATTCCGAAAGCACGCGGATGTTGACAACAAAGGGCGCTAAAAATGCCACTTGATCGCACCACAGATGCCATTACTCATTTTATCGGACTTTTTCATGTTGATGTCGAAGCAGGACGAATGCGGGATTGGTATGATGCCTTCCGCGTCGAGCACGAAGAGAACAAACCGGAAGATCATCCTGAGATCAAAATTACACTCAACGCGCCTTACAAGCTGAAAAAGCATGAGGTGGACACGAAGGTGAAGCTTCCACCCGAAATGATCGTCGCATCAGATGGGCTGCTGGAAAATCCCTTGGCGCTACCCTACGAGAACACCGCATTCAGCTTTGAGGATGTTCCAGAACCCTATATTCCCCCCGCGTCAGGCGGCGGAAGCGGTGGCGGCGGACGTATCTTGCAGATCAGCGGTACGATGGAGCCACAAGTGTTGGTACCACTACCCAATTCGATCATGACCGTCACAGTACAGGTTTTGTATTTGACGGATGATGATTTTCTGAGTTTCTACCATGATTACGATTTTGCAGATCCATCAGTGTATTCCTCCCAGCTCACGGAACTTGCGGAATCCTTATCGTTGGGTCTGTCCGAAGTAATGGTCGCAGGTCATTTACCTGCGACCGAAGCGTTGATGAATATCATCGAGGCGGCGCAGGACATCGAGTATTCAACGGATGAAGAGGATGCCTATGCCACTGTTCACCACGGTGAAAGTGCAACAGGGATTTATATCAACGGTGTGCAGGCCGAGGATATGCCCGACTTTTTAGAAAACATGCCTGTTGCATTGCAAAAGGATGAGGACGACGCTGACGACGTTCCCTACGATGGACCTCCGGGCCATGAAGATCATGCCAACCCCTATGAAATAGAAGAGGGGCATCACGTAGAAACGGGTGAGAACCTGTCAGTGAATGAAACCTTTGTTTATTCAAACTGGGTGGATGCAGGGGTGATCGGTGTCATGGGGGATGTGGTTCAGCTGGACATAATCAGCCAGATCAACATTTTATCCGAGCATGATATTGGCGGTGGGGGCGGTGCTGTCACTGCTTCTTGGGCGCTGAATGCCGCGCAGATTATCGCCGCATCGACAGAGCCGGTGGAAGCAGAGCAAACGGAGGAAGAATCCGACGAGCAAAACGTCACCATGTTGGCAAGCGATGACGACACAGATGCTGATGCTGAAGCGGACATTGATGAAGCGGATATCGATGATGTTGAAGATTCAGAGCCGCTTGTTTTCCCATCATACTGGAATGTTGCGCGTGTCGAAGGCGACGTGGTTGCGATGAACTGGGTGCAGCAGCACATTTTTGCGACAGATCATGATCGCGCCGAGATCGAATTTTCAGGATACAACACCCAGATCGGGATGGGAGAGAATATCTTATCCAATTTCACCACCATGGTCGAATTGGGCTTTCATTATGACCTGATCATTGTTGGCGGCAGCATGATTACGATTAACATGATCGAACAGATCAATGTCTTGCTCGATAGTGACACAATCACCGGTTCAACCTGGGCTGCTGACGCGATTGATACTGGCGGAAATTATCTGCAAAACAGCGCGTCAATTGAACATACTGGGATCGATACGGTCGTTGAGATGTCCAACGAAATGATGGCCGATGCCGAAGCATTGGCTGATGGAGCCGAAACGGTTTCCACGGCTTTAGCAACGGATGAGGTGTTTGAGGGGTTGGAGACCCTATCGGTTCTGTACATCGAAGGCGACCTGGTCGAATTCAACGCAATCGAGCAGCATAATTATGTTGGCGATGCTGATCAGGTGTATCTGGCGTTGGATGAATTTGTTGCCGATGCGACAGATCATGTGACTGTCGCTACCGGCGAGAATGCCTTGCTGAATGCGGCTACTATTCATGATGATGGGATAGATTCCACCGTCATGGCCGCGGGAGAAGTGTATAGTGATGCGTTGATCCATCAGGCGGGCCTGATTGATGACGCAGCCACCGCCGTTGAAAACGGTGTTGCAATGGCAGAACTGTCGTCCGAGGCGGTTGCGGCCTTTTTGGCCAATAGCATGATTGATGCACAGCCCGAACTTCCAGAAGAAATCGTCGTGCAACCGCTAGAAATGGAGTCCAGTAGCATGGACGTTATGCAAACGCTTCTGGCCTGATAGCCGCATATTGTGGAGTATTTACGTTGAAAGATCACAGTGCTGATTTTGATTTTAAAAATGACATTTCGAATGACCGCCAACAGCGGGAAAAGGACAAGTGCGAAACATTGAAGCTTGATCCTGAAATGAGAGTAGATACGCCGCCCAATGAAGCGCGCGATACCTCTGATAAACTCGGGACTACGATTGACGCAGAGACCGGCCCGATCGCGCGCAAAAAAGACCCGCCACCGCCAGCGCCACCCGGCGGCGGTGGTGGGGGTGGTCGATCATTCCATAAACGCATTCAACCCGAGGACTATGGCGCCAGTATGAAGCGCGGCATGGCAGCGGTTCGGCTCAATCTGATTTTCGTCTTCATTCTGACCTGTGCCACCAATTTATTAGTGCTGTCGATCCCGATTTATCTTTTCCAGATTTCTGACCGGGTGTTGACCAGCCGCTCTGTTGATACATTGATCATGCTGTCTGTGGTGATTGTGGGCGCGGTGATTTTGCAGTCCATTCTAGATGCGGTCCGGCGGTTCATGCTGATGCGCACCGCGGTCGAAGTTGCCGCCCAGCTGGGCGCACCAATCCTGAGTGCTGCGGCGCATGCCTCTTTGAATGGCAATGGTCGCGAATATCAAACTCTGGGTGATCTGCAGCAATTGCGTGGATTTCTAGTTTCAGGCACGTTGATCTCTTTTCTGGATGTGCCATTTGCACCGCTGTTTATGCTGGCCATTTATCTGGTGCATCCGGATCTGGGGATGATTGTACTCGCGACTGCCGGAGTGCTATTCGTGATCGCGATCATCAACCAAAAAGTCACTTCCAAACCGTTTGCAGTGGCCACAATGGCACAGTCCAAAGCTAACCTTCACCTGGATTCAATGTCACGCAACAGTCAGGTGATCAATGCAATGGCGATGATCCCCGAGGCGGTGTCAATCTGGGGGCGTGATACTGCAGCTTCACTGACTGCACAGGTTCGCGCGCAAGATCGCAATATTGTTTCGGCGGCAATCTCACGGGGTATCCGCTTGTTGACACAGGTGGGCCTATTGGGGTGGGGTGCATATCTGGCGATTCAGGGCGAAATCACTGGCGGTATGGTGATTGCTGCATCCATTATTGCGGGGCGTGCTTTAGCCCCGGTCGAGGGATCGATCGAGGGGTGGAACACCTTCCTACTAACCCGTGCGGCCTACGGCCGGATCAGAACATTGCTGAGCGGATCAAAGTTACAGTTCGAACGCCTGTGGTTGCCGAACCCAGAGGGGAGGTTGGATGTTGAACGTCTGCTCTATGTGCCGGGCGGCACCAAACAGGTTGTGTTGAATGGGCTGAGCTTTTCTCTACATCCCGGAGAGGCGCTGGCGGTGATTGGCAATTCGGGTGCTGGCAAAACAACGCTGGGAAAAATGTTGGTGGGCTCTATTCTGCCGACATCGGGCAATGTGCGGCTTGATCTGATGGATCTGCGCAACTGGGATCCGCGCCAGATGGGCGAAAACATCGGTTATTTGCCGCAAGATGTGCAGCTGTTTCCCGGCACTATCAAACAAAATATCGGGCGCATGCAGGAAGGCGCGACTGATGAGCAGATCCACCGCGCCGCTGTTTTGGCCGATGTGCATGACATGATTGCACAACTACCGCAGGGTTATGAAACCATGGTTGCCGCAGATGGGTCGCCTTTGTCAGGGGGGCAAAAGCAACGTATTGCACTGGCGCGGGCGTTCTTTGGTGATCCGCGATTTTTGGTACTTGATGAGCCGAACTCTAATCTGGATGTGGCTGGTGACAAGGCTCTTGCTAAGGCGATCGAGCATGCGCGCGCCAACAAGATCACTTCGGTGATTATCACGCAAAAACCGGCGCTGTTGAATGTGGTCGACAAGATCATGCTCTTGGCCAACGGCAACATCAGCCTGTTCGGCGAACGCACACAGGTCATGGCCAAGCTTGCCGAAGACCGAAATAGGCGGGCCGCAAGCCAATCCGTTCCGCCGCCAAATCCAAAAACGCCACCAAATTTGAAAGACGAGGGTCCGGAAAATGCCTGATGTACCACAAGCTCAAGTTGCTTCAGAATGGTATGCTGAAGTACCTCGCTCGATCTCACGCCATGCTTTTTTTGGCATTTCGCTTATGATCTTGGCCTTTGGCGGATTTGGGGTTTGGGCCTTTGGTGCGCCGCTGGCCGCAGCTGTGATTGCACAGGGTAGTTTCGTGGCCACGGGGCAGAACAAGATTGTGCAACACCTTGAGGGCGGGATCATCAAGGAAATCCTTGTCACTGAAGGCTCTACTGTCAGTGTAGGCGAGCCGATTGTTCGGCTGGATGAGACATTGGCCAAAGCCAGCAAACGCGAACTGTTCCTGCGCCAAGTCAGGCTGATGATCACCCAGCAGCGGCTGCTGTCGCAACACCGGTATCAAACTGAGATGGACCTGCCCGAGATTGTTACGCCTCTGATGGAGGATATTGAAATTGCATCAATCATAGACAGTCAACGCCTAGCGTTTGAGGTGGCTCGCTCGGGGCTGGGTAATGACGTCGCATTGGTTGAGCGTAACATCGATGCGCTGGGTGCTCGGCGGCGTGGGTATGTTGATCAGATGGGGACATTGCATGAGCAGATTGAATTGTTGGATGAGGAACTCAAATCCAAGAACGAATTGCTTGCCTCTGGTCTGACGCGACGCACAGAGCTGACCAACCTGAAGCGCGCTCGGCTTGAAGCACTGGGAAACATTGCCCGACTTCAGGCAGAAGTGGATGAAGTTGCTGAGATGAAAAGAAAATTCAACACTCAAATTCAAAAAGCCCATGATGAATACAGCCGCGCGGCTCTATCTGAATTGCAAGCGGTGCAATCAGAGCTGGAAGGTATTCGGGAACAAATGCGCAAGGCTGAAAACGTGCTGGAGCGAACCGATGTTCTGGCCCCGGTTTCAGGCACGGTTGTGCGTCTTTACTATCATACTGCCGGTGGCGTGATCGAAACCGGTCGCCCGATTGCCGAAATCCTGCCTGAGAACGCTCCGTTGATCATAGAGACGCTGGTTCCACGCAGCGATATTGATAGCGTGAAGGGGGGACAGATTGCGACCGTGCGGCTGGTTGCATTAAACCAGCGAACAACGCCCATATTGCATGGGACGGTTGAATATGTTTCGGCGGATGCCATTGTTGCAGATACATCTGACCAACCCACCGCGCGCGAGGTCTATGTCGTTCGGGTGTCCTTGTCTCCGGCTGAGCTGGCAAAAGTTTCGGGGGGGTTTTCCCCCAAACCGGGTATGCCAGTTGAAATCATGATCACAACCGAAGAACGTACTTTTGCTCAATACATCGCAAAGCCTGTGGTCGACAGCATGGCCCGTGCTTTTCGCGAACAGTAACCGCAAATCCCGTATAGAGGGCAATCGGGGGGGCGCGATTCATTGATGAACCGAGCGGTTATCTCGACGGTATGCGCATCTCGAGGCGGCGAAACAACAGGGCAATGATCCCGGCGATGACCATGTAAACTGCGGCAAGCAATAGGAGCGGCTCGTACACAATGAAAGTATCTGCACGTACCCGTGACGACACGGCGTAGATTTCGACCACAGTGATGGTTGCCACCAGCGGTGTTGCTTTGAGTTGCAGAATGGTTTCTCCACCCAGGGTTGGCAGGACGTTATGGATTGCTTGTGGCAACCAGATGCGGCGGAAAATAGTAAAACGTGGCATGCCGAAGGCCTTGGCCGATTCAAGCTGGCCTTTGTTGACGCCAGAGAATGCCCCGCGCATGACTTCTCCCTCGTAGCCGGCATAAGATAGGGATAAGGCCAGTACCGCATAGGGCCAAGCTTGCCGTAAGTAGGGCCAAAGTTCACTGCCGCGGATCCATGGGATTTGCGGAAACAAAGATCCCAAACCGTAATACAACAGCCAGATTTGCAACAACAACGGCGTGCCGCGAATGACGGTACAGAACACGCGAGCCGGAACCGAGAGATACCAAGGGCCTATTGCCTGAGCGAGGCCCAGTGGGATTGCTAGCAAAAATCCGATCACACAGGTGACAGCCATGATCCAGATCGTGCGCCACAACCCTTCGAGAGCCAGAGGCATGTAGGTTGGAAGCCAATCCCAACGTAGAGAGACCGCGCACCAGATCACAAAGGCGGAAAACAGCGCCATCAAAACAATTCTGTGGGGCTGCATCAAAGCACGTACAGTGATCATCGCGCACCCCCTTTCAGTGAGGGTTGCCCGCGTCGCGCCCATTTTTCGATCCGGGCGAACACAGCGCCGGAACATAATGTCACCATCAAATAGAGCGCACCTGCTGCGAGAAAGAAGGTGAAATAGGCGCGAGTACTGGAAGCGGCCTGACGAGTTTCCAAGGTGAGCTCGCTAAAGCCGACAATCGCCAACAGTGCAGTGTCTTTGGTGGCAATGAGCCACAGATTGGCCAGACCGGGGGTGGCAAATGACATCATTGCCGGAATCGTCACCCGGCGCATCAACATGAATGGCGGCATGCCAAAGGCGCGGGCAGCTTCGATCTGGCCTTGGGGAACCGCTTTGATCGCGCCACGCAACACTTCGGTGGCATAGGCACCTTGCACGATGCCCAGTACCCAAATGCCGGCGACAACACCGCTAATTTCAACCCGGCCGTATCCGAGTGCCTGTGATGCCTGATTGATCAGGTCCGAGCCGACATAGTAAAGAATCAGGATCAGTACCAGTTCGGGCACGGCCCGAATGACTGTGGTGTATATGGCGAGAAGATCACGTGTGACCACCCCGCCATAGAGTTTTCCGTAAGCTCCAAACAACCCGATCACCAAGCCAAAGCCAAAGGCGCCAAAGGCGATTTGCAAGGAATTAGCGAGGCCACGAAGAAGGTTTCCCCCCCAGCCCGGCGGGCTGAGAGATAGCAGTTCTGCGCTTTGGGCAAGACCGAGTGTTTCGAGAATGTATTCCACGATGCGGGCTTATTCGCTGTAGATACTGGCGTTGAAGTAACGCGAGGTGATCTCTTCGTGGGTGCCATCTGCCAAAATGGCAGCGATGCCTGCATTTAGGCTATCGCGCAGGGCATCATCACCTTTGCGGATCCCGGCGCCAACGCCGCGGCCCAGAATGGATTCGTCACTGGCAACGGCGCCTTTGATTTCGCAGCAGGCACCGGCATCTGTGCCGACAAAATCTGCCATCGCAATACTATCAGCCTGCGTGGCGTCAATTCGACCAGCGAACAGATCTTGGTTGGCTTCGTCTTGTGTTTGGTAAACGCGGATCTCAGCTGCATCTCCAAAATGGGCATTTGCATAGGCCTGGTGTGTGGTTGAAGCCTGAATGCCGATGATCTTACCCGCAAGGGATTCCGGCGTGGCTTCGATGTCCATCGATTTGTCTGCAACAATCACGGCAGGGGTGTTGTAGTAAGCATCGCTGAAATCGATAGTTTTTAGGCGTTCTTCGGTGATCGACATTGAGGCCATGATCGCATCGATCTGCTGGCCAGTCAGTGACGGGATAATCCCATCCCATGCTACTGGCGTGATCACACAATCCAGCTTGGCAGCTGCGCAGACGGCGTTGATTACTTCGATCTCCCAACCACCCCATTCGCCAGAAGCGTCAAGAGATGAAAACGGTGGATATGGCTCAGCCGCGATTCCGATCTTCACTTCTTCGGCCACGCCGGCGCCGGCGCTCAGCAAAGTGGTCGTCAGACCTGCGATCATCAGTTTCTTGAATGTCATTATTATTCTCCCTGTTATGGTTTGCTTGGTATGCCGTCAGCCGACGGATTTCAGAAATTGTTGAAGCCGGGCGGATTTAGGGTTTCCAAAAAGCTCGGCCGGGGGCCCTTGTTCTTCGATCCGTCCCTCAAAAAGGTAAACAACATGGGTTGCGACCTCTCGGGCAAATTTCATTTCGTGGGTGACCAGCAGCATTGTGCGCCCTTCAGCAGCCAGATCGCGGATCACGGTCAGCACTTCGCCAACCAATTCCGGGTCAAGGGCACTTGTTGGTTCATCAAACAACATCACGCTAGGATTGACCGCCAGCGCCCGTGCGATTGCTGCACGTTGCTGTTGCCCACCCGACAGGAATGAGGGGAAAGTATCGGCCTTGTCGGCCAATCCCACCCGATCCAGCAGTACCTTGGCGCGTTCAATGGCTTCTTCGCGTGGGATTTTCAGCACATAGATCGGTACTTCGATCACGTTTTCCAGCAATGTGCGGTGAGTCCAGAGGTTAAAGGACTGAAACACCATGCCAAGTTTGGTGCGGATGCGTTCAATCTGGCGACGGTCTGCGGGTGTGCCATCAGCGCGCATCTTAACCTCTTCGCCGTTGATAACGATCTGACCCGCGCTTGGGGTTTCAAGAAAGTTGATGCAACGCAGGCAGGTTGATTTGCCTGAGCCGCTGCCACCGATAATGGCAACAACATCGCCTTTGTGCGCGGTCAGTGAGACGCCTTTGAGTACCTCGAGCGCGCCGAAGGATTTATGCATATCGGTGATGCGAATGGCCTCGTCCTGAACGTTTGGCGCGGCACTGGTTTCAGCAGCGGATTCTGCAGTGTCCATCGTACTCCCCTCATTTTCTGGCTTGTAGTTATGCCGCGATTCCGTAATTATGCAAGTGTATAATTAGAAAAACTGGAATCCTTTGTGTCTGAAACCACTCCAAAATTCAGGCGAGAGCCCGCAGAGCTGCGCAAGGAAGCGCTGATTCAGGCGACGTTGTCCTTGATTTCAGAGCAGGGTGTGCGTGGCGCAACCGTGCGCGCTATTGCGGAGCGGGCTGAGGTGACGCAAGGTTTGATCCGGCATTACTTCAAGACCAAGGAAGACCTGATTCTTGCGGCCTATGAGACGCATATGAGTCACATGACCAATCAGACGTCAGAGTTGAGCGTGGGTGCGTATGCGACAGGCAAAGCCCGGCTAGCCGCGTTTGTGGTAGCGGGTCTGACGGCCCCGGTTGTAGATGCAAATTCGGTGTCCCTGTGGGCCAGTTTTCTAAACAAAGTGCGTGAAGATCCGCGCATGCAGGCCATTCACGAACAGACATATCATGATTTTCGTGACCGGCTGGAGGCTCTGATCTCAGAGGCGTTGGTCGAGGCACAGATCCCCGCCACGCCGCAGAAACTGCGCGGTCTGGCGATTGCCTGTAACGCGGTGATTGATGGGTTGTGGTTAGAAGGTGGTGCGTTACCCGGAGCGTTTGAACCGGGGGAGTTGCCCGAAATCGGCCTTGAGTCGGTGGGGGCTATCATCGGATTGGAATTGGCAACGACAGAGGGCCAGATATGAAACAGACAGCGATTACAAAACGGTTGGCGGGCCTGGGTGGCGCCAAGTGGGGGGTTTATCTGAAGGCCAAGGAACTTGTGGCCCAAGGGCAGGACATCGTTGAGATGACCATTGGTGAACCGGACGTGCCCGCTCCTAGCGAATTGATCGAAGCGGCAATTGGTTCACTGCACCGCGGACGCACCACTTATTCGAACGGACGAGGCGAGGCGGGGCTGCGTGCCGCTTTGGCTGAGCGGTATTCCAACCGCACAGGACAGAATATTGATGCGGATCAGGTCTTGTGTTTTCCGGGCACGCAGACCTCGCTTTATGCCGTGTTGATGGGCGTTGCCGAGGCCGGTTGCGAGGTTCTGGTTGGGGATCCGATGTATGCCACTTATGAAGGTGTTGTTCGCGCCAGTGGCGCCGATATGATGCCTGTGCCAATCCGGTCAGAAAACGGCTTTCGCATAAATGCCGAGGATATAGCAGCCCGGATCACAGCCAAAACATCAGCCATCTTGCTGACCACACCACATAATCCCACGGGGTCAATCCTGACTGAAGAAGATATCAAAGCTATTGGCGATCTGGCGATTGAACATGATCTGTGGATCGTCTCGGACGAGGTCTATGAAGAGCTGATCTTTGATGGGTCAGAGTTTTCCTCACCCCTGTCGCAGCCTGAGCTGGCCGACCGAGTCATTGTGGTGTCGTCCATTTCAAAATCCCACGCAGCTCCCGGCTTTCGCAGTGGTTGGTGTGTAGGCCCGCCAGACTTTGTTGAGGCTTTACTGCCTTTGTCCGAAACCATGTTGTTCGGTAATCAGCCGTTCATCGCGGATATGACAGAAAAGGCCATTCGCGATGGGTCATCTGTGGCACCGGGAATGGCGCAACGTTATGCGGCAAGGGCGCAGCGATTATATGAGCGTCTGGCGGAGGAGACCCAATTGCAGGTTCATCGGCCGCAGGCGGGCATGTTTGCCATGATCGATGTCTCAGCCACCGGCATGAACGGTGAGGATTATGCGCTGCACCTGTTGGAGCACGGCGAGGTCGCGGTGATGCCGGGGGCTTCTTTTGGGGAAACAATGGACAATTGGGTGCGGGTCGCTTTGACCGTTGATGAAGCAGCGTTTGCCACTGCTTGCGACCGGATCATCAAGCACGCCAAGCAACTGGAGCTCGAAAACGCATGACAAGTATCGGAGAGGCTCTGGTTTCCCAGCTGGTTGAACGTGATGTTGAAGTTGTCTTTGGCATCCCTGGTGTACACACGGTCGAGCTGTATCGTGGTTTGGCCACGTCAGGCATTCGCCATATCACACCCCGGCACGAACAGGGCGCAGGGTTCATGGCGGATGGGTATGCCCGGGTTTCGGGCAAGCCTGGTGTGGCTTTTGTTATCACTGGTCCGGGGCTGGCGAACACCCTGACGGCCATGGGGCAGGCGCGCGCCGACAGTGTGCCGATGCTGGTGGTTTCTGGGGTGAACACGCTGTCCAGTCTGGGCAAAGGTCTGGGCCATTTGCATGAACTTCCGGACCAACGCGCTATGGCGCAAACGGTGGCTTTGTTGTCGGAGCGGGTCGAGGCAGCAGAGGAGCTGACACCCGCACTTGACCGGGCATATGCGCCGTTCAGCACCGGCCGCCCTGGCCCGACACATATCGAGATCCCTCTGGATGTGGCGGGTTCAGAATACACCAGCGCGTCTGCAACGAGCGCAAAGCCTGCGGTCCATGTATGCGACTCGGATCAGATTGCTCAGGTCTGTGAAATGCTGGCCGGTGCTAAATCTGCGGTCATATTGGCCGGCGGCGGGGCCCGTTGGTCCGGGGTGCCGCTACAAAAGCTGGCCGAAACCTTGGGTGCACCTGTGGTGCAAACGGTAAACGCGCGTGGGGTGATGTTTGATCATCCCTTGGGCGTTCCTGCCAGTGCCAGTCTTAATGCCGTGCGTGCGCTGATCGAATCCGCCGATGTGGTTTTGGCAGTGGGAACTGAATTGGGCCAGACCGATTATGACATGTATGCCACCGGAAAGATGGCAGCGATGAAATCCTTGATCCGCATTGATCTTTGCCCTGATCAACTGGCCCGCTACGAGGCAGAGCTTGCAATCGTTGGCGAGGCTTCAGTTGCTCTCGACGCGATCAACGCTCAGCTTTCAGGCGCGACAGCAAACCATCACGGCCAAGATGTGGCTGCTAAAACGCGGCAAGAGGCCTACGAGGAAATTGGCCCTGAAATGCGTGCGCTGTGCGAAGTTCTGACCGCAATGCGCGAGGCGGTGCCAAACGCAATCTCCGTAGGCGATTCCGTCTATCCGATCTATGCGGGCAATCTCTATTATGACCACGACCGCCCGGCAGGTTGGTTCAACGCTGCCACTGGATTCGGGGCGCTTGGGTTCGGCATTCCGGCGGCAATTGGTGCGGCACTTGCAGAGCCTACGGCACCGGTGATCTGCATCGCGGGTGACGGGGGGGCACAATTCAGCCTGCCAGAGCTGATGTGCGCAGTGGATGAAAACCTGCCGATAACCTTCGTGATCTGGAACAACTTTGGCTATCAGGAGATTGCCACATCGATGCAGGCGGTTGGGGTTACGGTGCTGGGCTGTGATCCAACGCCACCAGATTTTGAACATGTGGCCGCGTCCTGTGGCATGCCGTTTTGGCGCATTGGAGCCGAGCCGGAAACTGTGGCCGCAACTCTCAAGATGGCGCAAGCCACCGACGGGCCGCGGCTGATTGAAATTCGTGCGCCAAATCAATCGCACAACGTATCCTGAGAAAGAACGTTCCATGACCGATCCAACCTTTGAATTTTCCCGCGCGATCACCCGCCGCCCAGCTGCTAGCATTACCGATGGTCTGCGTGCGGAACATATTGGCACACCCGATCTGGCCCAGATGCAGGCGGCACATGACCACTACGTTGCCACGCTCAAACAGACTTGCGCAGAGGTAATTGAACTGCCCCCACTGGAGGATTTTCCAGATGCGGTTTTTGTTGAGGATACAACGCTTTGCCTGCCGCAAGGTGCGGTGATGATGCGCCCTGGCGCCCCCAGCAGAATGGGCGAAGTGGCCCAGATGGAGCCCGCAATTCGCAAGGTCTATGACAATGTCCGCCAAATCAAAGGCCCTGGCCATATTGAGGGTGGCGATATTCTGGTTACGTGTCGTGAAATCCTTGTCGGGCGGTCAGATCGTACAGATGCTGAAGGCGTGGCAGAGCTGACCGCGATTGTTGCGGACTGGGGTCACTCTGTGCGTGAGGTGTTCACCCCTCCCGGCGTGCTGCATTTCAAAACCGACTGTTCGCTGCTGGACGGCGAGACAATCTTGTCGACCAAACGGCTTGATGCTTCGGGCTGTTTTGAAGGGTACCGCGTCCTGCATGTCGCTGACGGGGAAGAGGCCGCCGCCAATTCGATCCGGTTCAACCAGTTTGTTCTCAGCCCGGCGGGCTTTCCGCGCACGGCAGAAATGCTGCGCAAGAATGGCTATGAGGTCGTAGAAATCAGCAACACTGAATGTGCTAAGCTGGATGGTGGTATGTCCTGTTTGTCGCTGAGGTTCTGATAAGCTAATACTGTGGATGGATGCTTAGGCCTATTTTTCCGCCGCAACGTGGAGTTAGGGCAAGGCAGTGGTTACATCGCGTTCATATTCCTTAAATTAGCCCCAATCCGCATGTCTTGCTATTTGAGCGCGGAGTCCTCTAGCATGAGGGCGGGAGGAATGGGATGAACATACGCAGCGAGTTTATATTTGCGGGGCTGGTAAGTGTCACAAGTTTATTGTTGGTAGCCGCTCTGGTGAAACATGCCACGTCAGATACCGCACTTGTTGGAACTTACCAGATGGAGCGTCCGGAGCGTGATGATTTACCACCGACGCCAACATTGAATGAAGTTTCTTTGCTTGATTCGATCTGGGTTGCGGGCCTGCCATTCCCCGAAAAGATGACTGAAGATCAAAAATGCCTTGCCGAGGCGCTTTATTTTGAGGCGCGGGGTGAAACGGTGCGTGGTCAGATCGCTGTGGCTGAGGTCATTTTGAACCGGGCGGCGCATCCGGCGTTTCCAGATTCAGTTTGCGGCGTGATTTATCAGGGCAGCAAGAACAAGAATGCGTGCCAGTTCAGTTACGCTTGCGATGGCCTGCCTGAGGAGTATGCAGAAGCCGGTGCTTATGAGCGGGCGCAGCGTGTGGCTGCGTTTTTGCTGGAACATGGGGCTTGGGGCTTTACACGTGGTGCGATTTATTATCATGCACATTCGGTTTCGCCGGGCTGGGCCAAGAAGATGAAACCACTGGCCAATATCGGGAACCATTTGTTTCTTGGCCCGCATGAACAGCCCAAGGGCGAGAGCGAAGGTTGATGATTGCCGGCGCGCGCGATATGCGCGTGGGGCTACCGTAACACCCAGCAGACAGGAGGCCGCGCGTCATGGAGCAATTGAAAAAGGCTCTGATCGCGCAGTCATTGGCAGAGGGGTTTGACGCCTGCCGAATCTGTCGACCATGGGATGTACCGCAGGTGCCAGAGCGATTGGAGGCGTTTCTAAAGCAAGGCTATCACGGCCAAATGGGATGGCTGGAAGAGCGCAGCCATTGGCGTGAAAACCCGGCGGCGCTCTGGCCCGAGGCGCGGTCTGTGATCGTGTTGGGCGAAAGCTACACGCCGCAGGATGACCCGATGGCGACAATCTCGCAAACCGATGTCGGGACAATATCTGTTTATGCCCGGAACAAGGATTACCACGATCTGGTCAAGAAGCGCCTGAAACGGCTGGCGCGTTGGTTGATTGCCGAGGGGGGCGGTGATGTGAAGGTGTTTGTGGACACAGCCCCTGTGCCGGAAAAACCGTTGGGGCAAGCGGCGGGCTTGGGCTGGCAGGGCAAACACACCAATCTGGTCAGTCGCCAGTTGGGCAGTTGGTTCTTTATCGGGTCGGTTTTTACCACGCTGGAACTGGACACAGACGCGCCCGAGATTGATCACTGTGGGCGTTGTCGAGCCTGTCTTGATGCCTGTCCGACGAATGCTTTTCCCGCGCCTTATCAATTGGATGCACGGCGCTGCATTTCCTATCTGACGATTGAGCATAAAGGCCCGATAGATCCGGATCTGCGGGCCTTGATGGGCAACAGGATTTATGGTTGTGATGACTGTTTAGCGGCGTGCCCTTGGAACAAGTTTGCTGTTGAAGCGCGTGAGTTGCGCTATCACGCACGGGATGATCTGATCGCACCTGAGTTGGCAGAACTCGTGCAATTGGATGATGCGGCTTTTCGCGCAAAGTTTTCCGGCAGCCCGATTAAACGCATTGGGCGTGATAGATTCGTGCGCAATGTACTCTATGCCATTGGGAACTCAGGGTGTGCCGAATTGCAGCGATTTGCGCAGGATTTATGTGAAGACCCGGACGAAACTGTCGCGGATGCTGCGCGCTGGGCGGTTCTGCGACTGAAAAATGACGCAAAAGGGATGGAAAGCCTGTGAAAACTCGCTAAACCGCCTGTTGCGAACAGAATGAGGGAGCCGGTAAATGGCATTGCTGTTGGGTGTTGATACAGGTGGAACCTATACTGACGCGGTTTTGATCCGCGATGAGAAGGACGTCATCGCAAGTGCGAAATCCCTGACCACACGCCATGATTTGGCCGAAGGTATCGGCAAGGCGGTTGAGGCGGTTTTGTCAGAAAGCGGCGCAGATGTTTCCGACATCGGTATGGCGTCGTTGTCCACCACGCTGGCAACAAATGCGCTGGTTGAAGGGCAGGGCGGGCGTGTGGGGTTGGTCTACATCGGCTTTCGCGAACGTGATCTTGAGACCCACGGGTTGAGTGAGGCTTTGGCGGGGGATCCGGCTGTGGTGATTACAGGCGGTCACAACCACGCAGGCGGCGAGGCGAATGCCTTGGATAAAGAGACGCTGGCTGCTTGGCTGGCCTCTGATCATGGCGCTTCGGCCTTTGCAGTCGCCGCGCAGTTTGGCACGCGCAATCCGGCGCATGAACTGGCGGCGGCGGAGATGATCCGCGATATTACTGGTCGACCTGTGTCTTGTTCTCATCAGCTTTCGGCAAAATTGAACGGGCCCAAACGCGCCCTGACGGCCGTATTGAATGCGCGGTTGATCGGGATGATTGCCAAGCTGATCGAAAAAGCTGAAGGCAAGTTGGTCGAGTTAGGTATTGAGGCACCATTAATGGTGGTGCGTGGTGATGGCGCGCTGATCTCAGCCGAGCAGGCGCGTGAACGTCCCATTGAGACTATTTTGAGTGGCCCAGCGGCCAGTATTGTTGGTGCAAGCTGGATGACGGGCGCAGATTTTGCACTGGTCTCGGACATAGGTGGCACCACAACTGACGTGGCTGTCTTGCGCGATGGTCGCCCGGCGATTGACCCGGCAGGCGCACGTGTCGGCCCGTGGCGGACCATGGTCGAGGCAGTAGCAATGCGGACCACCGGCCTTGGCGGCGACAGTGAAGTGCATGTCAATGATGAGGGCCTGAAGGGGGGCGTTTCACTCGGCCCACGCCGGGTTTTGCCGGTCAGCCTGATTGCACAGGAAGCGCCCGAGATTGTGCATGCGGTTCTAGACGAGCAATTGCGCAGCACGTCGCCCGGAGAATATGATACAAAGTTCGTTCGCGCCGTGCCGGGGATCGAGGCCGGTGGCTTGCAGGACCGTGATTTGACGGTGTTGGAACGTATCGGAACGGGGGTGCATCCAGTCGCCAAAATCCTGAAAACTCGGATGGAAAGTCAGGCCCTCAAACGGTTGGTGAAACGGGGGCTGGTACAGGTTTCTGGCGTGACACCGTCGGATGCGAGCCATGTTCTAGGGTGTTTAGACAGCTGGGATCGCGATGCAGCACTAAAGGCGATGGAACTTATCGGCCGCAAACGAACCGGCTCGGGCAATATGTTGAATCCTAATCCTGAGAAGATGGCACAGATGATCATTGATCAGCTGACACACCAGACTTCGCTGGCTCTACTGGAAGCTGGATTTGATGAAGAGGACGAAGGTTTCGGCCTGCCACCAGCTGATCTGGCGAGGCATGTGTTGATGCAACGCGGTTTGGCGACGCACAAAGGGTTGGTTCGCATCGATACGGGTATCAACGTGCCAGTGATTGGTCTTGGGGCCTCGGCCGCCAGCTATTACCCTGCGGTAGGTGAGCGGGTCGGCTGCGAGATGATCTTGCCAGAACATGCGGGCGTGGCCAATGCAATTGGTGCGGTCGTTGGTCGGGTAACGATCCGGCGCAGTGGCACCGTGACCAGCCCGGCAGAGGGACGGTTCCGGGTGCATCTGGACACCGGACCAGAGGATTACGCCGAGGCTGAAAAAGCCATGGCCGCCTTGGAAAGCACCCTGACGGCCGAGGCGCGACGTGAAGCGGATGCTGCCGGAGCAGAGGATATCACCGTCTCAACCCACCGCGATTTGCGCACCGCCGAAGCTGAGGCGCGCGAGGTATTCCTTGAGGCGGAGATCACGGTAGAGGCCAGCGGTCGCCCAAGGATAGCGGCTTAAAGTGAGATCAACCAATCCCTTACTTGTTTGGCCTGCGAGCTAAGCGGTACGGTCGAGGACCACACAAGATAAAACCCCGCACCTGTGCTCCATGACCATTCATCGCGGGAGGCCAGCAAGCCTTGTGCAACAAGGTTTTGGGTGGTGTGATGCCAACCAAGGGCAAATCCTTCGCCCGCCATTGTTGCCTGCAAAACCAGTGCGTAATCGTTCAGGCGCAAGCCGGAGCGTGGCTCGGACACGGGCAGGTTCCAGTGGGTGAAGAATGCAGCCCAGTCGGGGCGAACGCGCACAGGTTCCTCAAGGTGGATCAGCGGTTGGTTGATCAGATTGGCGATGTTCTTGAGGTTCACCGCTGCAGCCATCACCCGGGTTGAGGCGATGGGCGATATTACCTCAGGTGCGATCAGGGCACAGTCACAGCCATCCCAGTTGCCATAGCCCCGGCGGATGGCCAAGCTGATGCCTTCAGCCCCGATGTCAGGTTCCCGGTCTGAGGTTTGCAGCCGCAGGTCGACACCAGGGTGGGCGGTATGAAATTGCGTGAGCTTTGGCACCATCCAGTAGTGCGCAAATGCGGTTGAAGCGGACAGCGTGACATGTTCTTGCGCATTGCGCTGGCTGAGCATCTGGGCGGTTTGATGGATCCGATCAAACGACGCCGCGACATCCGTGAAAAGCCGCTCGCCGGATGGTGTCAGCTTGACCGATTTATGGGCACGGGTGAACAAGGGCACACCAAGAGCGATTTCTAACTGTTTGATTGCAGCGGAAACAGCCGGTTGCTGAACATTCAACTCTTGTGCCGCACGGGTAAAGGACCCGGTGCGGGCTGCAGCCTCGAACACCAGAAGATGACGAGGAGACGAGACAAGTTTCCAAAGCTTTTGCATAAGCACAACTTATCCAAGACCATGATATTTACAAGGATCACAGGTTTAAAAGTTTGCAATAGATTGTTTCCAAGGCATGGGAGAATTGCAATGGCACGACGCGCAAGAAGCAGACGGAATTCTGGTGAAGAGGAGGCTGTGGCCCCGGCGTCACCTTATATTCAGCGGAATTTGCCGTTTTATGATGTTCTGGATGAGGAAACTGTAATCAAGCTGGAAGCTCAGGTTGATTGGATCATGCAAGATGTTGGTATTGCCTTTCGCGATGATCCCGAGGCGCTTCGGGTCTGGAAAGACGCCGGTGCAAAAGTCGAAGGCGACATTGTCAAAGCGCCCGCGGACTGGATTCGTAGCCTTTGCGCCAAAGCACCACGTGAATTTACCCAAGTGGCGCGTAACCCCGACCGCAACGTGGTGATTGGCGGTAACAATCAGGTTTTTGCCCCGATCTACGGCGCTCCATTTGTACGCGATGTCGAGGGTGGCCGTCGTTATGGTGACATGGACAGTTTTGAGAATCTGGTGAAGCTGGCTTATATGCACCCCAATTTGCATCACACCGGTTTGGTGATTTGTGAGCCCTGTGATGTGCCAGTTAGCCACCGTCATCTTGATATGGTTTACACCCATATGATCCACAGCGACAAACCGCATTTGGGCGCTATTACAGAGATGAGCCGTGCGCAGGATAGCGTTGATATGGCTGAGATCCTGCATGGCAAGGACGTGATGGACGAGCATTGCGTCATCATGGGTAATGTGAACACCAACTCTCCGCTGTTGGTCGACCGTGTGGTGACCGAGGCGATCCGAGTCTATTGTGGACGTGGGCAGGGGATCGTTGTGGTGCCCTTTATCTTGTCGGGTGCAATGGGGCCGGTGTCGACCGCCGCGAGTGTCACACAGGCGATGGCCGAGGCGATGATGTGCTGTGCCTTTGCGCAAATCGTGCGCCCGGGCGCGCCGTTTATCTTGGGTAATTTCCTCAGCTCGATGAGCCTCAAGTCTGGCGCGCCAACCTTCGGCATGCCCGAGCCGGTGATTTCGAACTACGCCATTGGCCAGATGGCGCGCCGTGCGGGTTTGCCTCTGCGGTGTGGTGGATCACTGACCGCCAGCAAGATCGAGGATGCGCAGGCAGCTTACGAAAGTGCGGATTCGATGCATTCCACCATGCTGGCAGGTGCGAACTTTGTGCTGCATGCCGCGGGCTGGATGGAAGGGGGGCTATGCACCGGATTTGAAAAACTGATCATGGATGCCGACCGTCTGGGCAGTTATCAGAAAGTTCTGGGGCAAGGCTTGGATACCTCGGATGAGGCATTGGCACGCGATGCTTACGAAGAGGTTGAGCCGGGAGGCCACTTCCTCGGGTCCGCACATACCATGCGTAATTACACCACTGCATTCTATGAGCCCGCGCTGAGCGACAGCGAGAATGTCGAAAGCTGGGAAGAGGGCGGATCTAAGGATATGCGCCAGCGGGCCTATGAGCGCTGGAACGATATGCTGAAGCGCTATGAACAGCCCGAGATTGACGCTGCCATAGATGAAGAATTGCGCGAGTATATTGCCCGTCGCAAATCAGAAATTCCTGAGGCATGGTACTAAGATCTAATTGGGACCATGGGAGGATACATCATGCGTGCATCAGACAGATTTGATCAAGACATCGCCGGGCGGCTGGATGGGCTACAGCGCGACGGGCTGTACAAGACCGAGCGGGTGATCAGCAGCAAACAGGCGGGGCAGGTGGCGCTGGCGTCCGGTGATCATGTGATCAACCTTTGCGCCAACAACTATCTGGGGCTGGCCGATAACGAGGAGATCATTCAAGCTGGTCGCGATGCGTTGGATCGATATGGATACGGCATGGCCTCGGTCCGGTTTATCTGCGGTACGCAAGAAGAGCATATCGCACTGGAAAAGCGCATTGCCGGCTTTCTTGGGATGGAAGATTGCATTCTGTATTCCAGTTGCTTTGATGCCAACACCGGGTTGTTTGAAACCATTCTGGGCCCGGATGATGCGATCATCTCAGATGCGTTGAACCATGCAAGTATCATTGACGGCGTACGTTTGTGTAAGGCGCAGCGGCTGCGCTATGCCAACTCTGACATGGCTGATCTGGAACGGTGCTTGCAAGAAGCCTCTGATGCAAAACATCGCCTGATTGCGACGGATGGTATCTTCTCGATGGATGGCTACTTCGCCAAGTTGGCGGAGGTTTGTGATCTTGCGGAAAAATATGATGCCATGGTGATGGTCGATGATAGCCACGCTGTTGGGTTTGTCGGCCCCAACGGGCGTGGCACGCCAGAGCATTGTGGCGTGATGGACCGGGTGGATATCATCACAGGCACTTTGGGTAAGGCTCTGGGTGGCGCCTCAGGAGGGTATACTGCTGCCTCGGCTAAAGTGGTGGATTGGCTGCGCCAACGGTCGCGCCCCTATCTCTTTTCCAACACATTAGCGCCGGTGATTGCAGCGGCGTCATTGAAGGTGTTCGACATATTGGAGGACGGCGATACCCTGCGGGCGCGTTTGTGGGAGAATGCGACTTATTTCCGTGAACGGATGGGTGCGTTGGGCTTTGAGCTGTTACCAGGCGAACATGCAATTATTCCCGTGATGTTGCGTGATCCAAAACTGGCACAGGAAATGGCTGCCAAACTGAATGAGCGCGGCGTTTATGTCACCGCATTCAGCTTTCCGGTAGTGCCAAAAGACCAAGATCGCATCCGCACGCAGATGAGCGCGGCACTGACCCGCGATATGCTGGATCAAGCGATAGACGCATTTGAGGCGGTGGGGCGCGAGCTCGGGGTGATCAAATGACCAATCAGATGAAAGCCCTTGTCAAATCCCGACCTGAGCCGGGGCTTTGGATGGAATATGTTCCGGTGCCTGAACCGGGGCCAAGTGATGTGCTGATCAAAGTCAAGAAATCTGCGATCTGCGGCACCGATGTGCATATCTGGAACTGGGATGAGTGGGCCCAGAAAACGGTTCCGGTGCCATTGGTGACAGGGCATGAATTTTGCGGTGAAATTGTTGATATTGGTGCGGCCGTTAATGGGTTTGCAATTGGGCAACGTGTATCGGGCGAAGGTCACGTCATCTGTGGCCATTGCCGCAACTGTCGTGCGGGTAAGGGCCATCTGTGCCGCAATACCGAAGGGGTCGGGGTCACCCGTGCGGGCAGCTTTGCAGAATACCTGTGCCTGCCACAAAGCAACGTGGTGCCGATACCGGAAGACATCTCAGATGAAATTGCGTCGATCTTTGATCCGTTAGGGAATGCTGTGCATACGGCGTTGTCATTTGATCTGGTGGGCGAGGATGTCGCCGTTACTGGGGCTGGCCCGATCGGGATCATGGGGGCGATGATCGCCAAACAGGTGGGCGCCCGCAAGGTTGTGATCACTGATATCAACCCCGGACGATTGGAACTGGCACAGAAAATGGGTGTCGAACACACTGTTCGGGCCGATCAGGAATCACTTCGCGATATCATGCCGCGTATCGGCATGACCGAAGGCTTTGACGTTGGTTTGGAGATGTCCGGTGCGGCCCCGGCGTTCCGCGATATGATTTCTGCGATGAACAACGGGGGGCGTATTGCCTTGTTGGGCATTCCACCAGCCAGTTTTGACATTGACTGGAACAAGGTCATTTTCAAGATGCTGCATATCAAAGGTATCTATGGCCGGGAAATCTTTGAAACTTGGTACAAGATGATCGCGTTGGTGCAGGGGGGCTTGGATGTTTCTGGCCTCATTACACACCGCATTGGCATCGATGATTTTGTAACGGGCTTTGAGGCCATGCGAGATGGCTCTGCCTGCAAAGTTGTTATGGATTGGGAGAGTTGAAATGAGTACATTTCCACGCCTGCTGGAACCATTGACACTGCGCCATAAGGTGCTGCGCAATCGGATCACGTTTGGCGCGCATACGGCGAATATGTCTGCGGGCGGCCTGCCCGGGGAACAGTTCGGGGCATATTTGCTGGAGCGGGCCATTGGTGGTGCAGGCATGATCGTGGCAGAGCCCGTGCCGGTGCACCGCACAGGCGTCCTGACCCGTGGAAATTTCGTGGCCGAGGACGATGCGGTTATTCCTGCGTTTCGCAAGATTGTGGAACCGGTGCAGGACGCAGGTGCAGTTGTATTGCAGCAGCTTTACCACATTGGCGCGCATGGTGACTCTGATCTTAGTTATCAACCGCATTGGGGGCCATCGGGCCTGCCTAGCTATCACGACAGTGACGGAAGTCACGCGATGAATGAGCGAGAGATCGAAGAGATGATTGCAGCCTTCATCGCGGCGGCGGTGCGGTGCCAGAAGGCCGGCTTTGACGGGGTAGAGATCTGGGCGGCCTATCATTCATTACTGGAGCAGTTTTGGACACCTTGGAGCAACCGACGTGATGATCAATGGGGCGGATCGCTAGAAAACCGGACCCGCATGTCGATGCGTATTCTGGAAGGTATCCGTCGCGCCTGCGGAGAGAATTTCATCGTTGGGTTATCTGTCAGTCATTCGGAGGCCCCTGTACTTAGCACGATTGAAGAACTGACAGAAATTGTGGCGTTGCATGATGCGACAGGCCATCTGGATTATGTCACTTGCGGGTCAGGTGGCTTTCTCGATTACGAAAACCTGATGCCAACTTTTGCGGTTGGGGAGAAGTTGACGGTTTCAGCCACGCAAGTGCTGAAACAAGAGCTCAAACATGCCAAGGTGCAGTCTGAAAGCGGTATTCGCACGCCAGAGAATGCAGAAACAGTTCTAAGTTCGGGCGAGGTGGATCTTGTTGCAATCGTGCGCGGGCAAATCGCCGACCCACATCTGGCGCGCAAAGTGGCAGAGGGTCGGGCGGAAGACATCCGTGGCTGTATATCGTGCAACCAGATGTGTTGGGGGCGGCGCTCAAGAGACTACTGGATTTCGTGTTTGATCAACCCCTCTGTGGGACGTGAGCATGAATGGGGTGGTGATCGGTTTGCCAAGACCGATACTCCGAAAAAGGTGTTGGTTGTCGGCGCTGGTCCGGCTGGGTTGGAGGCAGCACGTGTGGCGGCGGAATGCGGGCACACCGTTGAAGTTCACGAAGCCTCGAGCATGATCGGTGGCCAGTTCCGGCTGGCAGGTGAGCAACCGCGCCGGGCGCAAATTTTAGATTTGATGGATTGGTATGAGCGTCAGTTTGAGAAACTTGGCGTGAAGTTGGTACTGAACTCCTATCTGGATGCAGATGATCTGACAGATATTGCTTTCGATGAGGTGATATTGGCCACAGGCTCTTTGCCGGACGAAGACGCCGCACAACGCTGGGTGCCGCAGCTTGGGGTCTTGCCGGGGTTGAAGCATGGCAATGTCTATGCCCCCGAAGAGGTGATGCGTCGAGAAGCCCGGTTGGGCGATAGCGTGATTGTCTACGACGAAGGCGGGAATATGCGCGGTGTTGGCACTGCGTGGCATTTGGCTGAGATGGGCAAACAAGTGGTGCTGGTCACGCCGGATCCGTTGGTGGGGAAGGAACTGGCCCGCACCAGTGCGGATATCCCGATCCGGGCACGATTGGCGCGCCTAGGCGTGGCGTTTCACACCGAAAGCGCTGTCGCGGCATGGCATGGGCGGGGTGCAACCGTACGTAATTTGTTGGATGATACTGAGCAGGAGATCGCAGCCTCGGCGCTGGTCATGGCCACAACCAATCGGTCCTTCGATCCGATCTCGGTAGAGATCTCTGACTTGAACCCGGTTCTAATTGGTGATGCGGCGGCACCACGACAAGCGCCCTATGCATTTTATGAGGGCCGCAAGGCCGGTCTACAGATAGGAGGTAAGTTATGATCCGATTCCTGACATGCATCTTTTGCATCTTGGCTGGAATGGCCATGGCCACCCCGCCGCGCGCCACTTTTTCGGATGACCGCATTCTGGCAGCGACGCAATCGCATCTCTATGTCTTGCGTGACATCACCGACAATCTGGGATCGCACTTTCATGCATTGCATGATCAGCATCTGATCGAGATCAGTCTGGAGACCGGTGAAGCGACCGGGTACTGGCCCCTGCGCCGGATCGGGATCAATCATCTGGAAACCGATGACTTTTTGTTCCCCGGTACGATTACCGAACGCGATGGCGAAACCAATGGCATGATGGAGATCTTGCGCGAGGTTGGTGCGGAGCCACTGGTGCCATCGCCATGGGAGGTCGAGGACTTTGCTCTAGTTGATGGTGCGTTGATGAAGGGAGAGGTGCAGGTCCTGACACCGTTTGCCATCCGCGCTGCAGGCCGGGCACAACTGGCAATTTTGCGCGCAGAATACCCGCCGTTTGAAAGCGAGGAAGATTACAGCCGCGAAGATCGTATTGATTTCTACGACCTTTATGCCGAGGGCGATTGGGACTGCCGTTTAGGCTCTGTGGGTCAGGCGTTGAGCCGGGCCAAGGATCGCGTGCGTCTGATCCCGCTGCATTGCGAAGATTATAACCTGAGTGGTCTGTGGTCGTTCCACGCCATCATCATCGAACAACTCGAAAACTAAGAGGACAATCATGCCTGAGATTCAAAAAGAGGAAAGCACTGGCGCCAAAAAACTGCCATCGCACGCCAAGGTGGTGGTGATTGGTGGTGGCGTTGTTGGCTGTTCGATCCTGTTCCATCTTGCCAAGTTTGGTTGGAAAGATGCTGTTCTGTTGGAGCGCGATGAGCTGACCTCCGGGTCCAGCTGGCACGCGGCCGGTCAGATCCACACCATCAGCTCGGATCCCAACATCAGCCGCCTGCAGGGCTATACCATAGACCTGTATAAAGAGATCGAGGAAACCTCAGGCCATTCTGTGGGCCTGCACATGACCGGTGGATTTTACGCAGCGTCGAACAAGACGTGGTATGACTACCTCAAACGGGAACGCTCCAAAGCGCGCTACATGGGGTTGGATCAAGAGTTCATTAGCCCCAAGGAACTGGCGGAGCGGCATCCGCTGATCGACACCAGCCAGTACTATGCGGCGCTGTGGGATGATCAGGATGGCGATCTTGATCCGTCCGGTGCGACCTATGCTTTTGCCAAGGCGGCAAAGGTCCACGGCGCGCAGTACTTCACGCACTGCGCGGCGACAAAAACCGAGCAACGCGCTGATGGCACTTGGGATGTGACAACCCCCAAGGGTGTGATCAACGCCGAGCATATCGTTAACTGTGGGGGTCTATGGGCGCGCGAAGTTGGCCATATGCAGGGCATCAATATCCCGGTGCAGCCAATGGAGCACCACTATCTGATCACCGATGCGATTCCTGAAATTGTGGAACGCATGAAGCCGGGCGGCGCGGGTCGCTTGCCGGCTGGGATCGACTACGAGGCCAACATCTATTTCCGTCAGGAACGCCAAGGTATGCTGCTGGGCACCTATGAGCCCAAAGGCACTCCGTGGAAAGTTGGTGGTACGCCTTGGGATTTCGGTCACGAACTGTTGGCACCTGATCTGGACCGGATTGCCGACCGGCTTGAACTGGCGTTTGAACGCATCCCTACTATTGGCAACGCCGGCATCAAGGATGCGATCAATGGGCCGTTTACCTTTGGCCCTGACGGCAACCCGATGATCGGGCCGGTTCCGGGCATGAAAAACTACTGGTGTGCCGTGGGCGTCATGGCCGGTTTCTGTCAGGGTGGTGGCGTTGGACTGACCATGGCGGAATGGATGATTGATGGTGAGCCATCAATTGACGTCTGGGCCATGGATGTGGCGCGCTTTGGTGATTGGGCGACACCCGATTGGGGCACCGTGAAGTCGACTGAGAACTACGAACGTCGTTTTGTGATGACCTTTCCGAACGAGACCCTGCCAAAGGGCCGTTTGCAGAAAACCACCGCACTCTATGATCGCTTACTCGCCAAAGGTGCGTTGATGGGGCAGGGCTTTGGTCTTGAAAACGCCCTGTGGTTTGCCGACAGCCCTGAAGACGCACACGAAGAGCCAACATTCCAGCGCAACCGTAGCCACGATTATGTCGCGCGTGAGGTTAAAGCCGTGCGCGAAGCGGTTGGTGGCATCGAGATCGCGAACTTTGCCAAGCATGAGTTCAAGGGTGCCGGTGCACGCGCCTATCTGGATCGCACCTTGGCCGGCTATGTGCCAAAGCCGGGCCGCTTGACACTGACGCCAATGCTGACCCCTGCCGGTAAGCTCTATGGTGACCTGACCGTGGCCTGCCTAAGCGAAGAGCACTTCATTTTGTTCGGCTCTGGCGCAATGCAAGAGGCACACCGTCGCTGGTTTGAGAAAGATCTGCCAGCGGATGTGTCGTATGAAAACGTCTCGGACGACTGGCACGGGATTGCGCTCTCAGGACCAAAATCACGCGAACTGTTGCAGCGGATTTGCCGGGATGACGTCTCGGCGGAGGCGTTCAAGTTCCGCGATCTGCGTCAGACCTACGTTGGCGGCGTGCCGGTGATCCTGAACCGGATCAGCTTCTCGGGCGAGCTGGGGTATGAGATTTATTGCAAGCCGCAGTACCTAATCAAACTCTCTGAGGCGATTGAAGAGGCGGGCGACGATCTGGGCTATCGCTGGTACGGCGCGCGGGCGCTGATGTCGATGCGCCTTGAGAAAAGCTGGGGCGTCTGGACGCTTGATTTCCGTCCTGATTTCAACGCGGTTGAATCTGGCATGGATGTCTTCATCAACTGGAAGAAGGACTTTGTTGGCAAGGAAGCGACGCAGAAATTCCGCGATGAAGGTGTGACGCGAAAGTTGGTGGCGCTGACCATTGAGGTTGATGGCATCGACGTCAGCAACGATGAGGCGGTGCTTAGCGATGGCGCGGCTGTGGGATATATCTCCTCAGGCGGATATGCCCACCATGCAGGCAAATCCATGGCTATGGCCTATGTCAACTCAGACCACGCCGAGGCCGGTTCCAAGCTGCAGATCGAGATCCTAGGCGAGATGTATGATGCCGAGGTACTGGGTGCACCTATATATGACGCCAACGGCGCGAACATGCGCGCCTAATGCAAAAACAACCCGGGTCGATAAATTGTCGACCCGGGAAAACAGACCTGCTTTTGTCGTTTTTGGACATAGTAGGACGTCGCATCCCTGACCGACATGCCGCTGTTACTGACCGATGCTAAAGGTGAACGGACATTAGCGAGCCAGCTTGCGTACAGGAGATAAGCGATGAATGCCGTAGAAATTATTAACGAAGGTCGTGCGATTCGGCTGATAGCCGGGCCAGATGAGGCGCGGTTTCATGCCATGTGGCTGCGGGACAACGCATGGGATTCCGAGACCCGTGCACCCGGCAACGGCCAGCGCCTGATCGCACTGCGCGATATTCCGGCTGACACGCATGTTGCAGATGCGAAAGTGGACGGCGATCAGGTCATCGTGACATTTGCACCCGAAGGGCGCGAAATTGCGTTTGATTCGGCATGGCTGATGGATCACGCTTATGATCGATCTGATGTGCGTGCTGCCGGTTGGACAGGTGACAATATTGAGCCATGGACTGCGAAACTTCAGACTGCTGTGCCAACAGGCGACTTTCAGGAACTTGCCAAAGGTGGGGACGCCCTGAGGGATTGGCTGGGGGCTGTGACACGTTATGGCTTTGGCAAGCTAGAAAATGGCCCGATCAAAGATGGGGCTTTGTTCGATGTGGTCGATCTGTTCGGCTTTGTCCGCGACACCAACTACGGTAAACATTTCGAGGTGCGCACCGAAGTAAACCCAACCAATCTGGCCTTCACCGGGCTGGGCCTTCAGGCGCATACCGACAACCCTTATCGCGACCCGGTTCCGTCAATTCAGGTGCTCTATTGCCTTGAAAGCTCGGCTGCGGGTGGTGAAAACATGGTGGTTGATGGGTTTGCCGCCGCGCTGCGCCTGCGCGAAGAAAATGAGGAGTACTTCCGCGTTCTAAGCCAATATTGTGCGCGGTTTGAATACGCGGGTGAAGAGGGCGTATGCCTGCAATCACGCCGTCCGATGATCGAACTGGCGCCCGATGGGGAGCTGGTCGGAGTACGGTTTAACAACCGGTCACTGGCGGCGGTCACGGATGTGCCGTTTGAACAGATGGAAACCTATTATGCGGCTTATCGTCGTTTGGGTGAAATCATTGATGGCCCGGATATGGAAGTTACCTTTCGCCTGGAGCCGGGAGAGAGCTTCATCGTGGACAATACCCGGGTTCTGCATGCGCGCAAAGCCTATTCCGGAACAGGCACTCGCTGGTTCCAAGGCTGCTATGCCGACATGGACGGCTTGCGGTCCACCTACGCGTCATTGGCACAGCAAACCGGGATGGCGGCAGAATGAGTAAACCGGATATCGAAAGCCTGAACCGCGATAACATCGTCGATTTCATCGGGTCGATCTTTGATCGACGCGGTGGAGAGGAATACCTTGGTGAACCTGTCACTATGGGTGAACACATGCTGCAAGGCGCGACGATTGCCGAACAAAACGGCCAGTCTGAAGAAATCATCGTTGGCGCGCTTTTGCATGACATCGGGCATTTCACGTCCGAGTTTGGCACCTTTAGCATGGACGACACCGAGGACCGGCATCATGAGGATGCCGGGGCAGAGGTGTTGGAGCGGTTTTTTCCCAGTGTGATCACCGACTGTTGCCGCTACCACGTGGCGGCCAAGCGGTATCTCTGCGCGGCTAAGCCAGAGTATTTTGACCGGCTAAGTGAGGCCTCAGTGCATTCCCTGAACCTGCAGGGTGGCCCGATGAAAGCAGAGGAAGTGGCTGAATTTGAAGCCAATCCAAACTTCAAAAAAATCGTGGCCGTGCGGTATTTGGATGACGCGGGCAAACGCGATGGGATGGAAACACCTGACTTTTGGCATTTTGCACCAATGGTGCAGCGGATGGTCGATCTGCATTGCACGGAGGCCGTCCAATGAACGCCCCTGAATATATCTTTGAAGCCTCCAGCAAGCCATCATTACCATGGCACGAGGTGCCGCTCATTCGTGCGACCGATAAAAGCGTCGAAGGCTATGGCTGCCTAGTCGATGATCCGGATACGTTTGAGATTGCCATCACCCGCTGGCCACAGCAGGGGTGGCGCCCGATTGATCAGGGCACCGGTGATGAAGGCGGCTATGTTGAGGGCGTGTTCAAAGGGACTTGGCAGGGTGATGTGCTTTACGGTGAGAACGAGGCCGTCAACGGCAACTACGTTCTGGGCTGGTCCACGGATCCACAGCAGGCCAAGCTTGAGGCACAAACCGCACCGCGGGATCAGGTTCTGCTCTGGCATATGAACTATCACCCCGACGGCGGGCAGATGTTCTGGCCCATCGACAACAAACCCTTCATAGTGCCTGTAGCCTTGCCGGGGGACAATCTGACCCCGGATAAGGTGGTGGCTTTTTGGTGTGAGGGCGACAAAGGTCTATATATCCACGCTGGAATCTGGCACGAGGGGATTTTCCCGGTTGAAGATAACCAACGGTTTCTGGACCGTCAGGGGGCTGTACACGCCCGCGTCAGCGCCGATATTGGTCAGGAATTTGGGGTCTATCTGTCCTGTCCACTCGATCCCTCCAAAATCAAAGATCTGTAAAACATGACCAAAACCTGCCTGATTATCGTCGATGGCCTGCGCTATGACACGGCCCTGTCGGATTGCGGATACTTGCAAGCCGCAGTAGAGGCTGGCCATGCCCGCCTGTGGAAAATGCAAAGCGAGCTGCCGACCATTTCCGCGCCCTTGTATGAGACGATCCATACCGGCCTGCCGCCAGTGGAGCATGGGATCATCGGCAATGAAATGATCCGACCCTCCAACAAACCTAACCTGTTTTCGATCTTGAAACAGGCGGATCGTGTGACCGGGGCGGTGGCGCATTGCTATTATCATACGCTCTATGGTGGGTCGTCTTTTGACCCGTTCGAGCATGGTGAGATTAATAACCCGGATGCCCCCGTGCCGCATGCGCGATACTATTCGATGGAAGGCTACTGTCCGGAAAACTCTGCTATGCCGGCCGAGGTGGACATGTGTGCACAGGTTTGGGGGATCGCGCGCGATCATGCGCCGGACTATCTGCTGTTCCACACGTCCAGCTGTGACACGCTGGGGCATTGGTTCGGTGGGGAATCTTCAGAATACCGGATTCAGGCCAGCAAGGTGGACATCGCCCTTGCCCGCCTGATCCCCCGCCTGCGTGAAGCTGGGTATGAGGTGTTTGTCACGGCCGATCACGGCATCAATTCCGACCACCACCACGCCGGAGATCAACCGGAACTGCGCCAAGTACCGTTCTATGTGTTCAGCGATAAAGTTGATGCGCCTGCGGGTGATGTGCTGGATCAAAAGTCCATTGCCCCAACCGTTCTGAAACTGCTGGGTATGGATGTGCCCGAAACCATGCGGGCGCAAACTCTGTGCTAAGGCCCTGAACGTTCCTGCAGATTGAGTGCCAGTTGGTTCTGGCGCTCGATTACGCGTGGCAGGTCGATCGTGGTGATATGTCCATCTCGTACGACCTGACGACCCTCGATAAAGAGGTGTTTAACCTTTGTCGGTCCAGCCAGCAGTAGGGCGGCAGGGTCCCAACTGCCTGCGCTTTCAATGCCCGAGACATCCCAGATTGCAATGTCGGCGCGTTTTCCCACGGCTAGACGGCCACAATCGGGTCGGTTCAAAACATCCGCCCCACCGCGTGTCGCAATCTCAAGTGCCTCGCGGGCTGACATGGCATCGGCCCCGCTCGCGACGCGTTGTAACAGCATTGACTGGCGCGCCTCAGCAATCAGATTGCCGTTGTCGTTACTTGCAGAGCCATCCACACCAAGCCCGACTTTGACCCCGGCATCCCGCATTTGGCGTACTGGCGCAATCCCGCTGCCCAGCCGACAGTTGGAGCACGGGCAGTGCGCGACCCCAGTGCCGCTGCGGGCAAAAAGATCAATCTCCTTGCCATCGAGTTTAACACAATGGGCGTGCCAGACGTCCGATCCGGTCCAGCCAAGATCCTCGGCATATTGTCCCGGACGGCAGCCGAATTTGTGCTCAGAATAGGCGATATCTTCTTCATTCTCCGCTAAATGCGTGTGCAGCATTACCTTCTTGTCGCGCGCCAACAAGGCGGCATCACGCATCAGGTCACGGCTGACAGAAAATGGCGAGCAGGGGGCCAAGCCAACCCTGACCATTGATCCCTCTGACGGATCATGAAAGGCATCGATCACACGAATGGAATCTTCCAGTATGGCATCTTCGCGTTCGACCAAACTGTCGGGTGGTAGGCCTCCGTCGCTTTCGCCAATGCTCATCGCTCCGCGCGTAGGGTGGAAGCGCAGGCCGATTTTTTGCGCTGCTGCAATGGTGTCATCCAGACGTGAACCGTTGGGATATAGATAGAGGTGGTCCGAGCTGAGCGTACAGCCGGACAAGGCCAATTCTGCCAAACCGATCTGGGCGGAGACAAACATTTCTTCGGGGCCAAAACGGGACCAAATCGGATAGAGCGTCTGCAGCCAGCCGAACAACAACGCATCTTGCCCGCCGGGAACAGCTTTGGTCAGGGACTGGTAAAGGTGGTGGTGGGTATTGATCAGCCCGGGCGTGACAGCACAGCCTTTGGTATCGTGAATTTCACCTTTGGTTTCAAGGCTATACCCGATTTCGATAATTACGCCATCTCGCATCAGGATGTCAGCGCCAGCAAGCTCGCGGCGATCATCATCCATTGTCAGGATTGTGTCGGCATTGCGGATCAGGGTTTCGGGCATGTACACTCCTTCTTTGCCCGCCTCAGAGGAGTGTGATCTGCTGGTGGAAAACGGGTAAGAACCAGCCTGCCTTTGGTACAAGCTGAGTGGTACTCAGGTCAACAGGGTTGCTGTTCGCGCTACGAGGCGAACAGATCCTTGAATTGCTCACGCAGCGCTTTTTTCTGAACTTTGCCCATGGTGTTGCGGGGGAGTTCGGGGAGAAATTTTATCGCTTTAGGTTGCTTAAAGCGGGCGACCTGTCCCTCAAGAGAGAAGGCAATGTGATCCTCGATCAGGGCCTCGTCGTCACGAACAATCACAGCGACGATACCCTCACCAAAATCGGGGTGTGGCAGGCCTATGACTGCGGATTCCTTCACGCCGCTGATGTCATCAATCAGGCTTTCGATCTCTTTTGGGTAGACATTGAAGCCACCTGTGATGACCATATCCTTTTCACGGCCAACAATGGTGACATAGCCGCGATCATCTATAAGCCCTTGATCCCCAGTGATAAACCAGCCATCAGCACGTAGTTCTTCAGCGGTTTTTTCGGGCATTTTCCAATAACCTTGGAACACATTGGGACCGCGCACCTCGAGCACACCAATCTCGCCATTAGGAACTTCTTTACCGTCTTGCATGATACGTAACTCAATACTGGGCAGTGGGAATCCCACCGTGCCCGCGCAGCGTTCTCCGTTGTAGGGGTTCGAGGTGCTCATGTTGGTTTCGGTCATACCGTAACGTTCGAGGATTCTGTGGCCTGTTTTAGCCTCCCAACGTTCGTGGGTTTCGACCAAGAGCGGCGCGGAGCCGGAGATGAAGAGGCGCATGCTTTGGGTGGCCTCGGGCGTGAGGCCTGGATGGTCCAATAGACGAGTGTAGAAGGTGGGCACGCCCATTAGGGAAGTTGACGTGGGCATGGCCTTGATGATGGCATCGGCGTCAAAGCCGGGCAGAAAATGCACCGAGGCCCCGGCCAGAAGGGCCACGTTGGTGGCCACGAACAAGCCGTGGGTGTGGAAGATTGGCAGGGCGTGGATCAACACATCATCTGGGGTGAATTTCCAGTAGTCTCGCAGGGTGGCGGAGTTCGACGACAGGTTGTTATGGCTGAGCATCGCGCCCTTGGAGCGGCCCGTGGTGCCAGAGGTGTAGAGGATCGCGGCGAGGTCATCCGGAGAGCGTGAAACTGAATTAAAAACAGATAGTTGCGCATTTGATTCTTCTGTCAGTGTGCCACTGCCGTCGCCCGCCAAGGTGAGCACGGAAGCGCCTCCTGAGAGAGGGGTAATCTCGTCCAGACGCGCTGGATCGCAGACAATCACGGTGGGAGTGGCATCGCCAAAGAAATAGGTCAGTTCCGCGCCGGTATATGCGGTGTTCAGAGGGAGAAACACGCCCCCCGCCATGACGGTGCCAAGGTAAAGCTGGATGGCCTCGATTGACTTGGATACTTGCACGGCAACGCGATCACCGGGGGCCACACCCAGCCGCGCCAGAGTGGCGGCCATGCGTTCGGCCCCGGCGAAAAGATCGCCGTAGGTGACATCAGGCAAGCCCGGGCGCGTTGCAAAGGTTTTACCTACCGGAGCGGCGGCAGAGAGCTGGCTGAGCAGGTGATTATTTGCGTACAGGCTGTACATTTTTGACCCCAGTTATGTACACAACTGTTTGCCCGAGCCTGCCCCCGAAACGCAAGGGTGGAGATTGACCTTTTGCCGGGATCGGATCATTGCTTGGCGGAGAAGAGGACGCGTCATGCAACCGATCAAAGGCATCACTCTGAAACTCATCGCGGTCATGCTGTTCATCGTGATGTCGTCGCTGATCAAGGCGGCGTCTGAGCATGTGCCGGCCGGACAGACGGTGTTTTACCGATCCGCCTTTGCCATCCCGGTGATCCTGATCTGGCTGTGGTACCGGCAAGAGCTGAAGACCGGCCTGAAGGTGCAATCACCCATAGGGCATTTCTGGCGCGGGTTTGTTGGCACGGCGGCGATGGGGATGATGTTTGCCGGGCTGGGGTTGTTGCCACTGCCCGAAGTGACGGCGCTGGGCTATGCGGCGCCGTTGATGACGGTGGTGTTTGCGGCGATGTTTCTGAACGAAAAGGTCGGTGTGTTCAGAATTAGCGCGGTGGCGCTGGGTCTGGTGGGGGTGATGATTGTTCTGTCGCCAAGGCTAAGCACGTTAAGCGGACCAACGGTGGAGACCGGGGCCGCGGTAGGGGCGGTGCTGGTGTTGATGGGGGCGTTGTGTGCGGCGCTGGCGCAGATTTACATCCGCAAGCTGGTGGCAACCGAACAGACGGCGGCGATTGTGTTCTATTTCTCGCTGACCTCGACCTTGCTGTCGCTGCTGACCCTGCCATTGGGTTGGGTTTGGCCGACGCAGGCTGAATGGGTCTATCTGATTCTGGCCGGGCTGATCGGCGGGCTGGCGCAGATTTTCCTGACCTCGGCCTATCGGTTTGCCGATGCCAGCGTGGTGGCACCGTTTGATTACGCCTCGATGATATTCGCGCTGCTGATTGGCTATTTCATCTTTGACGAGGTGCCGACCAAGACCATGCTGCTGGGCGCGTCACTGGTAGTGCTGGCGGGCTGCATCATCATCTGGCGTGAGCATCAGTTGGGATTGCAACGAGGTAAGGCAAGGCCGTTGAAGACGCCGCAGGGGTAGGGGGCGAGATTTAAATCCATCCACGTGGGTCTGATCAATATTTAATTGTAAGAATGTTGGATCAGCCTGCATTAACCTCTGCGTAAATGCCACGACCCGATATTCGTTCTATACCATTTGTAGCCATCGTTGGCAGGCTTTGTCTCGCCTGTGTAAGTTAACATTGAGTCTGAAGAGTGGGCAAAGCTGTCATCGTTCTCACTTGTTTCACGAAATTCTAAATTGGATGCTAGTTCGGGCTCCAGCTCAGGCTCTTGTTTTTGTCTTCGCTCTTTGAGTACTTCGGCGACATGTTCGAGGTCTGCTAGATCTGATAGAAGTGCTCTGCGTCTATTACCCGCGTTGTCTCGTCGTGTTACGACACGCAAGTTAGAGGGCCTGTTGTCAGATGGGTTGTGATTTATGTGATCCACATCGAAATCTCGCGGAACCCATTTTCCGATAGTAACCGCAGCGATGAAGCGATGAGATAATATCGATTTTCCTTCGTGCTGAAACCAATAATAGTCTTGGCCTTCACGACTTTTGCTACCGTTCGGTGTTTCTCCTTCAACAATACCATCTATGTAATTGAATGGAGTTTGCTCTATTACCTCCTCAAGTGCGGGATAAGGAATTTCATGTGAACGTTCTGTCGAATAATTCTCAGAAAGAACGGCTTTAACATATTCGACGTCTTGCATTTATTTTGCTCTCAAAACACATTTGAATACCATTTGTTCAACTCTACTTAAGGTATTTTGAATGGCAAATAATATTAGTGGTCAATTTCCTTAGTTATGAATTGGAAAACACCGAATTCAAATTGAAAGGGTGAGATTGGTTACAGTGCGGTACTAGTATTCAACGCTAGGGCAGCAGCCGACCTGGAGGGCGTTTGTTTCCTTAGTCGGATGATACGAGAGTGCCACACTAGGGACGGTTCCGTATGGGGTGAGGGTGCAAAAGCGCCCTCCGGGGGGAGGTCGGGCGCTGCCCGGCGCCGCCGGGCGGGAGGTTGAGAACGATGTGTGTCTTCCATAGCGAGCTACATCGAGCCAGCGTAGGAGGGCGTGCGTACTAACCTAATTCCCCGTCATCCCGGCATAGGCATAGACCGGCCAGAGGGTGGCGCGGCGCAGGCGGCCCAAGGGGAATTTCTTGTGTGGGCTGTGCATGACTTTGGGGTGGAGGAGGTCTCCGGTCTTTCCCAGTATCTGATCGGCCAGAAGTGCGCCTGCGTAGCTGCCCATGGCGACGCCATTGCCGTGATAACAGAGCGCGGTATAAGCACCTTCCATTTCCGGGATCGGCCCGGCATAGGGGGTCAAATCCTGCGCCATGCTGATCAAGCCATTCCAGCTGTAGGGTGTTTCCACATGGGACCACGCCGGGAACATGGTGTCAAAATGTCGCCGGATGGTTTTATACATGCGGGCGTCAGCGCCCGGTGAGCTGAACATGCCGCCGCGCATGCCAAACAGCATCTGCTTGTTGGGCATCAGGCGGAAGTAATGCAGCAGGGTGCGGTAATCGTGGCACATCTGGTGCGAGGTCCAGCCTTGGGCGGTGATTTCGTCGTCACTGAGCGGGCGGGTGACCAGAATGTTGGACTGCGTCGGCAGATAGCGATTGCGCAGCCAGTCGGGCAGGTCGTCCGAGGAATAGCCGTTAGTGGCCACGATCAGACGTTTGGCATTGATCTGGGCGGCGTCGGTGGTCAGCGTGAAGCCTTGGCTGTGATCGATGCGCTGCACCGGGGAGTGGCCAAAGATCCGCACGCCTGCCTTTGTGGCGGCGTCGACCAATCCGCGCACGTATTTCAGCGGGTTGATGGCAAAGCCGATAGGGGTGGTCATCGCGCCATGGAAATTTGCGCCAAGCCCGTGTTTCGGCATGTTCTGCGTTTCGATGATGGTGGGGGTGACGCCAAGGTCGGCCTCGGTTTGTTTGGCCTCGTACTCGAAGCCTTTGAAGGCTTTGGGCGTGTGGGCCACGACGGTCTCGCCCTCGGAATGGGCGTCAACGTCGATGTTGTGTTTGGAGAGCGTTCTGGTGACGTGTTTGACCGCCTCCCATTCGGCAAGGCGGTACTCGCGGCGCGCCGCTTCGCCAAACATCAGTTTGAGCATTGGGTCGCTGGCCTTGGAGCCGCCAAGCCCGCAAAAGCCGCCGTTGCGACCAGAGGCACCCCAGCCGGGGGCGTGGGTATCGAGCACGATGACGTCTTCGCCCGCCTCAGAAAGTCGCAGGGCGGCATTCAGCCCGGTGTAGCCTGCGCCGATGATGGCGATGTCAGCGTGAAGTGTGCCCGACGCTGTTTCGACGTCGGGCAGATCTGCGGTTGCTGGCCAGTAGCAGTTCGCGCGGGGCGCGTCGCCATAGGTGTAGGCCGGGAAGATACGCTTCATGGTTGCCCTTTACGATTGGTCGGCAGCGCGTTCTTCGGCCTGTTGTCGCAAGGTGGATCGTTTCGAGATAATCGAAGCGGTGATCACTCCGACCGTTACCACCGCGATCATCAGCGTCGAGAGCGCGTTGATCTCAGGGCTAACACCAAGGCGGATCGATGACCAGATCTTGATTGGTAGGGTGGTGGCCGAGGGGCCAGCGGTGAAGCTGGCGATCACCAGATCATCAAGCGACAGGGTAAAGGCCAGAAGCCAGCCGGAAATGACCGCAGGGGCGATGATCGGGAGCGTGACCAGACGGAAGGATTCCATCGGGGTGCAGCCCAGATCAAGCGCCGCCTCTTCCAGTGACTGGTCAAAGCTGACCAGCCGCGAGGAGACCACCACCGAGACGTAGCACATCGAAAACGTGGTGTGTGCCAGGATGATGGTGTAAATCCCGCGATCCAACCCGATGCCGATGAACAGAAGCAGCAGCGACAGACCGGTGATCACTTCGGGCATCACCAATGGTGCGTAGATCATGCCCGAAAACAATGTGCGCCCTTTGAAGCGACCTGCGCGGACCAAGACGTAAGCCCCCATCGTACCCAGAACGGTCGCAATGGTAGAGCTGATCACCGCGACGCGGATGGTGACCCAGGCTGCATTGAGGAAGGCCTCGTTCTGGAACAGCTCGCCGTACCATTTGGTCGAGAACCCGGCCCAGACGGTGACAAGTTTGCTTTCGTTGAAGCTGAAGATGATCAGGATGATCATCGGCAGATAGAGGAAGACAAAGCCCAGCGTGAGAGAGGTGGTATTGAACCAAGTTAGACGTCTCATCCTTCGGCCTCCCGTTGCTTTTGCTCGTTACGCTGGAACAGCACGATCGGGATGATCAGGATCAACAGCAAGATCACCGCCACCGCACTGGCCACCGGCCAATCGCGGTTGTTGAAGAACTCCTCCCACAAGACCTTACCGATCATCAGGGTTTTGGAGCCGCCCAGTAGGGATGGGATCACGAATTCGCCCAGTGTTGGGATGAAGACCAAGAAACTGCCGGCGATGATGCCGCTTTTGCTGAGTGGGATGGTGACCAGCCAGAAGGCTGAGAGGCGTGAGCAGCCGAGGTCTTCGGCGGCTTCGAGCAACGATCCATCCAGCCGTTCCAATGCGGAATAAATCGGCAGGATCATAAAGGGCAGGTAGGTGTAAACGATACCGATGTAGACCGCGATGTTGGTGTTCAGGATGACCAGGGGCTCGGAAATGACACCAATACCCATCAGGAACTGGTTGAGATAGCCTTCGGTCGACAGGATCCCCATCCATGAATAGACCCGGATAAGGAAGCTGGTCCAAAACGGCAAGATGATCAGCATCATCAGCGTCGGGCGCCAATGTTCGGGCGCGTTGGCCATGCCGTAGGCCATCGGGTAGCCGACGATGAGCGTCAGGATGGTCGAGATTGTCGCGATTTTGAGCGAGGACAGGTAGGCTTTCCAATAAAGATCATCTTCGGTCAGGAAGAGGAAGTTCTCAAAATCCAGCTCAGAAAAGAACTCTTTGATCCCTTGCCAGCCAGCGGAGAAATCCAAGGTTGGCGTATAGGGTGGGATCGAAATGGCGGCGTCACTCAGGCTTATTTTCAAAACGATCAGAAACGGCACCAAGAACAGTGCCAGTAGCCAGAGATATGGGACGAGGATCAGGACTGCGCGGCGCATGCTCAGCCCTCCAACAAGATACCGGCGGTATCTGTCCACGACAGCCACACCTCATCTTCCCAAGTGAAGCTGCGCCGCGACAGGCGGCGGGTGTTGGCGGTTTGTGATTTTACGGTTTGTCCGTTGGGCAATTCAACATAGTAGGTTGAAAGATTGCCCAGATAGGCGATGTCGAGAATTTTACCCTGTACGGCGTTGCGTACGCCCTTGGGTTTCTCGGACGAGATCGCCACTTTCTCGGGGCGGATCGCGATATGGCCGGTCTGGCCATTGGTCAGCTTGAGTGAGGATTCTGCGAAAACTGACTGACCTTCGGCAAAGGCAACCTCGTATCCGTTGTCTTTGGCAGTGACGCCGCCTTCGATAATGGTCACATCACCGATGAAGTCGGCTACATAGACGGAATTTGGCGCCTCATAGATTTGCGATGGGGTGTCGGCTTGAATGATCTTGCCGTGGTCCATGACAGCGACGCGGCTTGCGACAGTCATCGCCTCTTCTTGGTCGTGGGTCACGATCACGAAGGTGGTGCCAGTCTTTTCCTGTATGTCCATCAGTTCAAACTGTGTGTCCTGACGCAGCTTGGCATCAAGTGCACCCAGCGGCTCATCCAGTAAAAGCAGCTTGGGGGCTTTAGCGAGTGAGCGGGCCAGTGCAACGCGTTGGCGTTGGCCGCCAGAAATCTGGTGCGGTTTGCGGCGAGCAAATTGCTCTAACCGCGTCAGCTTGAGCATCTCTTCGACGCGGGCTTCGATCTGATCTTTGGGCATTTTGTCCCGGCGTAGGCCAAAGGCGATGTTTTCCCAGATCGAGAGGTGTGGGAACAGCGCGTAAGACTGGAACATCATGTTCACGGCGCGTTTGTTCGGGGGGATGGGGGCGATGTCTTCGCCACCCAGCAAGATAGTGCCTTCGGTTGGAGTTTCGAAACCCGCCAGCATCCGCATCATCGTGGTTTTACCGCAGCCTGAAGGGCCAAGCAGGGCAAAAAATTCTTGTTCGTAGATATCAAACGACTGGTTGTCGATCGCGGTGAAGTCGCCGTAACGCTTAGTCACATTTTTGAACTGAATAAGCGGCTTGGCGGCGGGATCTTCCCACGGAGCAAATACGGTCTGGTTCATCACTATCCCCGGATAAAAAAGAGCCCGCGCAAATTGTTTGCGCGGGCCAAATTATAAAGCTTTAGGTGCCTGATTTGATCTTTGTCCACATCCGGGTCGCTTTACGCTGAACCTTTGGCGGATAGGATTCCTTGATGTAGAGGTTCTTTACAGTCTCTTCATCAGGGTAGATCGCGGTGTCGTCGATTACGTCTTCAACCAGAAACTCTTGCGAGGCCAAGTTGCCGTTGGCGTAATAGACATAGTTGGACGCCGCCGCCATGTTTTGCGCGTCCATGATGAAGTTCAGGAACTTATGCGCACCTTCTGGGTTTGGTGCGTCGACCGGGATGGTCATTTGGTCGAACCACATCAGGGCGCCTTCTTTTGGGGCGTTGTATTCGATTTCTACACCGTTCTCGGCCTCAGCCGCGCGGTCACGGGCTTGCAGAATGTCACCTGACCAGCCGAAGGCCACACAGATGTCACCGTTTGCCAAAGCGTTGATGTACTCTGAGCTGTGGAACTTTTTGATATAAGGGCGGACCGCCGCCAGAATGGGCTCTGCCTTTTCCACGACTTCAGGATCCATGCTGTTTGGATCTTCGCCGATGTATTTCAGCGCCGCCGGGATCATCTCATCCGGGGCATCGAGGAAATAAACGCCGCATGAGGCCAGCTTTTCCATGTTGGCTGGATCAAATACCAATGCCAGAGAATCCGTTGGTGCGTCATCACCAAGTGCTTCGGCAACTTTTGCGGTGTTTATGCCCAGGCCAGTTGTGCCCCACATGTAGTTGATTGAATATTCATTTCCGGGATCATATAGCGCGGTGCGATCTTTGATCGGTTCCCACATGTTTGCGGAATTGGGCAGCTGTGATGCGTCCAATTTCTGGAACGCACCTGCCTGGATCTGGCGGGCCATGAACGAGCCGGTCGGAACAACCACGTCATAACCTGAGCCACCAGCCAGCAGTTTGGTTTCGAGGACTTCGTTGCTGTCGAAGACATCGTAGATCAGATCGATCCCGGTTTCCTCTTCGAATTTCGCCAGTAGTTCTTCGTCGATGTAATCGGACCAGTTATAAACCCGCACCTCTTCTGCCGCAGCGCTGAGTGCGCCAAGGGCCAGAGTGGCGGTTGTGGTCAGGATTAGTCTTTTCATGGTTTTCTCCCGTTGGTCGGCATGTCTATGACGCCTTGCGCGGATTTGATCAAATTATTACGCGTTTGGCAATATGGTAATGTTTTCACGCAGAGGCTAAACTCGCAAGAACAGAGATAGATAAAGCCGCAACAAGGGCCCTAAAAATGAACAAGCCAGACAAAAAAATCGGCCAAGTGGTTCAAACAGCAGGAAGATTGCCTGCGCATGAGGTTGTATACCGCCGGTTAAGGGACCTGATTTTGTTTGGTGATTTAACACCGGGACAACCCGTAACAATTCAGGGTTTGACCGAGCGATTGGAGACGGGCATGACCCCGGTCCGCGAGGCAATCCGGCGCCTTACGGCTGAAAGCGCGTTGGAGTTTCAGGGTAACCGGCGCGTGTGTGTTCCGCTTTTGAATGCGGATAATATCAGCGAGTTAATTCTTGCAAGACAATGGCTTGACCCGCATCTGGCACTTCGCGCGACAGAACGTGCGACGCTGGAGGATCTGGATTTTCTTACAGCGATTGATTCGGATCATGACAATGCCATTAGAAAAGGGGACCTAAAAAGCTATCTGGAGCTTAATTATAAGTTTCACAAGCGGTTGTATAAAATTGCGGATGCGCCGATTCTTGCAGATCTGGCTGACGGGTTGTGGTTACGTTTTGGCCCATCTTTGCGTGTTGTTTGTGGCCGGATGGGAACGCAGAACCTGCCTGATAAACATAAAGAAGTTCTGAATGCTATGCATGCACGGGATGCTGAGGCCGCGGCCCGCGCCATTCGTGAGGATGTGATTCAAGGGATGGAGCAAGTGCGTCACGCTTTAGAGATTGAAGCCGCGCAGCATTGATTCGATTGACACGAAAAAATTTGATCATATTTTAGGGGCAAGCTTCGATGACCAAGCTTGGACATTGGTCACGTATAATTTCTTTAATGAGAAGGGCCTGTCATGACAGTCATTTCCAACCATATGCCGACGGCAGAACTTCAGGCGCTTGATGCGGCTCACCATTTGCACCCGTTTACCAATGGCGGCGAGCTGAACGAAAAAGGCGTGCGTGTTATTACACGCGCGACCGGTTCGACCTTGACCGACAGTGAGGGTAACGAAATTCTGGATGCCATGGCGGGCCTGTGGTGTGTGAATGTTGGCTATGGCCGCAAAGAAATGGCCGAAGTGGCTGCGCGCCAGATGCTTGAGCTGCCGTATTACAACACGTTCTTCCAGACCACACACGTTCCGGCGATTGCCTTGTCCGAACGTCTGGCGAAGTTGTCCCCTTACGATCTGAACCATGTGTTTTATGCGGGTTCGGGATCTGAGGCGAATGATACTAACATTCGTCTTGTACGCACCTATTGGGCCGAAAAAGGCCATCCTGGAAAGAAAACCATCATCGCGCGCAAGAATGGCTATCACGGGTCAACGGTGGGCAGTGGTTCGCTGGGTGGTATGACTGGTATGCATGCGCAGGGTGGCATGCCGATCCCGGACATTCATCATATCGACCAGCCAAACTGGTATGCTGAAGGTGGAGACATGGACCCGAATGAATTCGGGCTGCAGCGTGCGCGTGCACTGGAAGAGGCCATTCTGGAACTGGGTGAAGACAAGGTTGCTGCCTTTATCGGTGAGCCTATTCAGGGTGCAGGCGGGGTGATCATTCCGCCAGAAACATATTGGCCGGAAATTCAGCGTATCTGCGAGAAATACAACATCTTGCTGATCGCGGATGAGGTGATCACTGGTTTTGGCCGGACGGGCAACTGGTTTGGTTCAGAAACGTTCAACATCAAGCCGCATATCATGACCATCGCCAAGGGTTTGAGCTCTGGCTATGCGCCAATCGGCGGATCGCTGGTCTGCGATGAGGTGGCTGAGGTGCTGAATGGTTGCGAATTCAATCACGGCTATACCTATTCGGGCCATCCGGTAGCCTGTGCGGTTGCTTTGGAAAACCTGCGCTTGCTGGACGAAGAAGGTATCGTTGAAACAGCGAGTAAAGAAACGGGTCCGTATCTTAAGCAAAAATGGGACAGCCTTAACGACCATCCGTTGGTTGGGGAAACCCAGATCTGTGGCATGATGGGATCTCTGGCTCTGACACCGCATAAAGACAGCCGGGCGCAATTTGCGGCAGAGGCCGGTACGGCGGGTCTGATCTGTCGCGAGCATTGTTTTGCTAATGGTTTGATCATGCGTCATGTGGGAGACCGGATGGTGATTTCGCCTCCACTGGTCATCACCAAGGGTGATATCGATGCATTGGCTGAACGCGCATGGAAGGCGCTGGATCAGGCGCATGCGCAGCTGAAAAGTGAAGGGCTGATGCAAGCGGCTAGCTAATAGCTGGCTGGCGGGGTCGTTTGTGGAGAATCAGAATCGGGTCAAAGTTGGTGCCCGTCGATTTTTCATTTGAATACCTGTGATTTTCAAGAAACCGCAAGCAGCTTGGCTCTTGTGGTTTCTTATTAATCTAGGTCTTTTGAAGGCCAATTGCCTGTATTTGGATATGGCGAATTGCCTATAATTATGATGGTTTGCGCATATTGAAACGGTCTATTGTGTGTGGATCTCAGTATCATTCGTGTATTTTATGAACGAAATGGTCGTCTGAAAGCGGGTGTCGCGAATTCGGAAGAAAATGCCGCATTGAGCTTGCACCGCGACATTTTTCGGAGTTTAGTCTGGGGCAAACGTGGAACAACCACGACTAAACAATGGGGAGACACAGTTGGCCGAGCCACGCAACAACGATGCGTTCGTTGAGTTTGAACGCGTTCAGAAAAGTTATGACGGCGAAACACTGGTCGTAAAGGATCTCAATCTCGCATTGCCCAAAGGTGAGTTTCTCACGATGCTTGGGCCCTCAGGATCTGGTAAAACCACTTGCCTGATGATGCTAGCTGGATTTGAGACGGCGACACACGGATCGATCAAACTGGACGGTGTATCGATCAACAACATCCCGCCGCATAAACGCGGAATTGGTATGGTGTTCCAGAACTACGCCCTGTTCCCACATATGACGATTGCTGAAAACCTGAGCTTCCCATTGGAAGTGCGCAAAATTGGCAAGTCGGAGCGTGAAGCCAAAGTGAAGCGCGCGCTGGAGATGGTTGAAATGGGGGCCTTTGGTGGCCGTCGGCCGGCACAGTTGTCAGGCGGTCAGCAGCAGCGGATCGCTTTGTCACGTGCACTGGTGTTTGAACCTGAGCTGGTTTTGATGGATGAACCGCTGGGCGCGCTTGATAAGCAGCTGCGCGAAAAAATGCAGTTCGAAATTACCCACCTGGCACACAGCCTTGGCATTACAACGGTTTACGTGACGCACGACCAGACTGAAGCGCTGACCATGTCAGACCGCGTTGCGGTGTTTGATGATGGCCGTATTCAGCAGCTGGATCCACCGGATACGCTGTATGAAGAGCCCAAAAACAGCTTCGTTGCGCAGTTTATTGGCGAAAACAACACGCTGTTGGGAACTGTTAAAGAGCTCAAGGGTGGTCAGGCGCTGGTTCAGTTGGATGATGGCGAACTTATCGATTGTAAGCCGGTGAATGTGAGCGCAGTTGGCGATCGCACCCGTGTGTCAATCCGGCCAGAGCGTGTTGAGTTTAACAAAGACCGCCTGCAAGAGGGCGCGCATACGCTGAAAGCGGAAGTGCTTGAGTTCATCTACATGGGCGACATCTTCCGCACACGTCTGCGGGTGGCTGGCAATGACGAATTTATCGTCAAGACACGGAACGCGCCGGATCAGGTGCGTTTGCAGCCGGGTGAGCAGATCGAGATCGGCTGGTTGCCGGAAGACTGCCGCGCACTAGATGCCTAAGGGCTAAAGAATATCGCATGTCCTTGGGCGTGCGATGGATAAAGAGTTCCAATGTTCGCCCGTGACGGGGCTCTAATAATGTTAGCAGCGGGCTAATTTAGGGAGACTACTGTATGACACTGACCAAAACACTGCTTACAACGACAGCGCTGACTGTTGCAGCAGGCGCGGTTGCAGCTGAGGAAATGACCATCGTTTCCTGGGGTGGCGCTTATACTAAATCGCAAAAGAACGCATATCATGACCCGTATTCGGAAAAATCTGGGGTCACCATCATCAACGATGATAGCTCTGCCGAAGCGGTTGCAAAGCTGCGTGCGATGGACGAAGCGGGCAACGTGACATGGGACGTTGTGGACGTTGTTGCGGCTGACGCTTTGCGTCTGTGCGACGAAGGTCTGGCAATGGAAATCGACCCAGACACCATGTTGGCGCCTGCGCCGGATGGCACACCTGCGTCGGAAGACTTTGGCGACCTGCTGGTTGGCGATTGCTTCATTCCGCAGATCGTTTATTCGACCACATTTGGCTATCGCACTGACTTGGTAGGTGACACACCACCAAGCAAGATTTGTGACGTCTTCGATACCGAAGCTTATCCTGGTAAGCGTTCGCTGGAAAAACGTTCGATCAACAATGTCGAATGGGCACTGCTCTGTGATGGTGTTGCCAAGGAAGACGTTTATGACGTTCTGGCAACTGAGGAAGGTCAAGACCGAGCGTTGGCCAAACTGGACACCATCAAAGACGACGTTGTCTGGTGGTCTGCCGGTGCGGATACGCCACAGCTTTTGGCGGACGGCGAAGTTGTGATGGGTTCGACCTACAATGGTCGTCTGTTCAGCGTGATCGAAGAGCAAAAGCAACCTGTTGCGATGCTTTGGGACGCTCAGGTGTTTGACCTTGATGGTTGGATCATTCCTGCGGGTCTGAGCGATGAGCGCAAAGCGCGTGCTCTGGACTACATCATGTTCGCGACAGACACACAGCGTCTGGCCGACCAAGCGAAATGGATCTCTTATGGTCCGGCGCGTAAGTCTTCGGCACCACTGGTTGGCAAGCACGCTGATCTGGGTATCGACATGGCACCACACATGCCAACCGATCCAAACAATGCTGCGAACACGTTCCTCTATAACTACGAGTTCTGGGCGGACTATCGCGACGACATCGAAGCCAAGTTCCAAGCGTGGCTGGCACAATAAGTTGTGCTGAATGATTAAGGAAAGGGCCGAAAAACGGCCCTTTCCATGCCGTAGACCTCTGCGGCCCTATAAATAAAATAATAAGAACCGATGGGGATGAAGATGAGTGACACTGCCGACAAAGGCCCGGTGCTGGCCGCTGACGGGACACCGTTAAAGCGCAGCCTCAACCGTGCTTTGAGAGTCCAGAAAACGCGTGCCTTGCTGCTGATTGCGCCGCTGCTGTTTTTCGTACTGGTTTCCTTTATCATCCCGATCATTTCGATGCTGTTCCGCTCGGTTGAGAACGACATCGTCATCAATACGCTGCCCGAAACAGTGCCAATTCTGGCGCAGTGGGATTCCTCATCGGGGGAATTGCCGTCGGAAGAGGTGTATGCCGCGATGGCGCGCGACATGATCGTAGCGGTAAAGGCCAAAAAACACACGAAACTGGCCACCCGTCTGAATTATGAAAAAACCGGCATGGCGTCGATGTTCCGCAAATCGGGTCGGAAGATCAAAAAATGGGATCCCACTGCGGATGCCCCATACAAGGAAAAGTTCATCGAGCTGCACAAGGGCTGGGGTGATGTAGAAAACTGGAAAACTATCCAGACTCACGCGGGAAAGTATACCAACGGTTACTTCTTAAATGCGATCGATATGCAGAAGACACCGGATGGCATCGAGGCACAACCTGACAATAAAAAGGTACTTGTGAAGCTGTTTGTCCGCACGTTGATCATGTCATTGATCATCATGGGATCTTGCATTTTGCTAGGCTATCCGATCGCCTGGATCTTGGCGAACCTGCCGGCTCGGCAAGCAAACATGCTGATGATCTTAGTCCTGCTTCCATTCTGGACGTCGCTTTTGGTGCGGACATCCGCATGGAAGGTGATGTTGCAGCAACAAGGTGTGATCAACGAGGTTTTGGTCTGGTTAGGACTTGTGGCTGATGATGCGCGATTGGTGATTATCAACAACCAGTTTGGTACTGTTGTTGCGATGACGCACATTCTGTTGCCGTTCATGATCTTGCCGATGTATTCGGTGATGCAGACCATTCAACCGACATACCTGCGCGCGGCAAAATCCATGGGCGCGACGAATTGGACAGCGTTCTGGCGGGTTTACTTCCCACAATCGATCCCAGGGATTGGTGCGGGTTCGATCCTCGTCTTCATCCTGTCGATTGGCTACTACATCACGCCTGAAATCGTTGGTGGCACCAAAGGTGTCTTTATCTCGAACCGGATTGCCTATCACATTTCCAGCTCTCTCAACTGGGGTCTTGCGGCCGCATTGGGGACAATCTTGCTGGTGGTGGTCCTTATTCTCTACTGGGCTTACGACAAGATCGTCGGCATCGATAACGTTAAACTGGGGTAAGGCAGATGGCAGCACTAACACCGATCTCACGCAAGCCAATGTCATTGGTCTTGCCAACTGTCGCCGCCGCAGGCGCGATCCTTGGCCTCTTTGTCGGGACCGCCAACGGGTCAGGCCCTCTGGGGATGGTCATTGGCGCGGCTTTCATTGCCGGACTGGCCTTGGTCTTTACTCAGGTGCTTAAGAACGAAAAGCTCGCGAAGTGGATTTCCATTATCGGGTTGGCCATACTTGGCTTTGTTTTTGGCGGCCTTCCCGCAGCCATCATAGGTGCACTTGCGGGGTGGTTTTATAGCTGGTTTATCTACTGGCTATATGAAGGCCGCTATCGTGCGCGCCTGTTGCCGTACCTCACACCTGGTCAGGTTTTGTGGCACTATGGCTTTCGGGTCATTTGTGGCGCGATCTTTATCTTCCTGATCACGCCGATTCTTGTGGTGATGCCACTGTCGTTCAACGCGCAGGACTTCTTTACCTTTACGCCAGAAATGCTGCGGCTTGATCCGGAAGGGTATTCACTCAAGCATTACCGCGATTTCTTTACCAACAACGAATGGCAACGTAGCTTTAAGAACTCTTTGTTGATCGCGCCTATTGCCACGGTGATCTCGGTGAGCCTTGGCACATTGGCGGCGATTGGTCTTTCGCAATCACACGTGCCAGGACGCCGGGCGATTATGGCGATTTTGATCTCGCCAATGATTGTTCCGCTGATCATCTCAGCCACAGGCATGTTCTTCTTCTACTCTCAGATCGGTAACTGGATGGAAGGTACGCTTGGCTTGAACAAAAACTTTGTGGGCTATGTGAAAGTGGTCCTTGCGCATGCGGTTCTTGGTATTCCCTTTGTGATCATCACAGTGACAGCGACACTTGTGGGCTTTGATCGCTCATTGACCCGTGCCGCGTCGAACATGGGGGCGGATCCGGTGACAACGTTCTTCCGGGTGCAGATGCCTTTGATCCTGCCGGGTGTGATTTCAGGCGGCCTGTTCGCCTTTATCACGTCATTCGATGAGGTGGTTGTGGTGCTGTTTGTTGGCTCTGCGAGCCAGAAGACATTGCCTTGGCAGATGTTCACTGGCCTGCGCGAGCAGATCAGCCCGACCATTCTGGCTGTGGCGACAATCCTTGTTGGAATCTCGATTGCTCTGTTGATGACGCTGGAATTCCTGCGCCGCCGATCAGAGCGCCTGCGCGGTATGAGCCCGCAGTAAAGTAGCGACACAGATACATAAAAAAGGGCGCCCATTGTGGCGCCCTTTTTGTTTTGGAATGGTGCGTTGATTATTCCCGAACCAGCTTTTCGTAGCCTTCGGAAATCTCGCGGGCGAGGGCGCCAACCTCAAAGGTGTAATCACCGATCTGGCCAACGGGGGTGACTTCGGCGGCGGTGCCGGTCAACCAGCATTGTTCAAAGCCTTCTAGCTCGCCGGGCTCGATGTGGCGCTCATGCACCTTGATCTGGCGCTCTTCCAGCATACCGATGACGGTCTGACGGGTGATGCCGTTGAGGAAGCAGTCCGGCTTAGGTGTGTGAACCTCGCCGTCCTTGACGAAGAAGATGTTTGCACCGGTCGCCTCGGCCACGTAGCCGCGATAGTCAAACATCATCGCATCCGAGCAGCCTTTGGCCTCGGCCGCGTGCTTGGACAGGGTGCAGATCATATAGAGACCGGCGGCTTTGGCGTGGCTTGGAATGGTTTCCGGGCTTGGGCGTTTCCATTTAGCGATGTCGAGCTTGGCGCCTTTCATCTTGGCGTCGCCGTAGTAGTTGCCCCATTCCCAGGCGGCGATGGCCAGACGAACCGGGTTGCGTGCGCTGGCGACACCCATGTCTTCGCCCGCGCCACGCCATGCAACGGCACGGATGTAGGCATCGGTGAGACCATTTTCTTTCAGAACCTGTTCTTTGGCGGCTTCAATCTGGTCAACCGAGAAGGGGATCTCAAAGTCCAGTTGATCAGCCGAGAAGTGCAGGCGTTCGGAGTGCTGGCGGCTTTTGAATATCTTGCCGTTATAAGCCCGCTCCCCTTCGAAGACCGAGCTAGCATAGTGCAACCCATGTGTCAGAAGGTGCACATTGGCATCGCGCCAGTTGACCATTGCACCATCCATCCAAATTTTACCGTCGCGGTCATCATAGGCAGCCATTGTCATTCTCCTAGGCTCATTTTTCATTTGTTGCGCGGGAAATGTCCGTATCGGACATAAAATTACCAAGAAACTGCGATTCGGTACCAGTTCACACTTGGAATGTCAACAAAGCTGACGTATTATCGTGTTGTAAAGTGTAAGTAACCGGGGTGCAGGATGGCCAGCAGATCAAGCGGTGACGATCTTCTCTTTCTAACGGATGAAAAGTTGAGGCAGGGGATCGAAGCGATGTTTTTTGCCTATCGCGGCTTTACGGCGGATCCTGATCGCATTCTAGAAACCATGGCTTACGGGCGGGCCCATCACCGGGCTATCCACTTCATTTCACGCAGCCCAGGCACAACGGTCAACAACCTGCTGAGCATTCTTGGTGTGACCAAGCAATCATTGAACCGGGTGTTGCGTACACTGGTTGAAGATGGGTTGGTTGAAAGCCGGGTGGGAAAGTCGGATAAACGGGAACGTAACCTGCTTTTGACAGAAGCAGGCGAAGCGCTTGAAAAGAAACTGAGTGATGCGCAACGTGTTCGGATGCGAACCGCGTATCGCAATGCAGGCCCAGAAGCCGTGGCCGGATTTCGTGCGGTTCTGGAGCAGATGATGGATGCGAAGATGCGCCGGCATTATCAGGCCATCAGGGAGAAAGACGTATGAGTGAACCAGCCCCCCACCTGTTAATTGTGGATGACGATGAACGTATCCGTGGATTGCTGCGCAAGTTTTTGGCGCGTAACGGCTTTCTGGTTTCTATCGCCCGCGACTCTGCCCATGCACGGCGGATCCTGTCGGGCTTGGAGTTCGATCTGATCGTGATGGACGTGATGATGCCGGGTGAAGACGGTGTTGCGCTGACGCGTAGCCTACGTGAAAATCTGCAAACGCCGATCCTGCTGCTGACTGCCAAAGGCGATACTGATGATCGTATCGCCGGGCTTGAAGCGGGTGCGGATGATTACTTGCCAAAACCGTTTGAGCCTAAAGAGCTGTTGCTACGGATCAACGCCATTCTGCGCCGGATGCCCGAGCCGGAACCAGAACAGGTGGCACCCAAGGTGCTGAACATGGGGCCAGTGCGATTTGATATCGAACGGGTCGAGATGATGCGCGGCGAAGAGTCTGTGCGCCTCACGGCGACCGAGGTACAGTTGATGCGGATCTTTGCCGAGCACTTACGCGAACCAGTAAGCCGCGCCAAGTTGGTCGAGGATCTTGGCCGCGATAAGGGACAGGCACAAGAACGCGCGGTGGATGTGCAAATTACACGCCTGCGTCGCAAGATCGAAACTGACCCAAAACAACCGCGCTATCTGCAAACGGTGCGCGGTGAGGGGTATATGCTGATCCCGGATTAAAGCGGTTATCTGGCGTAGCGCAACAACGCTGCGCCAATCAAGGTCAGCATAGTCGAGAGCAGCTTGGCCAGATCCAGGCGCTCCTTAAGGAAGAAAACACCGATGAACAGGGCAAAGATGATGCTGGTTTCGCGCAGGGCGGTGACCACGGCAATAGGGGCTTGCGTAAAGGCCCATGTAATCAGCGCATACGCGATGAACGATGCGCTGCCTCCGATCAGAAAGATCTTACGTCCACGAGTGAAGACCGCCCTAAATGTACCCGGTGAACGGGCGGCAATATAGAGTGCCATCAACAGGCTGTTGCCCAGCGCCAGCCACGCGAAAAAGCCCAATGACGTTCCTGAAACACGCGCGCCCAATCCATCAATCAGTGAATAAGAGGCGATAAATCCACCAGTGGTCAGGGCCATAAACGCGGCCTTGGCATTGCGTTGACCGTCAGCGCGACGCACCAATGTCAGGCTAATAATGCCGATGCCAATCAACGCGATTGCCAGTAACTCTGAAACGCTAAGCGTGACGCCCAAAATCGCAACGGAAATTGCAGCGACGATCAATGGGGCCGAGCCGCGGGCAATTGGATAAACTTGCGTCAGATCGCCAAGCTTATAGGATTGAAGCAAAAATATCTGATAGCCAAAGTGCAAACCAATGCCTGCAAATAGATAGGGCAGGGATGCCACAGCAGGAAGTGGCACAAACGCCAAGGCCAACACAGCAAACGGTGCGTGTCCAAACACAACGGCGGCCATGCTGGTCAGCTTGTCATCGCTGCCTTTGACCATCGCGTTCCATGAGGCATGCAAAAGCGCCGCCCCGATTATTGCAAGAAAAACAATCAGGGACATGGGCGTTTCCTTATCTACGTTTAACCGATGCTGCCGCGCGGGCCGTCGCCGACCTGACCGCGATGCAGCAGCAGATGGTCAAGAACGACGCAGGCCATCATTGCCTCGGCCACGGGCACAGCGCGGATACCGACGCAGGGGTCGTGGCGGCCTTTTGTGATCACTTCGGTCGGGCTGCCATCGATGCGGATCGATTTGCGTGGTGTCAGAATGGATGATGTGGGTTTGACGGCAAAGCGTACGACCACGTCTTGTCCGGTGGAGATACCACCCAAAATGCCGCCCGAATGGTTTGAGCTATATTCAGGGCCGTTGTCGCCCATGTAAATCTCGTCGGCGTTTTCGGTGCCTTTGAGGCGGGCGGCGGCCATGCCTTCGCCAATCTCAACCCCTTTGACGGCATTGATTGACATCATCGCGGCGGCCAGGTCTGTATCAAGCTTGCCATAAATCGGCGCGCCCAGACCGGCAGGGATGTTGCGGGCGACAACCTCGATCTCAGCGCCAACAGAGTTATGGTCTTTACGGATGGCTTGCAGGTAGGCTTCCCATTCGGGGGCGGCCTCGGCGTCGGGAATCCAGAAATCATTGCCTTCAATGGCGTCCCAGTCAAACCGGCTGCGATCAATTTCCAGATCGCCCATGCGGGTCATGTAGCCTTTGATCTCAACATTAGGGGCCAGTTCTGCCAACGCGGCACGGGCCAAACCACCTGCGGCGACGCGGGCTGCGGTTTCACGGGCAGAGCTGCGACCACCGCCGCGCGGGTCACGCAGGCCGTATTTTTGGTGGTAGGTAATGTCGGCATGACCGGGGCGAAAGGTCTTGGCAATCTCGCCGTAATCCTTGGAACGCTGATCGGTGTTCTTGATCATCAGCTGCACCGGCGTGCCGGTGGTTTGCCCTTCGTACACACCAGATAGGATTTCCACTGCGTCAGGTTCATTGCGCTGCGTGGTGTTTTTGTTCTGGCCGGGGCGGCGTTTATCAAGCCATTGTTGCAACATCTCTGGCGTGATCGGCACACCCGGAGGGCAGCCGTCAACCGTAGCGCCCAAAGCGGGTCCATGGCTTTCACCCCAAGTGGTGACACGGAAGAGATGACCAAATGTATTCAGGCTCATATGCGGCGCTCCTTTGAGAGCGGTGTATCGCTGTGTGCGCTGTGCCTCAAGTGGTTTTAGGTAATCTGCTTTGTGGCTTTGATAAGGATTTACCAGTGGAGGATGCTGCAATGCATCCGGGGACCGCTCAGAGCCAGATCAAACATACCGGGAATGGCTATAGTGCGGAAAGAATTAAGGCCGCCAATCCGAAACACAACCCCACGACTAGAACAATCGAGCGCCAGCCGGGCACATCGAGGTATGATTTATGTGGTTTTCGAGGGTTGTAAAAAACAGTTACATTGGCCCCCTCATGCCGCTCTATTCCACGAAATTGATATTTTAGGAGCGCGCGCAAATTGTGGGTGACAGACACGTACCATGCATTCAGGCGATCACTTTCATAAGTCACGCCATTAACGGAATAGCTGTAACGTACCATAGCTATATATTCGCGTTCATCAGTTGAAGTGGCGCCCATGCCAGAACCTTCAATTCCTTCCTCGTGCAATACGCCGACGACGCTTGGCCAACGGCTGAGCCAGAACATGCGAACAAACGCAATTACCGCCATCAACGCAAAATAGCCGGCGGCTCCCAGAATGATGGCATCACGATCACCCGAAAAAAGCTGTTCCAGAAAAGTGTTCATGATAAAGAAATAGTAATGAGCATCAGATGATTTAACTCCCAAATGAATGTTTTATTACCACTGCCTTAAGTTACCATATAAGACGCCTTATACACGAGGGAACGTTGGCGTGGTGCGGTTAAATTTTCCGTGAGCTGCAATGCCGGCTAAGTCCCGCATATCCGTCTTTGCGCAATAAAAGCTGGCTCCTAAGTGCATTCTTGCTGTAGGCGGGCACCATGTCTGATTATTCCCCCCCCGATACGCCGCTTGATGTCCTGCATGAGGATTATGAAATTGTTGCCGTCAACAAACCTGAGGGGTTGTTGTCCGTTCCGGGGCGGGGAGAACATTTGGCGGATTGCCTGCTGACCCGCGTGCAAGAGGCGTTTCCGACAGCACTTTTGGTGCATCGGTTGGACCGCGATACATCAGGCGTGATGGTGTTTGGCCTGACGCCACATGCGCAGCGCTCATTGTCGATGCAGTTTGAGACCCGCAAAACCAAAAAGACATATGTCGCGCGAGTTGAGGGAACGCTGCAGGACAAGGTCGGGACCATTGATCTTCCGCTTATTGTGGATTGGGAAAATCGCCCGCGTCAAATGGTTTGCCATGAGACGGGTAAAGAGGCGATCACTGATTGGCGGGTTTTGAAAACCACAAAGGATGAGACCCGTGTGCGGTTACTGCCGCACACCGGCCGGAGCCATCAGTTACGCGTGCATATGCTGGCGCTGGGGCATCCGATTCTGGGGGATCCGCTTTATGCCGAGGGCGCGGCTGCTGAGCATGAGCGGATGATGCTCCATGCACAGGAATTGCGGGTAAACCACCCTGAAAGCGGACGTGGCATGTCGTTTCGGGCGAAAGTGCCGTTCTGATCGTTGATGCTCTCTTGCCCCTTGCCGATAGATCGGGCAGGGAATGCGTGAAAATCTATCAAAGGACATCAGACCATGAGCGATATCGTACGCCACCACACCGGACAGCGGTCCAGCAAGATCGTATCTTACAACGGCGTGATCTATCTGACGGGTCAGGTCGATGACACGCATGAGGATGCCGCGGGGCAAACCCGTGCCTGTCTGGAGAAGGTCGAGGCCCTGTTGGAAGAAGCGGGATCAGACAAGACCCGGATCTTGCACACAACGATCTGGTTGGCTGACATCAACGATTTTGCTGAGATGAATTCGGTATGGGACAACTGGGTTGCTCCCGGCCATGCGCCTGCACGTGCTTGCGGTGAATCCAAACTGGCGCGGCCAGTGCTCAAAGTTGAGTTTCTGGTGATTGCGGCAGAAGGCAAAGCATAAATAAAACCTGCCTGCAATGCTGATGGACGCGGCCAAGTGGTTGCGCTATCAGATCGGTGGAATTCTATCTTGAAAGGCGCGCCCATGTCTGGCCACGGCACCCCCATCCCGATGACGTCGTATAAATCATCCGGCCTGTCCGGGGTGGCAGATGTACCTGGGGACAAGTCGATCTCGCATCGATCACTGATTTTGGGTGCGATGGCCGTGGGTGAAACCAAGATCACAGGCTTGCTGGAAGGTGAGGACGTGCTGGACACGGCCAAGGCAATGCAGGCTTTTGGTGCGGAAGTGACCAAGCATGAAGATGGGTCGTGGTCCGTGCATGGCGTTGGGGTTGGTGGTTTTGCTGAGCCTGATCAGGTGATGGATTGTGGCAACTCGGGCACTGGTGTGCGCCTTATTATGGGCGCGATGGCGACCTGCCCGATCTCGGTGACCTTCACTGGTGATGCCAGTCTGAACAAACGGCCAATGGCGCGGGTCACTGATCCGCTGGCATTGTTCGGGGCGCAGACGGTTGGGCGTTCTGGTGGGCGTTTGCCGATGACGATTGTTGGGGCCGAAAGCCCCGTGCCAGTGAATTACACCGTGCCGGTGCCGTCGGCACAGGTTAAATCAGCGGTGTTGCTGGCGGGTTTGAATGCGCCAGGCCAGACCGTGGTGATCGAACAGGAAGCCACGCGAGACCATACAGAGCGGATGCTGGCGGGCTTTGGCGCTGAGATCAGCACAGAAGAGACCAATGATGGTCGGGTGATCACCCTGACAGGTCAGCCCGAGCTGAAGCCGCAAACCATTGCGGTGCCGCGTGATCCGTCAAGTGCAGCCTTTCCGGTTTGTGCAGCGTTGATCACCGAAGGGTCGGATGTCTTGGTGCCAAATATTGGCCTGAACCCAACCCGTGCGGGCTTGTTTGATACGCTACGCGAGATGGGCGCGGATCTTGTTTATGAAAACATGCGCGAAGAGGGCGGTGAACCTGTTGCCGATCTACGTGCCAAGTATTCGCCTAACATGAAGGGCATCGAGGTGCCTGAGTGGCGCGCAGCCAGCATGATTGACGAATACCCTGTTCTGTCTGTGGTCGCAGCAAATGCAGAAGGACAGACGGTCATGCGTGGTGTTAAAGAATTGAGGGTCAAGGAATCCGACCGGATTGATGCGATGGCCCGCGGCCTGCGCGCCAACGGGGTTGAAGTCGACGAAGGCGATGATTGGTGGATTGTCACAGGCATGGGTATCGGGAATGTTCCGGGCGGCGCAACCTGTGCCAGTCATCTGGATCACCGGATTGCGATGTCGTTCATGGTGCTCGGTTTTTCCACACAACAGCCCGTCAGCGTGGATGACGGCGGCCCGATTGCGACCTCCTTTCCGATTTTTGAACCTCTGATGACACAGTTGGGGGCTGATATTCGTAGCGAATAACGGAATGGGGCTTTGCCAACTTCGGTAGACGTTGTAGTTGAGAAGTCATGTTCTTTGCTTCCTAGGGCTGAACGGCGATGACGGATTTTTTCGATTTCTTGCATTATGTGCCCCCTTATGATCTCGATGAAGCAGGTGTTTATCGTCTGAACCAGCGTTATCGTTTGATTGTCGAGCCCTTTGCTTCGGATCTAAAAAATGCGCGGGTTCTTGACTTGGCTTGCCATGATGGGCGGTGGTCTTATGCCCTTGCAGCAGCAGGAGCGCGAGAGGTGACCGGTGTCGAAGCGCGTCAGGAACTGGTTGACCGGTTTGCAGGATTTCCGGAAATAAATTTCAAACCAAATGTAAAGCTGCTCTGTGGTGACATTTTTGATGTCATGGAGAAAATGGTTGTGGACGGCATGCAATTTGACGTGATTGCAGTCTATGGGATTTTCTATCACATCATGGACCACATGCGGCTGCTGAAACTGTGCCAGAAGCTTGAACCGAAACTGATCATTATCGATGGCGAATTTATTGAAGCCAACAATGGTATGATTCAATTGGTTCTGGAAAACACTGAAAATGTGCTCAACGCGACGCCAATATCGGGCAACTTATCGCAGACGGTTGTAGGGATACCCAGCCGCCAAGCCACGGAAATGATGGCCGAGGCTATAGGTTACGAATTGGCGTGGCTTGATAAAGAACGAATATTGGGCCGGGATCGTCAGGGTATGCACGACTATTTTCGAAAAGCGCGAAAGGTGAGGAGCACCTGTACGCTCAGAACGTCGTAATTGCTGATTTAGTTGCGGATGCTGTGACGGATTAAGCCCGGGAGGGCGCCGGTCATAGCGCCCAAGCCGTCGGCTATTAAATCGCCCAGCTCTGCGCCCCGTCCGAACATGGGCTGTATCAGTTCGATTATACCGCCATAGCAAATGGCAAGCGGCACCAGCCACAATACTGCCTGAGGGCGGACCCAACCCATGGGCAGGGTCAAAAACGCAAACGCCAAGAAATGCACTTGTTTGTCGTTCAATATCCAAGGATCGCTTGACGAGCCGGGGGGCTTGAGCGTGCCATAGGCTATGAGCAGGGCAATGGCGCAGGTGAGCACAAGGGCGATTGGGTTTTTCATTGGTGCGACATATAACGATCTGATGACGTGAGAAAGCCAGATTATTAAGGTACCAATTCCGTCGTTTTTTATGAAAGTTCAGGAGGCGAAATTGTCAGAAATCCCAATCCGTTCGTTTATGGTATCTTTGATCGTCCTACGAAAAGTAGAGACCGAAGCTGAGGTGTTACTGCTGAAGCGGACGCAGACGCTTACCGGTGAGTGGTGTCAGGTTGCGGGTGGCATTGAGGGAAACGAGACCGCCTGGCAGGCAGCGTTGCGTGAGTTGATGGAAGAAACTGGGTTGTCGGCGCTCAAGCTATATTCTGCAGATATATGTGAGCAATTTTATGAGGCGGACCGCGATGCAATCACGATGGCGGCGGTGTTTGTCGCAATTGTCGGTGATAATGATGTGATATCATTGAACCACGAGCATAGTGATTTTCAATGGGTCTCATTTGAGCAGGCCAGAGATATGGTGCCATTTGCGGGGCAGCGAAATGTATTGCGGCACGTCGAAGAAGAGATTGTCAATCGCCCAGTCCATCCACAACTTCTATTGTTTGAAGGGTGACACGTTGAGATCCGAATCTATGGCCGTTTGAGTGTATGATTTCTGGCGGCATAACCCCAAAGAGGTATGCGCATCTTTGGGTGTCTCGGGCGTGATATCGCTAACGATGAGAAGGCTTCAAACAGGAGGAATCGCTGAAAACATGTGGAAAGCAGCGCTTTTTCAAGATTTAAATTCGGCACATTCGGTCGCACTCTGGTTATCTAGCTGAAAAGTAACAATATTCACTGCCTAGAAGACTGGGCTAACTGGCTTGCGAGGTGAGCGCGGCTCTGCTACACCCACGCGGAAAATCGGTGTTCCTTACGGTGCGCTGTGTTTAAACGCCCCCGGAGCCAGCCGCTAAGAGCTACAGCCGGGGCCAATATCGGAAGGGTGGACGTGTCCGAACCAGCTTCGATCTCATCTGGCATTGCTGACCGCTATGCCACCGCGATCTTCGAAATTTCGAAAGAGTCCAGCTCTTTGACGAAACTCGAGAAGAATTTAACTGATCTTGCCGCGGCACTGGACGACAGTGCCGAGCTGCGCGACCTGATCCAGAGCCCGGTTGTGCCTCGTGCAGAACAAGGGGCTGCGATTGCTGCGGTTGGCAAGAAAATGAAACTAGTTCCCGAGCTGCAAAACGGCCTGAACCTGATGGCGCAAAAGCGCCGTCTGTTTGTTCTGCCGCAGCTAGTTGCGCAACTAAGCGCGCGCATCGCCGAGGATAAAGGCGAAGTGACTGCTGAAGTGACCAGTGCTAAGGCGCTGACCAAGACGCAGTCCGAAAAACTGGCCAAAACGCTGAAAGCGCGCGTTGGCAAGGACGTCAAGATTAGTGCGACCGTTGATGAAAGTCTCATCGGCGGTCTTGTCGTTAAGGTGGGCTCGAAAATGATCGATACGTCGATCGCTTCGCGCCTGAACTCCCTACAGAATGCAATGAAAGAGGTCGGATAAATGGGTATCCAAGCAGCAGAGATTTCTGCGATCCTGAAAGACCAGATTAAGAATTTCGGACAAGAGGCTGAAGTGGCCGAAGTTGGCCGGGTTCTGTCTGTTGGTGACGGGATTGCACGGGTTCATGGTCTGGACAATGTTCAGGCTGGTGAGCTGGTCGAATTCCCCGGTAACGTTATGGGGATGGCCCTGAACCTGGAAGCCGACAACGTCGGTATCGTTATCTTCGGTTCCGACCGTGAGATTAAAGAAGGTGATACCGTTAAGCGCACCAAATCCATCGTGGACGTGCCAACTGGCGACGGCCTGCTGGGTCGTGTTGTTGACGGACTGGGTAACCCGCTGGACGGCAAAGGTCCGATCAAGTCGGATACCCGTGGTCTGGCAGACGTTAAAGCGCCTGGCATCATTCCACGTAAATCGGTTCACGAACCGATGGCAACGGGTCTGAAATCAGTTGACGCGATGATCCCGGTTGGCCGTGGCCAGCGTGAGCTGATCATTGGTGACCGTCAAACAGGTAAAACAGCCATCGCGCTGGACACCATCCTGAACCAAAAAGTTTACAACGAAGCCGCTGGCGACGATGAAGGCAAGAAACTGTACTGCGTTTATGTCGCGGTTGGTCAAAAGCGTTCCACCGTTGCGCAGCTGGTTAAGAAGCTGGAAGAAAGCGGCGCGATGGAATACTCCATCGTTGTTGCCGCAACCGCGTCTGACCCGGCTCCGATGCAGTTCCTGGCGCCATATTCGGCAACAGCGATGGCAGAGCACTTCCGTGACAATGGTCGCCACGCTCTGATCATCTATGATGACCTTTCCAAGCAAGCGGTTGCGTATCGTCAGATGTCACTGCTTCTGCGTCGTCCACCCGGTCGTGAAGCCTATCCTGGTGACGTTTTCTATCTTCACTCCCGCCTGTTGGAGCGTTCGGCCAAGCTGAACGAAGATAACGGTTCCGGCTCTCTGACGGCTCTGCCTATCATTGAAACACAAGGTGGTGACGTTTCAGCGTTTATTCCAACCAACGTGATTTCGATCACTGACGGTCAGATCTTCCTTGAAACCGAACTGTTCTATCAGGGTATCCGCCCGGCTGTGAACACTGGTCTGTCAGTTTCTCGCGTGGGCTCTTCTGCTCAAACAAACGCGATGAAATCTGTTGCTGGTCCGGTTAAACTGTCACTGGCTCAGTACCGCGAAATGGCTGCCTTTGCGCAGTTCGGTTCCGACCTTGATGCCGCAACTCAGCAGCTGCTGAACCGTGGTGCGCGTTTGACCGAGCTGATGAAACAGCCACAGTATTCGCCGCTGACCAACGCTGAAATCGTTTGCATGATCTACGCCGGTACCAATGGGTATTTGGACAAGATCGACGTGAAAGCTGTTGGCCGTTATGAAGCCGGTTTGCTGGCGCACCTGCGTGGCAAGCACAGCGACCTGCTGGATTACATCACCAAGGAAGACCCGAAGATAAAAGGGGAAGCCGAGGACAAGATCAAGGCAGCGCTGGGCGAATTCGCAGCAGACTTCGCATAAGGGGAGACAGGCATGCCGTCCCTTAAGGACCTTAAAAACAGGATCGAGTCGGTCAAATCGACCCGCAAGATCACCAAGGCCATGCAAATGGTGGCCGCCGCAAAACTGCGGCGGGCCCAGGAAGCGGCCGAACAATCGCGCCCGTACACGGAGCGGTTCAACAACGTCATGGGCAAGCTGGCATCGTCAGTTGGCGATAGCGCTGGTGCGCCCAAACTGTTGTCTGGAACCGGATCGGATCAGGTGCATTTGCTGGTTGTGATGACGAGCGAGCGCGGGCTTTGTGGTGGGTTCAACTCGAACATCGCCAAAATGGCGCGTGTTGAAGCTCAAAAACTGCTGGCTGAAGGCAAGACCGTCAAGATTGTCACGGTGGGTAAAAAAGGTCGGGACGCGATCAAACGCGATCTGGGCGAGCACTTTATCCATCATGTTGATTTGAGCGAAGTCAAGAAATTGGGCTATGCTAATGCACAAAGCATTGCGGCCGATATTCTGTCGCGCTTTGACGCAGGTGAGTTCGACGTGGCGAAGATCTTCTTCTCACGGTTCCAGAACGTTGTGACCCAAATCCCAACCATTCAGCAGATTATCCCAGCGGATGTCAGCGCGTTTGATACGGGTGAGGATGACGGTGCGTTCTACGACTACGAACCTGATGAAGCCGCGATTTTGGCTGACTTGCTGCCTCGTGGTGTGGCCACAGCGATTTTCAGTGCTCTGCTGGAAAACGGTGCATCCGAGCAAGGCGCACGGATGTCTGCGATGGACAACGCCACCCGCAACGCTGGTGAGATGATCGACAAACTGACAATTCAGTATAACCGCTCACGTCAGGCTGTGATCACCAACGAGCTTATTGAAATTATTTCGGGCGCTGAAGCGCTCTAAACGACCGGAGACGAAACATGGCAAATGCAAAAGGCACAGTCACGCAGGTGATCGGCGCCGTGGTGGACGTTCAGTTCAGCGGCGACCTGCCCGAGATTCTGAACGCTTTGACCACCGACAACAACGGTAAGAAACTGGTTCTGGAAGTTGCGCAACACCTTGGTGAAGGCACTGTCCGGACCATCGCGATGGACGCGACCGAAGGTCTGGTTCGCGGTCAGGCCGTGGCCGACACTGGCGCACCGATTGCTGTTCCAGTCGGAACGGCGACCTTGGGCCGCATCATGAACGTTATCGGCGAGCCGGTTGACGAACAGGGTGAAGTTGCGGCAACAGAAACGCGCGCCATCCACGGCGATGCACCGACGTTTGCTGAGCAGTCGACAGCAACTGAGATCCTGACAACAGGTATCAAAGTTATCGACCTTCTGGCACCTTACACCAAAGGTGGTAAAATTGGTCTGTTCGGTGGTGCCGGTGTTGGCAAAACCGTTCTGATCATGGAACTGATCAACAACATCGCGAAGGTGCACTCTGGTGTGTCCGTGTTCGCGGGTGTTGGTGAGCGGACCCGTGAAGGTAACGACCTGTATCACGAGATGATCGAATCCGGCGTTATCGTTCCTGACAACCTGTCAGAATCGAAAATTTCGCTGGTTTACGGCCAGATGAACGAGCCTCCAGGTGCGCGTATGCGTGTTGCCCTGTCAGGTCTGACACTGGCGGAACAGTTCCGTGATCAATCTGGTTCCGACGTTCTGTTCTTCGTTGATAACATCTTCCGCTTTACACAAGCCGGTTCCGAAGTTTCGGCCCTGTTGGGTCGTATTCCTTCGGCTGTGGGTTACCAGCCAACACTGGCGACCGACATGGGCGCGATGCAGGAACGGATTTCATCGACCAAAAACGGTTCGATTACATCTGTTCAGGCCGTATATGTTCCTGCGGATGACTTGACTGACCCTGCTCCTGCGACATCGTTTGCGCACCTTGATGCGACAACCGTTCTGGACCGTGCGATTTCAGAAAAGGGTATTTACCCTGCTGTGGATCCACTTGGCTCGACCTCGCGTCTTCTAGACCCGCTGGTCATCGGTGAAGAGCACTACAAAGTAGCAACCGACGTTCAGCAGATTCTGCAGCGTTATAAGTCGCTTCAAGACATCATCGCCATTCTTGGCATGGACGAACTGTCAGAAGAAGACAAACTGGCCGTGGCCCGTGCGCGTAAGATCGAACGCTTCTTGTCGCAGCCGTTTGACGTTGCGAAAGTGTTCACCGGCTCGGACGGTGTTCAGGTTCCATTGGAAGACACGATCAGCTCGTTCAAGGCGGTTGTTGCTGGTGAATACGATCACTTGCCAGAAGGCGCCTTCTACATGGTTGGCGGCATTGACGATGTGATCGCGAAAGCCGAAAAAATGGCAGCGGAAGCCGCCTAATACTGCGATGTAAGACGGGGCCCCGGTTCACTTGGGCCCCGACGAACATGACAAGGAGGGCCTTATGGCTGACACAGTGCAATTCGATCTGGTATCGCCCGAGCGCCTGTTGACTTCGGTCGAGGCAACCGAGGTGCAGATCCCCGCATCCGAAGGTGACATGACAGCAATGCCTGATCACTCGCCTCTGATCACCACGCTGCGCCCGGGTATCGTCAAAGTAACTGGCAAGACCGGAACCAGCGAATACGTTGTGACCGGCGGTTTTGCCGAAATCAACGGCAGCAGCATTTCGATTTTGGCAGAGCGTGCGGTTGCACGTGACACCATGACGAAAGAAGACTTCAAGTCGATGATCGACGAAGCTAATGCCCGTCTGAGCAATGCGCAAGACGCGTATCAGAATGAGCCTGGCCCGGTTGACGAAGCGGCCAAACTTTTGTCGGACATGGTTGCCATCGGTGACGAGATCGGCCTGAGCGCGAACTAAGACACCATCACATTGTGATGTAAAAAGGGGCCTGAGTGGCCCCTTTTTTGTTGCTTATAGTCCATATGGGTCATGCGGGCGGAGCGGAATTGATCAATGCTGGTGATCTGGTGACTTCCGAAGAGTTCCCCTTTGGGGCTTTGACTAGAATATTTGATATGATCTGCCCCGGTTAGCCTGTGCTGGCCGGGGCAATTTGCTTTGAAACTGCGTTTCCGCATATCATTAAGCGAAAGTGGTAAGGGTTATTTTGAAAAGAGAGTATGGCGCAGATATCACTCGAACAATTCAATGGGCTAGTTGACACTATCTATAGTGCGGGCGCAGATCCGGCGAAATGGCATGAGCTGGTTGACCAGTTGGACCGCGTGCTGGACGGCGTATATCTTACACTTTACGGCCACGACATGCGCAGCGGTTTGGCGATGGGCCAAATCACCAGCCGTTATTCGCAGGAGTATCTTGACCGCTACATTGAATATTATTCCCAGATAAATCCGTTTCCAAAGGCGATGGCTCATTTGCAGCCGATGGATTTTCGCGCCTGCGGTCAGAAGATTGACCGCAGCGCATTTATGAACAGCGAATTTTACAATGACTTTTTGAAGCCGCAAGAAAACATCGGCGGTGGTGCCGGCGGGATGTTGTGCAACACACAAGATCAGATGCTAATTCTGGCGGGGCATGTTCGGTTAAAGCAGGAAGAGAAAAAGACCGAACTGTTGTTGGAAACCTTCAACCTTCTTGCCCCACACATTCGCCGCGCGTTTGAAATGCAACGTGTGCTGCAGGGACAAAAGATCGAGGCACGCGTGGCTGAACTGGCCTTAGACCGGGTTGGGCATTCGGTGTTTTTGTTGAATGATCAGGCTAAAATTCTGTTTGCCAACGGCAGTGCACGCAAGTTGCTGCGCTTGGGACACGCCGTTCGTGAGGATAGAGAAAAACGTTTGTGTCTTCGTGATCAGCATGCAGAGACGTTGATGATGCGCGCGTTGGCGCATCGGGAACACGATTCACTTGCTGTTGGGGCCGCAAGTTTTGTCGTGCAGATTGAGGCAGGAGTGCGGGTTGTTGCCACGCTTAATCCGTTCAGATTGGACGATGAAATAGCGTCAGAAGCGTCGTTTCTGATGGACGGCGGGAACGCGGCCTCGATACTTGTTCTGGCAAATGCGAAGCCTGAGCTGGCTGCGGCGTCTGAGGCGCTTGCCTTGCTGTATAACCTTACCCCGGCCGAGTGTGGTATCGCCGTAGCTGTAGCGCGGGGAGAGGCTCTATTGGATATTTCAGGGCGTAAAAACATCAGCCTCAATACGGTGCGCAATCAGCTCAAATCGGTGTATGATAAATCTGGCGTACGCAGTCAGTCAGCACTGACGGCGTTAGTGCATCGCCTGGCGCCGTGATGAGAAACGGGTGTCTAATGGTGTGAAATCTCAATTAGGTCCTCAATTTACTCGTATTTTTGACGAAAACACAATTTATGAGATTGACGTGCCGTGCGACTCTCTTTGTATTATACTACAGACGCGGATTTGGTAGCGTGAAAATATAGTGTGTTGTTGACGTTTATATGAAACAATTGGTTAATCAGATCGTCGGGATTGATCAGGGTGATAATATCCTGTTCTCAGATTTTGAAGATGGCGGTGAGATGTGGACGGGCAAAGGCCCGCGCATGCGCCGCAAAGCGCTTCGGTTCAGTCAACCTTTCAAGTCGCCGCCTGCAGTACATGTAGCCCTCTCGATGTGGGATATGGATACGGCGGTCAATGCGCGGGCGGATGTCTCTGCTGAAAATATTACCAAGAATGGCTTTGATGTCATATTTCGAACTTGGGGGGACACGCGAGTGGCTCGGGCTCGTATCAGCTGGTTGGCTATCGGTGCGCTTGGGCATGCCGATGACTGGGAGCTTTATTGACACAGTCGTTGTCTTGCTGACTGCCATGAATGGACAGTCACGCAAATATTTCCTATCGGAGCCTGAGTGAAGCAGAAAGCAGACCCCATGGCAAAGCGCAAACCCTTTGAAATTGGCGACCATGAAGTTGAAGCCGGAACACGGCGAACCATCGATGTCCCTGTCAGTACGCTTAGCGATCACACACCGGTCAACCTGTCGGTACATGTGGTGCACGGGCGCAAACCCGGCCCGATATTGTTTGTCTCAGCCGCCATTCACGGGGATGAGGTGATCGGGGTGGAGATCGTGCGGCGCCTGCTCAAGGCGACAGCGCTAAAATCGATGGCTGGCACCTTGCTGGCGGTGCCAATTGTGAACACCTATGGATTTTTGAACCATTCACGTTACCTGCCAGACCGGCGTGATCTCAATCGCTGTTTTCCCGGCGGAAGTCAGGGATCGATGGCCTCTCGCTTAGCACATATTTTCATGACGGAAGTGGTCCGGCGTTCAAATGTCGGGATTGATTTGCATTCAGCGGCGATCCACCGCAACAACCTGCCGCAGATCAGACTAACCACCGGCAATCAGCACCTGGCCGAGCTGGGGCGTGCCTTTGGTGCGCCGGTGATGATGCAATCCAAGCTGCGCGAAGGTTCTTTGCGTATGGCGGCAGAAGAGGCTGGCGTCGATGTATTGCTGTTTGAGGCTGGCGAAGGGTTGCGTTTTGATGAACTGGCTGCGCGTTCAGGCGTCAGTGGTATCCTGCGGGTCATGCAGCATTTGGGCATGGTTGGCAGCAAAGGGGTGCCGAAAGTCAAACATGCACCGGTTTTGGCCGGAGATTCGAGCTGGTACAGGGCACCGGCAGGCGGGTTGTTCCGTGGCTATGTTACCATTGGCGATGTAGTGCAACCGGGCACCGTACTGGGCGCCATCTCTGATCCGTTCGGTGAAGTGGAAGACGAGGTCTATGCTGAAACGCATGGGATCGTTATTGGCCGAACGAACATGCCTGGTGTCTATGAGGGTGATGCCCTTTTTCACATTGCGGAAACTGCGCGGGCGGATGCGGCTGCCGAAGGGGTAAATGCCCAACTTGAGGCAGCCCCACTGTTTGATGAAGATGAGATCATCTGAAACGCCACGATTGTTAACCAGCTAGACAGCATCGTTAACCAACACGTTTAGGCCACATCATATTTCGATAACGTATCTGTAAGGCTTTTACAGAGTATGGAATTCGCTGCATGCACTCCTGCGTTTTCTCGTTGATGAGCGCTGTGTGTACAGTGGCTTGCCAATAATACCAAAACTATTGGTTCTGTGGTTTTAGGGTGGATATATATTAAGAAATTATTTCACAAAGAGCACCTTTGCCCGGCTAGTCAGGCAACATCGGCAGATCAAAACGTCAATTGCCATTCGTTAAATCAACCGTGGGCTGTGTTGGGCTATGCAAATGTAATTTTGAACCTATAATCGACCTATAATAAAGTATGTGTCCACACCAAAGCGCGAGCAGAAATTTCTATTGAATTTTATCTGGGGAGACTAATTATCATGTCGCATATCTTTCGAAGGCTGGCGCAAGCATCCGCTGCTTTAATCTTATTTACCGGGCTTGCATCGGCACAAGAGGTCGACAAGCCAAACATACTTGTCATTTGGGGCGATGACATCGGCCAATCAAATATTTCGGCCTACACCATGGGCTTGATGGGGTATCGAACCCCGAACATCGACCGTGTTGCAAATGAAGGGATGATTTTTACCGACTATTACGCTGAACAATCGTGCACTGCTGGCCGGTCATCGTTCATCACGGGGCAATCAGTGTTCCGTACAGGGTTATCCAAGGTGGGCATGCCTGGCGCGCCAGAAGGCATGCAGTTGGAAGACCCGACCATTGCGGGCCTTCTGAAAGAGCAGGGTTATGCAACGGGCCAGTTCGGCAAAAACCATTTGGGTGACAGAGATGAGATGTTGCCAACAAATCATGGGTTTGATGAGTTTTTTGGCAACCTTTACCACCTGAATGCCGAGGAGGAGCCCGAGAACGAGGATTATCCTACCGATCCAGCGTTCCGCGAGCAATTTGGCCCTCGGGGTGTGATTAAATCGTCTGCAGATGGCTCAATCGAAGACACGGGGCCACTGACACGCAAGCGGATGGAGACTGTGGATGAGGAAACCCTTGCAGGGGCCATCGACTTTATCAAACGTAAAGAAGCAGAAGGTGTTCCATGGTTTGTCTGGTGGAATGGCACACGCATGCACTTCCGCACGCATGTGAAAGATGACATGCGGGCGCAGGCCAATGACATCATTGGTGGCGTTGCAGATGAATACACTGCCGGGATGCTTGAGCACGATATGCATGTAGGTCAGTTGTTGGATTTGCTGGATGAGTTGGGAATCGCAGACAAGACCTTTGTTCAATATTCAACGGACAATGGGCCCCACATGAACACCTGGCCTGATGCGGCTATGACGCCGTTCCGTGGTGAGAAGAACACCAACTGGGAGGGTGGCTTCCGGGTTCCTGCGATGGTTCGTTGGCCGGGAAAAATCGAACCAGGTTCGGTGTCGAACGAGATCATGCATCATATGGACTGGTTGCCAACATTCCTGGCGATGGCCGGTGTTCCGGATATCAAGGAGCAGCTTTTGTCAGGTGACGTCGAAGCGATTGGGCGCAGCTACAAAGTTCACCTAGATGGTTATAATTCTCTAGATTACCTTCTGGGCGAGGAAGATGCGTCGCCTCGGAACGAGGTTCTCTATTTCTCGGATGATGGCGATCTGACGGCACTTCGTTATGGCGATTGGAAGGCGATTTTCCTTGAGCACAGATACCCGCAAACACTGCAGGCATGGGCTGAGCCATGGACAGAGCTGCGTATTCCGTTGCTGTTTAATTTACGCCGCGACCCGTATGAACGGGCCAATATCACGTCCAACACGTATTGGGACTGGTATATCGACCGAGTCTACCTGCTGCTACCAGCAGCCGACTATGTGGGGCAGTTCCTTGCGACGTTCGAGGAATTCCCTCCACGTCAGGAGCCGGGTAGCTTCACGATCGGAGACGCCAAGGACAAAATACTGGGGCAGATCGGCTCCAAATAAGAGTCTCGTGATTTTATCGGGTTCCGGAGTGTTTCGGGGCCCGTTCGATATTTTGGAGATTGCCATGAAGAAATTATTTTCAGTTGGAATGTCTTTGGTTTTGCTTCCTGCAATTGCATCCACCGACCCATTACCATCTTGGGAAGGGGATTCTGAAACGCAAATTGTTGAATTTGTACAATCGGTTACCGACCCTAATTCAGAAGATTATGTTATCCCTTCTGATCGTATCGCAGTATTCGATAATGACGGTACTTTGTGGGGCGAGCAGCCGGCCTATTTTCAGTTGATCTATGCCGTTGATCAGGTTGCTAAGATGGCCGATGCGGATCCATCCATACTCACGTCTGACGCGCTTAAGGCTGCGGCGGCGGGCGACTACCAGAGCCTTATGGCTACTGGCAAAGAGGGTGTGATTGAGGTTCTTAAAATAACCCATTCCGGCATGACGGTAGATAGCTTTCAGGAGGCTGTCGCAGACTGGCTTGCCACTGCGACACACCCTAAAACGGGCCTGCCGTATGACCAGATGACTTATCAGCCGATGGTCGAATTGCTTCGTTACCTGCGTGATGAAGGCTTTAAGACTTATATCGTGTCAGGTGGTGGGGTCCATTTCATGCGCGTCTTCACGCAAGAAGCTTACGGCATACCAACCGAGCAGGTCATCGGAACTTACACCGAAACCGAATATCAGGTGACAGATGGTGTGCCGCAGATCGTCAAGGCGCCTGCCATTGGGTTTGTGGATGACAAAGAAGGTAAGCCTATCAATATTGAGCGCATAATTGGCAAACGCCCCATCATTGCCGGCGGTAATTCTGACGGTGATTTCGCCATGTTGGAATGGTCGACTGCGGGTGAGGGCCCACGGCTGGGCATTCTTGTTCATCACACGGATTCTGAGCGCGAATGGGCCTATGACCGCGAAGGCCATATTGGCGTTCTTAACCGAGGCTTGGACGAGGCTGCAGAGCGTGGTTGGGTCCTGGTTGATATGGCAAATGACTGGTCACGCGTTTTTACAGGGTTTCAATGATATAAACTCCGCAGTTTCGCGGTTAAGGGGATTTGTGGCGCCAAGCGGCCCATGCCTCGGGCGTGTCGAGATCGGTGGTCGCGTGCATGTCCGTCAGGGGGATCAACGTCACTTTTTCCTGTTTTAGCAAAGCGTTTGCGCCCCGGTCCCCCGTAAGGGTGTTTAAACGCTTAAACATACGCTGCGGAAAGATGACGGGATGGCCGGGCGTGCCATTGATATCGCATGCCCGGAATACGGATTGCGGCGCAGTCGTATATTCTACAATCATCTTCTGCAGGTCTATTGACGTAATCTCAGGCAGGTCTGCCAGCAAGACCATCAAGCTGTTCAATTTTTTCCGCTGTGCCCACTGTGCCCCTGCGCGAATTGAGGCTGCCAGCCCTTCGGATGCATCTTGGCAGGAGATAAGCGTTAAGGAAGGCCTGGCGAGCGAGGCAAGCAAGCTGTGCCGTAAAGATGGCGTTGCGGGGAGAGTAACACAGACCTGCATTCCAGTGTCGAGTGCAAGTTGGGTTTGGCGCTGGAGCAAGGGCTGACCTTCAACCCGCTCCAGAAGCTTGTCAGAGCCGCGCATACGCGAGGACGCCCCTGCAGCGGGGATCAGGATTGCCAAGTCGGTGTTTGATGGTATCGAGTTCATACGCCTGCGTCACAGTTTTGGATAAGCGCAGTCTGGCATGAGGCAGCATAAGGGGGAAGAGCCGCTTTGCTGTAGCTCAGTTTTCGCGCCCCTGTGCGATGAGGCGCGCTTGTAGTGTTTCGGTTTCTGGCGAACCGCTATCGAGGGCGAAGATGTAAGCATGTGTCAGGTAGAAACAGCTTGCGTCGACATCGTTCGCTTCATCCGCGGCTTGTGAGTACAAGCGCACCAAGGCGGGTTTATCACCCGCCTCATGCGCTGCGATCATTCGCGCGTCAAGCGTGTCGCTCATTCAGCGGCCTGTTGCATGGCGCGGTAAGTTTCGATCTTGCCAGCCACCCAATCGTGGAAGCAATGTGTCGGGCTATCCATCACAGGTGAGAAACGCCCGCCATCAAAACCTTCGACATGGCGGCCTTTCTGCATACCCTCGACGACAAAAATATCTTCCTCGAACACCTCTTTCCACATCTTGGTATTGGTGGCCCGCAGGGAGTGATCTGTCTTTGGCACCGCATAGTAGAGGTGAATATGCTCAACCGTTTTTTCGGTGCTGATTGGGTTCAGTACGATGGTGAAGGCGTGATCCCGCTGAACACCCAGCAAAACATTGGGATATACGGCGATATATTCGGCCTGCTCGCCCCATTTTGGGCCGACCACAGGAAAATCAGGGAAGCTCTTTCCCTCTTCGTCTTTGAGTTGGCGATAGACGGTTGTGCCCTGGCCCGAGTATTGGCCGTATTCTTCGATGTTGTAGTGATCTTCCAGGCGAGAATAGCTGTTTAACCCCGGATGCACCCAAGGCAGGTGGTAGCTTTCGCAGTAGTTTTCGATCGCCAGTTTCCAGTTGGTTTTGAGGTGCAGTTCAAAGTGGCTGTCGGTTCCGCCATGATACAGCGGCAGATCAAATTCTTTCCAACGCTCAATAAGATCTGCGTTTACTTCCTCAAAGGTCGGGGCCGTGCCTGAAAGGTTGACCCAGATTACATCGCGCCAGATATGACTGCGGACTTCGATCAGGCCCAGCTCAGATTTATTGATCGATTCGTGGGTGTTGTATCCGGCGCCGCCAACATGTGGTGTGGCAACCAAGTTGCCTTTGGTTGAATAACACCAAGAGTGATAAGGGCAGCGGATCGCGCCTTCAATTTTGCGAGCTTCCTCCACCAGAATCATACCGCGGTGTCGGCAAATGTTATGAAACACACGCACAACACCATCCTTGTCGCGAAGCAAAAGCAGAGGTTGCCCCAAAAATTCGATCGGCTTCGCGTCACCAGATTCAGGCACATCTGCCGCTACGGCTAGTCCAGCCCATTGAGTTTTCAGCAGCGCACTTTTTTCTTCCTCAAAAACAATGGGATCGACGTAGTGTGGATTGGGCAGGCCGTTGGCCTTGTCGACTGTGTTGCGCACATTTGACAGATCGGTGATGGGCTGCGGCATCGTGGCTCTCCGTTTTTGGTGGCTGCTGGCAAATCGAATATGAGCCAACGAAAATCATGGTCAAGGGACGGCTTCATCTGGGGTAGATGCGGTAGGGTCACCACCTCGCCTGCAGGCCATAATTTTATCAAATCGCGATCTTTGGTCAACTTTTCACGACATGCAGCACGCGTGAGGCGACATCTTTGCGGTGGACTAACGGAATTCCTGTTCCAGACGTAAAAGCCGAATGTGGAACGGTGCCACATCCTCTTGTGGGACCAGACCTGCCTGTCGGGCGCTTTTCATAACCGCGGCGGTGTCGTGTCCTATGTATTCGTAGACCATGCGCGTTGCGCGCCGACCGGTTACCTGTTCACGGGTGGTTCGGGTGGCATAACCTTCCCACAGATTGGATTGGAACGAAGTTTCCTGTGTCAAAAAATTGAATGAGCACGACATAGAATTGCGGTGCGAGACAATGGCCATGATGCCGTCTTCCTGACGCATGACCATGCCACGGTATTCACGGCTTTGTGGGTGTGTCGACAGGCCTTGCATCCGCAGCGCATCACGCGGTTCATAGCCACGCAGGAACGTGTATCCGGCATCACGTTTGACGTAGACAAGCCCCAAAACAAACTGATCATCATCAATGAAACTACGTCGGACAAAACGATAAAATCCGCTTGGGAAAATCTTATCATCAACATGAACAGGACCAGAACCAAAAAAACCACTTAGAACCGGATGGTTCAGTAGGTCAATATTGCGTGCCTTCAGGCTGTTGATTGGTTCCAGCAAAATCCGGGCGTCGACGCCGAAATAGTGGCAGATTTGGCTCAGAACGTCGGGGCGAGGGAAGCTTTCACCTGACAAATAACGATTGAATTGCGTTCTGTTGATCTTTAGCTCGCGGCAGATTCCGGCAACAGATGGATGTTGCGCGCAAAGCGCTCGGAGATTTTCGCCAAAAACCTTTCGCAATGCAGCAGGTTCATGCTGGGCGGCAATACTAGGGGAGGAGGCATAATTCACGAAATGGACCGCTCTGTAGGATTGTGAATGTACTACTACACTCATTTCATTGGTTTCTAGTTATCGGCTTTCCGATTTTATGTGTCCCAAGACACTGATGACGCTAATTGGCGTCGTTATTCCAAATGGGTGACACAAATTATGCATAATGGACACGCAAATAGGCATACCAGAAACGGTTTGAATGCCGATAATGACCCTATTGCGTAAAATAGGGGGACGCATGTTTGGGGTAATACTTTGGAACGATCAAATTAGTAACCGTGCTGTGATTTGGTGTGAAGATCACGGGGACTTAGCTTTTTTGAACAGTTCTGTTCTTCAAGGTCACAACGTTTGCAAGATCGAAGCTGGTGATCTGGTGCAATTTGATATTGCCGACGATGGCAACATGCGTTTGGCGACTAATGCACAATTGGTACAGCCCGACGCATATCCGCAGCTGGCCTCCAGTTTGAAGACTGTACAAGATCCGAAAAAGGCGATGGAAATTGAGACGGGGCAGACTGGTGGTGCAAAGGTCATTCCCTTTGGCACGCCGCGTAAGCTACGGGCAAGTAAAGGCCCGGCAATACCAGGTGGTCAGCAGCTTAGAAGTGTCTGAGAAAGGTTCGCTTTTCCGCGCGGAAAGTTCATGGTCATTTACCGCTAAAAAGCCCTGATCGCATATATCGCGATCAGGGCTTTTGATTTTGTAATTGATATCGTTCTAAACAAACGTCAAAGAGCAGATCAACGTCCGCGTGACAGGGCTGCGACACCGGTCCGGGCGATACGGCCTAGTCCCAGCGGGCGCATTAGTTCAGCGAAGGCATCGATCTTATCAGGTGCGCCTGTCAGCTCGAACACAAAGCTTTCATGTGTTGAATCGACGACCTGTGCCCTGAAAATCTCGGCGAGACGCAACGCTTCGACCCGTTGCTCGCCTGAGCCATGCACTCGAACCAAAGCCAGCTCGCGTTCAACTGAATCACCTTCGACCGTAAGATCATGCACCTCATGGACCGAGACAATCCGCCCAAGCTGTGCCTTGATCTGTTCGATGATCTGTGGCGTTCCTTTGGTTACGATCGTGATGCGCGACATGTGTCCAGTATGGTCAACTTCGGCCACGGTCAGGCTATCGATGTTATAGCCACGGCCTGAAAATAGACCAATCACACGTGCCAGAACGCCGGGTTCGTTGTCGACGATTACGGCCAATGTGTGCGATTCAACCACGTCGGAAAACGTAGGGCGCAGGTTATAGGCCGAATGCTTGTTCGCGCCTTTTTTGATTTTTAGAGCAGACATTTATACGCCTTTCCTTTGGATGTGTGTCAGCGAAGAAGAAACGCTTACACAAGCACCGCGCCAGTATTTCCGATTGCGTCTTCGGTTGATGCTTCACCCAGCAACATTTTGTTATGTGGCTCACCTGATGGGATCATCGGGAAGCAGTTTTCATGCTTTTCAACCAGACAGTCGAAAATCACGGGCCCGTCGTAGTTGATCATTTCCATGATTGCGTCATCCAGATCCGCCGGATCTGAGCAGATGATGCCTTTGGCGCCAAACGCTTCGGCGAGTTTCACAAAGTCGGGCAGAGATTCTGACCAGCTGTGCGAATAGCGCTGTCCATGCAGCAGCTCTTGCCACTGGCGTACCATGCCAAGGCGTTCATTGTTAAGAATGAACTGTTTCACCGGCAGATTGAACTGCATCGCTGTGCCCATTTCCTGCATGTTCATCAGCCACGAGGCCTCGCCTGCCACGTTGATAACCAATGATTCCGGGTGTGCCATCTGCGCACCGATTGAGGCCGGGAAGCCATAGCCCATAGTGCCCAAGCCACCCGAGGTCATCCAGCGGTTTGGGTCCTCGAAGTTCAGATATTGCGCCGCCCACATCTGGTGTTGGCCAACTTCGGTGCAGATATAGCGATCGTGATCTTTAGTCAGAGCTTCAAGTCGGGACAGCGCATGCTGTGGCCGGATGACTTTGCCTTCTTGAGTGAATGCCAGACAGTTGACCTTTTTCCAGTCTTCGATCATCGCCCACCATTGCTGCAGACCTTCGCGGTTGACCTTGCGGCCACGCGATTTCCAAACCTTGAGCAGGTCTTCCAACACGTGACCTACATCGCCCACAATTGGAATGTCCGCCTTGATTACCTTGTTGATCGAGGATGGATCGATATCGATGTGCGCCTTGATTGAACCCGGGCTGAACGCATCGACGCGCCCGGTGATCCGGTCATCAAAACGCGCACCGATGTTAATCATCAGATCGCAGTCATGCATGGCCATGTTGGCCTCATAAAGACCGTGCATACCCAGCATGCCCAACCAGCTTTTGCCCGAGGCTGGATAAGCGCCCAGGCCCATCAGGGTTGAGGTAATCGGAATACCTGTGGCCTCAACCAACTCACGTAAAAGCTGGCTTGCGGCTGTGCCGGAATTGATCACGCCACCACCTGTGTAAAACAGGGGGCGCTCAGCAGTTTCCAGCGCCTCAACCAGTTCGGTGATCGTTTCCAGATCGCCTTTGACAGGAGGTTGATAATGACTGGTTTTAGCCTTGCCGGGAGGGGTGTATTCGGCGCTGGCGAACTGAACATCCTTGGGGATGTCGACAACAACCGGGCCGGGGCGGCCAGAGGTGGCAACGTGGAACGCCTGATGCAGAGTGTCCGACAGATCACCGGTGTCTTTGACCAGCCAGTTGTGCTTGGTGCAAGGGCGGGTGATGCCAACTGTGTCGGCTTCCTGAAAGGCATCGTTGCCGATCATGAAGGTCGGAACCTGCCCGGTCAAAACTACTAGCGGGATGGAATCAAGCAACGCATCGGTGATGCCGGTCACGGCATTGGTCGCCCCTGGACCGGATGTCACTAGAACAACACCGGGCTTGCCTGTTGAACGGGCATACCCTTCAGCGGCATGAACCGCACCTTGTTCGTGGCGGACAAGTACGTGGCGAATATCGTTTTGCTGAAAGATTTCGTCATAAATCGGTAGCACGGCGCCACCGGGGTATCCGAACACGACATCCACACCCTGATCCCTCAAGGTTTGGACTACCATTTTCGCTCCGCTCATCTGACGTGTCATACTATCGCTCCGTTCGTGACGTCATCGTTATACGCATAAAAAAAGCCCCCGATCTTCGGGGGCGCATGGGGTACCGTTATGGTGTCCGTTACCGGCCCATGCGCCTTTTGCCTAGAATTACGACTAGCGCGTTCATTGCGCGACTCCTTCGCTGCGTGTGCGAGACACTATGTCTGTGGAAAAGGGGCGTCAACCGGTTTTGCGAGAATTATTACTGAAATTGGCGCATTTCTTTACATTTATTGCGCGTGATTTTTTTGAACCCTTGTTTTAAAACATAAAAGTTCATGCAATTTGGGGCATGAACAACTAGTTTACCTCTGCCTCATGATCAATCAGCTTGACCATATGCCAGCGGATCACATCGCTGCGCACCGGATCCAAGTCCCGCACGCGTTTTGACAGGCCCACTAGCTGACTGCGGTGAAAGGGAATAAGTGTTCCCGAGGTGTCGGCTAGATGTTCTTGCGCGCGAATGTACAGGTGTCGCCGAGCCTCAAAATTCAGCTCTTTGCGAGCGGCCAGTAACATCAGCTCAAAGTTTGGGTCACGGTAATAGCTTTCATTGCCGTTGGCGTTTGAATGATAGGCTTCATTCAGCACCTGATCTGCGGGGCGGGCGGACCAACTGGTGGCGAAACCATCCTTGTTTTTCCAGATCTCTGTCCAGTATCCATCGGCAGAGGCCTTAACGATGTTGACGTTAATACCTGCCTTGGCAACTTGCTGCTGAAAGGCAACGGCCATCGCTGACCAAGCTTGATCTATCGTCGATATATGCAGGTCAACATTGATGCCATAGGGATAGCCTGCCTCGGCCAGCAATGCCCGCGCAGCTCCGATATCCTGTGGGCAGCTCATCGTGGCGCGGTACTGGTCATCTGGGGCAACGGGGGTGTCGCAGGATATTGTGCCCCCCCCGTCCAATGCCAGTTTCAACAGCTCCTCACGATCAACTGCCAAACGGATCGCGCGGCGGACACGGGCATCGGTAAAGGGCGCGATATCAGTTCGAAAGACAAAGCCTGACCAGTTGCCGGTGGGAATGTCTTGAATGATGTAACGGTCTGATTTTGACAAAGCACGGCGAAGTAGGGGCAAAATGCCACGTTCCATATCCAGCTGTCCGGCCAAAAATGCCTGCAACCGCGCCTGGGAATCCGGCACACCTATAATTTCCATGCGTTCAATGTAGGGCGCGCCCTCCCAGTAGTCGGGATTGGCCACAAGTTGTGTGATACCGTCAGGGTCAAACTTTTCGACCATGAAAGGACCGGTGCCGATACCGGTTTGGGCGATTTTTCCGCCAGAGCCATCAGGGATAATCCGTAATCTGGGGTCCATCAGTAAAAGAGGAAGATCGGCAAAAGTTGATTTCAGGCTAAAACGAACCGTCAGATCGTCCGGTGCATCGATATTGGTCATCATTTTGAGCAATGATTGAGCGGGGCTATTGGTGGCAGGGTCAAGCGTGCGATTAAAAGTATAAACTACATCGCTAGCATCAAATGTACTGCCATCGTGGAACCGCACGCCATCACGCAGCCTTATGGTCCAAACTGTGCCGTCTTTGTTGGTGTACCATTCGGTCGCAAGGTCCGGCTGCGGCAGGCCATCAGAGTCGGGGCGGGCCAGCCGGTTCATGATCTTTTCCGTAACTTGCAACACCCGGCCTTGTGAGATTGGATCAAGGCTGGATCGATCTCCTTTGCCAACATCATGAGCCTGCCGGAAGACGCTGTCAGATTGAGCTAAGACAAGCTGTGCCACAAACGTCATGGCGATAGTCATGGTGATCAGCAGGCGCATGGTTCATCCCGGTCTGGTAGCTGGATTGATTTGTGGCCGATCTGGCCCAATAAATCAAATGTTACGCAGATTTGTGAAGGGATGTGATGAAAGATAAACGCACCGATTGTTTGGATGGGGCTTAGTCGTTCAGGACCCACTCTTCAGAATCGAGATGAAATGTCACCATGCGGCTTGCAGAAGGCTTTGGCAGGGTCCGTTTTTCGCGTTTGCGCAGTACCAAACCGTGCAGGCGTTCCAGCACTGTTGGTTTTCGTCGTATCGTGCGCATTTCTGCGCGATAGGCACCAGGAACCTGCTGAGATAATTGATCACCCTCAAACGTGAATGATCCTAGGTGAGCGTTCACAACGTGAAGTTCATTTTGTTTTGCGAGTGATTTCCATAGAAAATAATCACCGGCCAGTTTGAATGTCTTAAGGCGCTCAAGATCAATCTGAAAATCCTCACTAGAACGCCAAAGAGTGCTTTCTTGTTGAATAGCATCCAGCCGCGTGCCGTACATGCCGCAGTCAATCAGGTTGCGATGGAAAGGGTGGCGCAGGCGACCATCGTGAATATGCCCAAAGCAGTTTCGTGCAATGGCGCGACCTGTCAGCCACTTGATTTTCTCGTATTTGCCAAACACCATCGAAACGATTTCGAAGGTATAGCGATCATACCGTTCGCCAGCGGGCAAATAACTTGTTACGTCGCTTTCGGATATCTTCGCCAAGCCCTTGGCCAAAGCGTCGTACATGCCGTTGTCTGGTTCTGATATAATATCGATGCGAGGGTCATCAAACGCGCGGACATGTTCAAGCGTATCATCGGTTGATGCACCGTCGACAACGATCACATGAACACTGTCTGCGCCCTTGAGGACCGAAGCCTGCTGTAGCAGGCTTTCGATCGTAGTGACAATCTTCGAACCAGAGTTGAAAACGGGAATGACGATTGAATACTTCATATCTGACCAATAGCTCTACCAAGGGGTGCATGCCGCTTTTCACGGAAATTGCCCCCTTTGGCAAGGCTGGGCTGGATGGGATGCCGCGGAACGTTACGCTGTTCAGGGCTCAGCGCGCTGAACCATCCCAAACAGATCACGCGGGTCATCTGGATCGGCCAAAAGGTCCAGATCGATGAACAGCCCTGTGCCTTTGATATGATCGCGGACATAACGCAGAGCACTGAAATCTTCGATAGCAAATCCGACGCTGTCGAACAGTGTGATCTGCTCGGCGCTGGTGCGGCCTTGGGTTTTGCCAGAAATTACTTCCCACATCTCTGTAACGGGGTGATCATCTGCCATCTGCTGAATCTCACCCTCGATACGAGTTTGCTCAGGGAACTCCACAAAAATATCGCTGCGGTGCAAGATCGCCGGTGCCAGTTCGGTTTTGCCGGGGCAATCGCCGCCGATGGCATTGATGTGGACGCCTGATCCAATCATGTTGTCGGTCAGAATTGTGGCGCACTGCTTATCGGCGGTGCAGGTGGTGATGATCTGTGCGCCTTCCATCGAGGCTTCGGCCGATGTGCATTTCACAACGTTCAACCCCATACCGGCCAGATTGCGGGCGGCTTTGTCTGTTGCGGCTGGGTCTATGTCATACAGGCGGACGCTATCGATGCCACAGATCGCCTTCATCGCGAGGCTTTGGAATTCCGATTGTGCGCCATTGCCGATCATCGCCATGGTGGTCGAACCTTTCGGTGCCAAGTATTTGGCCACCATGGCCGAGGTGGCCGCTGTGCGCAGTGCGGTCAGAACGGTCATTTCGGTTAGCAACACAGGATAGCCGGTATTTACATCTGCCAACAGGCCGAATGCGGTGACGGTTTGTAGCCCGTCTTTGGTATTCTTGGGGTGGCCGTTGACGTATTTAAAGCCATAAACCTCGCCATCCGAAGTTGGCATTAGCTCAATCACGCCTTCCTTTGAATGGCTGGCGATACGTGGGGTTTTGTCGAATAGCTCCCACCGACGAAAGTCGGCTTCGATATATTCGGCAATCCCTGTCAGCATCGGCTCAATACCGATGTGGTGGACCAGCTTCATCATGTCGTCGACGGATACAAAGGGAACGAGGGCTTTGTCTGAAGGTTGCAACATTGTAATCGCTCTTTCTTAATGGGTGCGCTTGGAAAGGTGGATGCCGGCGAGCATACAGCGCACCGAGCCGCCTGCACTTTCCAGTGTAGGGATAGATAAGTGGAGTAGCCGGACCGACCTTTCCAGCTGGTTGATCTGATTGGTGGTCAGGGCGTCAAACGCACATTGTGATAGTGCCAGAACCCGGCCTTCGGGCGAGGACAGCTCAATAGCGTTACCGGCAAAAGCATGGATTTGTGCAGGCGTTAGGTCAATGATTTCGCGATCTGGTTCGCGCAGGCGCCTTGCGATTTCTGCGCGACGATTTGTATCTGGGATCATTTCAAGGCTGATCATCACGATCTTTGTGCCAATCGCCATCAAAACGTTGGTGTGATAGACTGGTACGCCATTCTGATCGACTGCATCGAACACGACCGGCTCGTAGCCAAATTGGGTGCAAAACCGTTCCAGCAAAATCGGATCAGCCCGATGAGAGCGCGCGACATAAGCCACGCGCGTCAGATGATCGATCACCATGGCACCGGTGCCTTCGAGATAAAGGCCATCGGGTTCCAGCCCGGAATAGTCGATGACTTCCTGTACACGGTAATCGCGTTTAAGCAGCTCGATCACATCGGCGCGACGCTCGCGGCGGCGGTTCTGGGCATACATCGGGTAAATTGCGATTGATCCGCCAGCGTGAGTGGAGAACCAGTTGTTCGGAAAAACAGAATCCGGCGTATCAGCGCCGTGATCTTGAAAAACATGGACCTCGATGCCAGCCTCTCGCAGTGTTTCAACTGCTTGATCAAACTCGCTTTGTGCCCGTGCGGCGATGGTGACGGCATCAGTGTCCAATTCGGTTTGAAAGACGTTGTCGCCAGCGGTTTGAGGGTTTGGGTGGAATTGATCTGGACGAATCATAACCACGCTGGAAGGGGCTTGAATGCTCATGTGAAGGCTCTTGTCGGGCGGTCAAAGACGCGGCGGCCAAAGGCCGAGGCTGTCAGATCGACCATCACCTGTGCGGTTTTTCCACGCTCATCAAGGAAAGGGTTGAGTTCGACCAGATCAAGAGAAGTCATCAAGCCGCTGTCGCTGATCATTTCCATAACCAGATGCGCTTCTCGTACAGTTGCACCGCCAGGTACGGTTGTGCCGACTGCAGGGGCGAAAGATGGGTCAAGAAAATCGACGTCCAAAGACACATGTAACGCGCCATTTTGTTGGGCAACGTGCTCCAGAAACGTTGTCAGAGGCCGAGCAATGCCATGTTCATCAATCTGGCGCATGTCGTGATAGCGAATGTCTGTGCTTTGCAGGGCTTCGCGTTCGGCCTGATCAACAGAACGTAAACCGATGATGCAGATGTTTTCTTGTGGAATCGGGTTCGTCACTTCTGGGAAGCCAAAAAATCCTTCTCGACCAGTTACATAGCCCAGTGGCGTGCCGTGCAGGTTGCCCGAGGCGGTTGATTGAGGGGTGTGGAAGTCACTATGTGCATCCAGCCAAAGTACAAACTGCGGGCGTTCAGATTTAGCTGCGTGATTAGCCACTCCGGCTACGGAGCCAAGTGAAAGGCTGTGATCGCCGCCCAGAAAGATTGGCAGACCCTGGTCCATCGCGGCCTCGGCACTGTTAATCAATGCGTTGGTCCAGCCGATGGTCTCTTCTCCGGCGTGAATATGATCTGGCAGATTTTTTGCGTTTGAATTTTCAGTGGCGGCAAGGTTGCCCCAATCCTCGACACGGTAGCCGAGCTCGGACAATGTTTCGGACAGGCCTGCAACACGGTAGGCATCTGGTCCCATGATACAGCCACGGCGGCGTTTGCCGCTGTCGACGGGTGCGCCAATCAGAATGCAGGAATGGGGGGGCATGGTACAATCCTTTTCGAGTGATAATATATAAATACCGCTAAAGCGGTTGCGTTAAAGGCATCATTTTGCACATAATGGAACTGAATTTACCAAAATGAACTTTATAGTGAGCAAAATGGACGATACTGACCAGCAGCTTATCTCAGCACTTCGGCACAATGCGCGGGCTTCTTTGTCTGATCTGGCCATAACGCTGGGAGTGTCGCGGACCACTGTGCGCGGGCGGATTGAGCGACTTAAACAAAATGGTGAGATCGTAGGGTTTACCGTTGTTTTGAAGGGCGAAACCGCGTTGGATCCGGTGCGCGGTTTGATGTCGTTGGGAATTGAAGGGCGCGGAATGGAGAGAATATTGAGGCAACTCAATGGCCTGCGAGAGGTGCGGGCGATTCATACCACCAACGGGCGCTGGGATCTGATCGTCGAGATTGGAACGGCAACACTGGAGCATCTGGATAAGATTCTCGCGCAGATCCGCAAGTTTGACGGGATCGCCAGCTCGGAAACCAGCCTGCTGCTGAGCACACGCAAATCTTCGACTGGTTAGACGCAAATTTGCGTACAACCTGTACCACTTGTACGCGGGTTTGGTACGCAACTCGCAGATCTGGGTCAGGTGCCGAACTCATCGCAGTAGCATTGCCTTAAGAAGGGGCTGCGGCGGGCGAAGATGGAGTTGGCAATTCCGACCCCGGTTAGCTCCCACACTCCATAAGTCGGCTCAGTTTGGTGATTGCGCAAATGAACCATGCCTAGATCGCGGCAGATCTGTTCACCTCCGGCAGAACAGGAGATCGTTCCAATACCATGCAGTAAGACGCCACGGCGGGCTTCGGTCTCCAGAAAATCGATGAAAGATGACAGCAATAGGGTCGTGGCGGCTTGATGGCCTGGACCAACGGCGAGAATGGGGCAGTAGCCAAAGTAAGTGCCGGGCAGAATAGGACGGTGAATGCGGTCAAGCGAAAGCTCGGTTTCAACCAGTTCGCCTGAGCGGAAGCGGGCTTCGTCTTCGGGGATGAGAAAAGGCAGGGCCCATTTAGCCACCATCTGGCCATTACACATGACGGCACACCAGTGATCACGGTGAACCTCGTAGATCGGCCCGAAGATACTTTCGTTGGCCGCAAACTGGGGTGGAACATGCCCCAAAACGTCATCCGCAAATTCGATTGAGGCACGTGCTGCCGTTTTCCACGAGCCATCAAACGCCGTATTCACCGAATGATCATCAAGTAAGTGGTAGGTGTTGTTGTCTGATGGAGAAGAGTGACGCGCCTCCCAATCTGTACGGCAGGCCAGAATGTCGGGAGATGCCCAACCAAGCCGTTCGTTTAGTCTGTGTTCAAGATCACCGCGAATGAAAGAGAGCGAGCGCTCGTATTTGCTGATCGCTTCGATGCTCACCCCTAAAATCTCGGCCAGACCTTCTTGTGTGACACGCCCGTGGGTGCCATTGCGTGCGCGCCAATCTTTTAGTTTGCGGGCAAAGAGAGATGCGTCATGGGCCATGCCATAAGCATGACATCCGCCCTATCACTTCGCCAAGTGAATTCGGGGTGATTTACGGGTTGTTACGGGTTCTACCGGATCGAGGCCGTGGTTTGATGTCCGACACAGGGGCAGGGTGATTGCAGGTTTTCAATCGCAGGAGGCACGCCATGACTCGCCGCATTTCATCGCTGACACAGGTTAGTGTTCTGACCAGTGTTCCGTTTTCTTCAAACCTAAAAGGCGCGCGTTGCCGGCACAATCAACCCGTGGACCCGGATGATTGGTATACAAAGGATCGTCGCCAAAGGGCCAAGCTGTGCCAAAAGATTTGATGAGGCAATCTGATTCGCAGTGACGGATGACTGTTGGATAGTGCTGATCTTAGGCTTCTTGCATAAATGATCTGAAACGGAACCGTCGTGCGTACCTGATCGTGTTGACCATAATCTTAGGTGGTTCATCCAACGGCGGCTAAGCGGGACGAAACCGCCGTTCGCTTTTGCAGATTGAATGTCTGTTTCTGCGTTTTGCGGCCCCGAAGCAGGACCGCAAAACTCTTGTTCAATGTGTTTCAAGCGAGACATAGACATCCATCTCGGCTTCATGGTCGAAGTCACTGAGGTCCATGACTGAAAAGAACATCGCGCAAACGGGCGATTCCATTTCTTTCTTGATAACGTCTTGGTAGTCGTCGCGGCTTCGGAACTGGACGATATCGAGGTAGGTTCCGTCAGACTTGCGAACAAGCTCACGACGCAACACGCCTGCTTCATGCGCGACAAAGTCCTTTTGGAACGCCTTCGAGGCTGCAAGCAGATCGGCCTCAGTTTTACCCTCAGCAAGTTTGATGGGTGCAAGAACAGTAACTGGTGACATCTTTTCTCCTTCAATGGTCGTTGTGTCACGAAGATATTTATTGCTTAATATGACATTTTATGTCGTATTTATGGAATGGCGCGCGCAAATTCATATGATCGGCTCAGACGGCTTGAACTTTTGGCAGCACACCTCAAGCAAGAAGGGTTCAGCACCATCAAGGAGCTGGCTGAATCCCATGATGTAAGCGAGCGCACAATCTCACGCGATTTGCAGCTGATGCGAGACCAGGGCCTCCCAATTGACTCGGATCGCGGACGCGGTGGCGGCGTTCGGCTGGATCGTCACTGGGGCATCGGGCGCCTCAACTTGAGCTACCCTGAAGCGGTCGACCTTCTAATCAGCATTTCCGTTGCCGAGCAGATGAAGTCACCGATTTTCCTTGCGAACCTAGCATCCATCAGACGGCAACTCATCGCCTCATTCTCGGCGGAGAAAAGGGAGAGAGTTGATCGGCTAAAGTCTCGAATACTGATCGGCGAGACGGCTTCGACCTTCGTTCAAGGGTCAGTTGTTTTGGCCGATGGTAAGGCGGTCCAGAAACTGCACCAGGGTTTTCTCGATCAGACAAACGTGAGTATCCGCTATAAGGACGACGATAAGATCACCACCCGCGAGATAGAAGCGCATTACCTTCTACTGAACTATCCGATCTGGTATGTGCTTGCCGTCGATCACCTCCGCGACGCTATGCGAACATTCCGTTGCGATCGGGTCCTAAGCGCTGAGCTCACCGACACGAAGTTTCAGGTTTTGTCGAAGACAAGCTTCGCCCAGTCCTTGGAGGGGAACAAACTGCTGAAATAGAAACGCGGTCATTCAGCACCTGCGCAGCATCCGCCACAATGAGCTCAGAGCGGACCTTTTTACAAGTGCCGCTTGGTCCTTTGGGTCACAACGTGAGGTGTCTGTTTGTCAAGCCACCGAAAGACAGGCGCATTTGGCCTTGTGGTTGATGGCTTGCGATGTGCTGCCTTGCAGGAGTGCGCCGACGTTTCCCAGACCACGGCGACCGGTGACAATCAGGTCTGCGCCGCAGTTTTCGGCATAATTTGTAATGTGGTCGGCGGGGTCACCATTTTTCAGATGTGCCTGCGTAACGTCGATATTGCAGGTTTTTGCGACGGCTTTGCCAGTTTCAAGAATTTTGTTTCCTGCATCCTCGACCTCTTTTGGCGATGGCATGGTCGTGGCAACGTGGTAGCCCGGCACAGCACCCATCGCAAATGCGACTGTTTGGGGTTGGGGGGTATGGATCAGGTGGATCTCAGACGCGTATTTCTGTGCCATGTCACAGGCGACACGCAGCGCATGTTCCGCAGAGTCCGATCCGTCGATTCCAACGACAATATTCTTGAACATATCCTTTCCTCCTTTGATGAAAGCATCCAAAGCATCCAAAGCATCCAAAGCATCCAAAGCATCCAAAGCATACGCTAGACGTATTCTGCCGACATTGACCTGCATCAATAGAGGGAGCTGTCGTTGATTGTGGTTGGTCGGAGTGTCAGGTCACCGAAAGACAGGCGCATTTGGCCTTGTGATTGACGGCTTGTGAGGTGCTGCCTTGGATGAGGGCGCCAAGACTGCCCAAACCACGCCGGCCGGTAACGATCAGGTCGGCCTCGCAGGCCTCGGCATATTCGGTGATCTGGTTGGCTGGGTCACCAGATTTTAAATGTGCTTGCGCAATGTCGACACCGCCGGTCTTTGCAATGGCCTTTCCTGCATCCAAAATCTTGTTACCTGCGGTTTTGACCTCGTCCGAGGTGGGCATGGATGTTGCTGTGTGATAGCCAGTCAGCGCGCCCATCGCAAATGCAACTGTTTGTGGTTGTGGGACATGGATCAGGTGGATTTCGGCCGCAAATTTTTGCGCTAGTTCACAGGCGACGCGCAGCGCATTGTCTGAGATTTCTGATCCGTCAATTCCGACGACAATGGTCTTGAACATAATATCACCCGGTCATTGTAAGTAATGGCAGTATAACCGGCTTTGGTTTTACCGCCACTGATTTAGCTGAACCTTGGGGTGTTGGGTTAGCTGCCTGCCATGCCCGCCAACATGGCAAAGAGCGCAACGATGTGGATGAGCATGATGGCGCGATCGTTCCACAAGATGCCAACCGTGCCCCAGCCTAGAACACCGATCAGGAATAGATAGAGGTTCCACGGTGTCCAGCCAAAGGCGGTGGCGGTGTAGCCCATGATCTGGATAACAGAGGCAAGCCATTTAATGATGAAAGCGATGCGCTCGGAACGGTCGGGGGGGAGGATTTGATCAGACTGCATTGGTCAACCCCCCGTCAACGCGCAGGTTCTGGCCTGTCATGTATGTGCTGCCGGATGACGCCAGATAACCGATTAGCGAGGAGACCTCGGCCACGGTGCCATACCGCCCCATGGGAATGCGGGCTTTGCGGTCATCTGTTTCGGGCAGGCTGTCGATGAAGCCGGGCAAGACATTGTTCATGCGAATCCCCTGGGTGGCATAACGATCAGCGTAGAGTTTGGAGAAGGCGGCGAGGCTGGCACGGAAGACGCCGGAGGTGGGAAACAGTGGATCGGGCTCAAACGCGGCAAAGGTCGAGATGTTGATGATTGATCCACTGCCTTGCCCTTGCATGATTGGTGTGACCAAACGGGTGGGGCGGATGACGTTCATCAGATAGTAGTCCATTCCCAGATGCCAGTCGTCATCCGAGATATCGAGCACGTCCCCCTTGGGGCCATGACCGGCGGAATTGACTAGTACATCAACGCGCCCCCAACGGGATTTTGCGCCCTCGACCAGTGTGGCCAGATCACCAGGGATAAGGTTGGAGCCGGTGACACCAAAACCACCCAGTTCATTGCCCAGGGCCTCGCCCTTGCCGGAGGAGGACAGGATGCCAACCCGAAAACCATCGGCGGCCAGGCGCCGGGCTGCGGCGGCGCCAAGACCACTGCCACCTGCAGTGATGAGTGCTACTTTTTCTACTGACATGCTGTATTCCTTTCTCTGTTGTGTTTAATTTATCTGTCTCAAAATAGAATTGCGCGACAGAATTGATTTGTTCTGACAGTAGAATTACTATCGCATTATGGATCAACTCCCTCCTCTCAATGGGCTGCGCGCGTTCGAGGCGTCAGGCCAGTATCTGAGCTTTCGTGCCGCGGCTGATGCGCTGGGCGTGACGCAAGGCGCTGTGGCCCAGCAGGTGCGCGCCTTGGAGGCCCATCTGGGCATGCCCTTGTTTGAACGGTTACCCAAGGGTTTGGCATTTACGCTGGCTGGGCGTGGGTATCATGCGCGGGTTCAAGTCGCGTTTGAGGAACTGCGCGAGGCGACCAAAACCCTACGCCCGCAGCCGGGGAAGGTTCTGATCAGCGTGACGCCAACCTTTGCGGCGAAATGGCTGATCCCCAATCTTGCGGCGTTTTCGCAGGCACATCCCGATATCGATCTGCGGGTTCTGGCCACGGAACGGGTCTCTAGCTTTCACAGTGATGGTATCAATCTGGCGGTGCGGCAGGGGCAACCCCCCTTTGGCTCTGGGGTTGAGGCCTCTCATCTGTTCCCGCAGGAAATCATTGCCATTGCCGCGCCGCCCGTGATGGCGGGGAGATCACTGCCTTTAGCGCCGGATGAGTTGGCGGAGATGCCCAAACTGCATGATGCGCACGATCTTTGGCCAGAATATTTGGCGCGGTTTGGATTTCACAACCGCAGTGACAGCGGGGTACGGTTAAGCCAAACTTCATTGGCGATAGACGCTGCACTTGCGGGGCAGGGCGTTGCTCTTGTTGGTCGTTTTCTTGTCGCGCGCGATATTGAGGAGGGGCGGTTGGTGCAGATCCGGCCCGAGGTGCTAGTGGGGCAGAATGATTTCTATCTTCTGGCTGAAAAACCCGCAAAGCGTAGCAAAGCCTCTGATGCGGTGCATCAATGGCTTTTGTCGATTGCAGAGAAACAGATTGACTGAGTTAGCCTTTGCGCGCGGCCTGCACCCAGATGCCGGCCAGAAGCAGGGATAGGATCATGTTCCAGCTGGCCATGGACAGGGTGAACAGCTCCCATGGGACTTCGTCGCAACGAATGACAGGCGCGGCCATGATCTGATCAAACAGGTCATCCGCTGACATGCCTGATGCGCCAGAAGATGTGCATGTGGCGGGTCCTTCCCACCAGCCGCGCTCCACACCAGTGTGGTAGCCACCAACTGCGGCCGTGGATAGTGCGGCCAGCGCGCCGAACCAGCACAAGATACGTGCGGGCAGGGCAAGGGCCAATGCGCCGATGACAACCGCAGCGGCGTGAGGCCAGCGTTGCCATAGGCACAGCTTGCACGGGGCCATGCCGCCAATGTGTTGAAAGCCAAAGGCCATTGCGAGGGTCAGGGCCGAGCCTGCCGCAGCCAGCAAGATAAATGTGCGTTGAGCTGTCATAGGTGTTTCACCAGATAGAACCCACCAACAAGCAGGATGATGAAGAGGGTGAACATCAACCCAAGGCGTTTTTCGATGAAGTTACGGATGGGCTCACCAAATTTCCATAGCAGACCCGCGACCAAAAAGAAGCGGATGCCGCGCGCCAGAATGGATGTTGCTATAAACGTCATCAGCGGCATGCCAGTCCAACCTGACATGATGGTGATCACCTTGTAGGGGAAAGGGGTGACGCCTGCGGTCAGGACCGCCCAAAACCCGAAGTCGTTAAATTTGGTGCTGAACTCGGCCATGGAATCTGCTTTTCCCATGGATTCCAGAATCGGCTGGCCGATTTGTTCAAAGGCAAAGGCGCCGATGGCATAGCCGAGCATGCCGCCCAGCACAGAAGAGACCAAAGCAACCAACGCGATCAGCCAGGCCCGGTTGGGGCGTGCCAGGATCATCGGGATCATCAAAATGTCAGGCGGTATTGGGAAAAATGAGCTCTCGACAAAGGACACACCTGCCAACACCCATAGGGCGCGCGGATGGTCGGCCATTCTGATTGTCCAGTCGTAAAGGCCTTTGAGCATGCGCCTGATCCATTTAGTTTTATTGCTTGCCACAGATCACGGGCCAAAGCGCGGGTCAAGAGTGATGGATCGAACATGATGTCGCGGCTCGCGTATTCAACGGCCCGCGAAAATTTCGTAAATTATCAAGCAAGGAGCAATTGTAGGGCTGGACCTCGGGTTTCAGCTTCGCTAGAGAAGGCTTCAGTGCCCAAGTGGCGGAATGGTAGACGCAGGGGATTCAAAATCCCCCGCCGCGAGGCGTGCCGGTTCGAGTCCGGCCTTGGGTACCAATTTTTTCCGCAATGAAAACAGTTGATTGCAATGCGTTCCGTGTTGGCGTCTCTGTCTTGACGTGTGGTGATCTCCCGCGACTCCCATATTCTCGTTCCGCTCTATTCTTGGCGTTTTCGAGCGGCTTTCGAGAGCGTTTTCCGGCTGGCGAGTCGGCGATTGTTTCAAGAGATTGATTGGTTATCGCACTTTTAGATGGTCGCCGTGTTCTGATCGAAGGCTCAACATCGCTTCTAGCCGTTGTTGGTTTGGCGCAGGGATTGTCGATTTGATCCCCGTTCCTAGCAACACACGTGTTTGGCTTGCTGTTGGCGTGACGGACATGCGGCGCGGGTTCGATACACTGGCTGCACAAGCCGAGAAAGTTCTGGCCGAAGGTCCGTTCTGGCCATTTGTTTGTCTTCTCGCCAGGGCTCTCGTTGTCTTTCTCATCGTCCACTCCTCAGTGTCTACGATGAGCAACAAACACTCTCTTAACAAATGCCCTTATTTGGACCTATAAGCGCTGACGTCAGACACTCCGCGATGAGCTGATCTGGGGTGTGATAACCCTGTCTGAACTCAGTCAATTGCCACTGAACTCACGTAAAGCAGATAGAAATCGCTCTCGTTCCACAACAACATCGTCTTCCTTGAAGAACTTTTCGTTCAGAAAAATAATATTGTATTGCTTTGGATGGTATTCGCAGTCCTTTAGGAAGGGGAAAAATCCAAGCTTCGAAAATTGCGGAATTATTTTGTCGATAGTTACTTGCCCCTCAAACAGGCTTTCTTTTTCCACCTCGGCAAACACCATTAAGCATTCTGGTAGTTTATTTATTGCACCATCCAGAACCATACTTAACGCACCTTCAACATCAATCCAAAGGCTTGGCCGTTCCTTTTTCAGTTCGGGGATTTCATCACGTGCGCGTAAATCATCAATGAGATCATCAAAAGTCACACCCTGCACTGTAACGTTTTTAGTGGCATGGTAACTTTTCTTTTTCAGTATGGAATTGGTTGTTTTCGTGTGTCCCCGTTTTCGATCCATGTCGCCATCACTTAGGATCAATTCAACAGGCCCGGTTTGATCCGTCACTGCAAGGTTTTTGTAGATAGTCCCGTTTCGTTCCACATTCGCGCGATACTTCTCAAAATTGAAGGGATTAGCCTCTATTGCTATAGCGGTTCGATCTGGACGTCCCCTGCGAAAGAGCCGCGAGGTCATCGCTCGATGCGCACCTAATTCCAAAAGAACATTACTAGGATATGCAACCAGAATGTTAAAAAAACTTGTAACGAGTTCAGCGTTCGAAAACTCTTGGAAACTGCGCCCATGTTTTTCAATAAGCGGAAGTTGAAGCTCATTCATGGTTGTTTCAAAATTGCTATACTGTTTCAAATAAACACTCCTAAACCTCTGAAAGAGTTCACCGGAGTCTTTCGGCTCCGGCTTCACCTTCGCGGCCATCGCCGTCCCCGGCTGTTACGCATTTTGGATTGTATGCAATGGTTGTGTGGGGTCAATGCCAATGCTCTATAAATATCACATTCCCGCCGATAATCACCGCGCTTCAACTTGTAGTAAATGGAGGGCGGAGCAAACCCGCCCTCCATACTTCAATTCAACTATTGAGACATGCCGCCTTCAGAAGAAATCTGTTCTTCCACATGCGCTTGATTTGTTACCTGAGACCCGCGTGGCGGGAATTCGGCAAAGGTGGAAAGATGTTTCTGAACAAGACGTGCTGCCGGCCCAAAGGCCCACATCTTATTACCCATCCAGCGAGTGTACATACCGGACTCGTCTGCAGCTTTTTCATATGGATCGCGGCGCAAATTAAACAAGAGTGGCGCGTTCAGTTCATCTTTTGGCCCGGACCACCCATGTGTCTGAACGGTGAAATGCGCTTTCCAGTCGCCGTAACGCACCGCCTGAAGGTCAGGACCTTCATAATAGATTATTTCCTTGCGGTTGCTTTCACTTTCACCAGTTAGGAAAGACAGCTGGTTATATCCATCAAGATGTACCTGATAGCCTTCATACCCTTCCAGAAGTCTTTCAGACAAGTTGTCCGGCCCCCCGGCAGCTGCAACCAGTGTCGGCATCCAGTCTAGACCGTCGAAAACACCATTGTTAACCTGACCGGAGGGGACTTTCCCCGGCCAGCGAATGATCGCTGGGACGCGAAATCCACCTTCCCACGTTGTCCCTTTTTCACCGTGGAATGGCGTGGTTCCGCCATCGGGCCAGGTCATGGTTTCCGGGCCGTTATCTGAAGTGAAGACAACAATCGTATTTTCCGAAATGCCTAGCTCCTGCAGATGAGCCATGACCTTACCTACATTATCGTCAAGCTCTTTCATCACCACATCCTGCAAGCCACGGCCATCTCCAAGCAGGGCTTCGTATTCCGGACTGAGGTGCGTCCATACATGGGCCCGAGCTGGCGCCATCCAAACGAAAAACGGTGCGTCACCTTCTACGGCACGGTCGATAAAATCGAGTGTGTGTGCTGTTACCTCATTATCAAGTGTTTTTTGCCGCTCAGGTGGGGCGGGGCCATCATCGACAATGCGTTGCTTTCCAACCAAACCCCATCTGGGGTCTACTGTTTCGTCAACTGTGTCGGTTGCATAAGCATGAATAATGTTACGAGGACCAAATACATCTCCAAACGCAGGATCCTTTGGCCAGTCGGGATCGGCCGTATATTCCATTGCATTCAGATGATAGAGCCATCCCCAGTATTCATCGAAGCCCTTAACCGTCGGTAGGAATTTGTTCATATCCCCGAGGTGATTTTTTCCAAATTGACCGGTCGTATAGCCAAGTGATTTCAATATGTTGGCCAATGTTGGGTCGTTTTCATTGAGCCCCTTTTTGGGGTCTCCGGGAAGACCAACCGTATGCATGCCGGTGCGTACAGGAAATTGCCCTGTAATAAAGGCAGACCTTCCCGCCGTGCAACTGGGCTGTGCATAGTAATCGGTCAACCGCATACCTTCAGACGCAAGTTGATCTAAATTGGGTGTCTCAATGCTTTTGACACCCTGATGATAGCTCCCCAAACTGGCCCAACCAACGTCATCGGCCATAATTACCAGAATGTTGGGTTGGTCTGTGTCGGCTGCGACTGGTATAGCCCCGACTGTGACAATGGCTGTTGTTGCCGATACCAGAATGGATCGTAACTTGAGCATGTTAACCTCTTTGAATTGTTTGCAGTGATGGAACGGAGTGCTTCGACCGCATTTACGGATAGCGGGCGCTACTCACTTGTCGCAATACCGCTTTACTAACATTTCAACTTATGGAACCTAAGGGCCTAAAATTGAAATCAAGGCTATTTAATGCTGAACGAAAATGCGCTTACGGCCTTCCTCACACTTTCCAAGACCGGTAGCTTTCAACAAGCTGCCAGCCAAATGGGTGTGTCTAATGCTTCTCTCTCTCGCTATATTGCTCAAGCAGAGGAATATACGAGGTTTCCTCTGTTTCACCGGAACCGGAATAACAGCAAGTTAACGCGAACGGGTCAGGAGTTCCTACATATAGCAATTGCCTTAAAGGCCGATTTAGACCGTTATACCGCCCAGATTGCCGACTTGCGTGAAACAGGACCTGGTACGCTTTTGATTGGCTGCGGACCGTTGACAACCAGAACGCTGATTTTACCAGCACTGCAATCCATTAGACGGGAAATCAAGGATTTGCGGTTCAAGATTTTGGTGAGCGCATACGGCAGACCTCTGGATCATCTTCAAAGCGGTCAATTTGATGTCTTTGTCGGGGATTTAACGTACACTCCGAATGCAGACGGTATTGAAATCATGGTTATGGAAAAACAGCCTGTGGTTTTCGCTGCACATGCGACGCATGAAATTCATCGCCTCGGGTCATGTTCTCTCAAGGACGTTTTTAACTACCCATTTGCATCTCCGCATCTTCACAAACATTGGAAAACAACGCTGATCAAAGCTTTGGGCGACGACGCAAGCGCTGTCGAAAAGGTGAAGGATTTGCCACAGATTGAGAGCGACGATTATGGGTTGTTGACCGAATTATTGTCAAAGCCTGATTTCATTGTCGGTGGTATGCGCACCACGTTCACAGAGCACTTTGATTTGAAGGCTGCCAAAGAAATTCCTATCGTTTCGCCCATCTCTTGGAACATCTGTGCTGCCCGTAAGACAAATAACAGCTCTGCCGCTCTAGAATTATTTTGGGACACGTTAATTGAATTGAACACGAGCTTTGAGTGAAGCTGTGTTGCCGAAATTTCGTTCCGCTCTGAATTCATCCGATGAAATAGCAATTGATGTGTTGTTTGAATGGCAACAGTAGAAAGCGGATGATCACTGTTTGCTCACTTAACGTGTGGCATGGGATTTCTTCTGCGAAGGCAATGGCAGCTAAAGCACCTCAAATAGAATCGTCACACGAAGATGTGTGACGTTTTTCAAGAACAAGTCCCTGATTTTAGGTATTTTATTTATTTTTAGGGAGTTGTATCTGGTGCGGTCGAGAAGACTCGAACTTCCACGGGTGTTACCCCACAGCGACCTCAACGCTGCGCGTCTACCATTCCGCCACGACCGCACGTGATCAGATGTCAGGCTCTATACGCAATCGTTTCACGCTTGTGAAGTGCAAAATGTGTTTATGGGCTGGGCGTGAATTTCGACTTGTTATGCAGGGGGGATAGGTGGTCTTTATGTGAGAGTGTGGAATGGGTTGCGTCGCTAATGGCATCGCTGTGCGTTGGCTTTCCCAGAGCGAAAAAACGGTTTAGAAGCCTGTCGCAGGTGCTGTCAAACGGAGCAATGAAATGGTTGAGTGGATCACCTCCAGTGGGTTGACGGATTATGACGAGGCCGTTGCATTCATGGAGGCACGCGTTGCTGCCATTTCTGCGGGTGAGGCCGCTGAGGCGATCTGGCTGGTGGAGCATCCCCCGCTCTATACGGCGGGGACTTCGGCTGACCCGATAGACTTAACCGATCCTGACCGGTTCCCGGTTTATGAAAGTAAACGAGGTGGGCAATACACCTATCACGGCCCCGGTCAGCGGGTGATTTACGTGATGCTGGATGTCGGTGCACGAGGGAAGGATGTGCGTCAATTCGTGCGCCAGCTTGAGCAATGGGTGATTGAAACTCTGGATGAGTTTAATATCACAGGGGAAATCCGCGCCGGGCGTGTCGGTGTCTGGGTGGTGCGTGATGATAAACCGCTGACCGTCATTGGGCATAGGCCCGAAGATAAGATTGCTGCCATTGGCATTCGTTTGCGCAAATGGGTCAGCTTTCATGGTATTTCTATTAATGTTGAGCCAGAGTTAACGCACTTCAGTGGCATTGTACCTTGCGGCATTACTGAACATGGGGTGACCAGCCTAGTTGATCTGGGATTGCCCGTAACCATGGCAGATCTGGATGTGGCATTGCAGCGCCGTTTCGATGAGGTGTTCGGCAGTTAGTGGATGTCCGGAGCAGATGCGGCGTGCCAGAATGTCATGCCAACAGCATTCTGAGCCCCTGCGTGACGTCCGAGCGTACGGCCAGCCGTAGACTCGGTTCATCACCGGCCTTGAGGGCACTGATAATCATAAGATGGTGTTGTGGTGGGGGCCTGCGTTTTAATCGTCCATACAGGGCACGCATGGTCGGACCCAGTTGGAGCCAGACCGTTTCGGCCATAGCCAGCATCGCCGGAGCCTGTGCACGCAGATAAAGCGTGCGGTGAAATTCGAGATTATGCCGGATATAGTTCACAGCATCCCGGCGTATTATATCCTCGTTCACACGGGCATTGATGCTTTGTAGGCGTTCGATCAGGGCGATATGCGCGCGGGGCAGGGCGCGGCTGGCCAGTTCCACTTCGATCAGGGAGCGCAGGGCGGCCAGTTCCTCGATCCGTTCATTGTTCAGCTCTGGTGTGGTGACGCGGCCTGAGCTGGAGACATTCAGCGCCCCTTCGGCGGCCAGTTTGCGCACGGCTTCTCTGGCTGGGGTCATCGAGACCCCAAATTCGGCACCGACCCCGCGGATTGTCATGGCTTTGCCCGGTGCAATTTCACCATGCATGATTCTCATGCGGAGTCCGCGATAAACACGGTCATGTGCTGGGGGGGTAGGGTCCTGGCGAGTGCTAAGCAACATGGTGTATTTGTGATCACATTTTGGCGCGACGTCAATCGCCGAACTGATACAAATGCAGGCCTGATCCGTTTTCGCGTAGCCAGCGTCTTGGGGTTTCATAGTCAGGATATAGGTTGTGCACTTCTGACCAGAATGCAGGGCTGTGGTTCATTTCTTTCAGATGCGCGACTTCATGGGCTGCTACGTAGTTCAGCACCTCTGGAGGGGCCATGTAGAGCCGCCAGGAATACATCAACCCTTTAGAGGATGAGCACGAGCCCCAGCGAGAGCGGGTGTCGCGAATGCTGATCCGGGCATAGCTGCGGTCTAACTGCTGTGCGTAATGGTCTGATGCTGCTACCAGACGGTCGCGGGCACGGGTTTTGAGCCATGCTTTGACTTTTGTGCCCACTGTGGCGTCGGGACCGGGGACAAGCAGCTGATTTTCGTACAATGCGATACGTCGCCCTTGTACAGGCGTGATTCGCACCAGTTGACCTTCGATCGGAATGTCGCAGCCAATCCTGATCTGAACAGCATCTGGGCGTACCAGTAACTGATCGCGAATCCAGCCTTCTTTCTGCTGAGCAAATTTCAGGCCTTCGCGTTCAGACACGCCACGGGGGACTGTCAGGGTCACACGACCGTCCAATCCAGAGATCCGCAGTGAAATCCGGCGCGCTTTTGCTGATTTGCGCAGTGTTATATCAACATTGGGCTTGCCCCAAAGCACGTGTTGGCTCATACGGCCTCCTGAATACCGTTGTCTGCGGCCTTAAAGCCTTTGACACCTCGCCACAGTTATGGCAGGTGGCGCAGATTGTCGACAAGACTAGAGAATTTGAAAGGGATATCCATGCCCAATGAAGAATGGGGTGTAAAACGCATCTGCCCAACAACAGGCAAGCGTTTTTATGACCTGAACAAGAACCCGATCGTCAGCCCCTACAGTGGCGAGGTCGTTGAGACTGGGAACAACAAAAACCGGTCGATCATTGCGGACGCTGAAGACAGCGAAACACAAAAGCTTAAAGCTGCCAATATGGAGGGCGAGGCCGATGTGTTGGACGATGATGATGACGTTGATGTTGATCTGGGCGATGATGTTCTGGATGACGATGATGACGAAAACGTCTCACTGGACGAGATCGCCGACGTCGCACAGGAAGACGACGATAATTAACCTGCAAAAGGCAGGATTTGCACTTGATCCTGCCTGCCGCTTTGCCTAAATAGCGGCGCACAGGCGATACCGCCTGTATGGTTTGGGGCCTTAGCTCAGCTGGGAGAGCGCTTGCATGGCATGCAAGAGGTCAGGGGTTCGATCCCCCTAGGCTCCACCAAACCCTTACTATAAATATCCACATAGTTTGACCTCTGTGGGCAGCACTTTGACCCTTATGGCCACATAGATTGTCTTTTGCTGACAGTATCGCTGACCCTATGGGGTGAATCAGCCATTCGTGATCTGCGCGGCGAAAGAGGAAAAAGAGCCCAGATTCACCGATGCTGCGGCGGCCATGAATGGCGGCTTTGCCAACCCGAGCGTGTCGATTTGGCCTACTGCGTGGCTGCATCTTCATTATCGTTGCCCTCTGCTTCGGCGAGCAGCCAATCACGGAAACTAGCGATCTTTGGCTCGTTTTGCCTGTCGAACGGGGAAAGCAGAAAATAGGCGAACACCAACGGAGTGCTGAGGTCTGCGCTGAATGGCCGGACCAGTCGACCGGATGCAAGATGGTCTGCCGCCATACGATCTCCGACAAGCGCGACACCTTCGCTGTCCAAGGCGGCCCGCACCGCCATTTCTTCTTTGGTGAAGCGTGGTCCCTTGAATGGATCAACATCAACTGCACCGGCAGCGAGAAGCCACGTGCGCCAACTTCCTTCTGCTTCCTTCCATTCGACATGCAGGAGTGTGTGGTTAACAAGATCTTCGGGGACCTGAAGCGTCGGGCCATTCAACAAAAGATAGGGACTGCACACTGGCGTTGCGCGCATCGCAAAGAGTCGGTGGCTTTGCGCGCCAGAATATCCACCTGGGCCATACCTTATTGCAACGTCGGCTTCACCATTTGAAATGTCGACCAGCCTGTCAGTCCCGTCGATGCGCACCTCAATCTCCGGGTGCTTCCTTCGAAACCTGTCCAGACGGGGCACGAGCCAAAGCGAGCCAAACCCCGGGCTGACGCTGACGGTCAGCAGGTTTTCACCCTTCCTAGCTTGCATTCTGGCCGCGCCGTCTGCGAGCCGATCAAAGCCTTCGGTCAGGAGGGGGAGCGCAGCTTCCCCAGCCTCGGTAAGTCGCAAGGCGCGTGTAAGGCGATGGAATAACGGCGCTCCTAGCCAGTCTTCAAGTGCCTTGATCTGATGACTGATGGCACCTGGCGTGACGCCAAGTTCGGCAGCGGCATGCGCAAAGCTAAGGTGCCGAGCGGCGGCTTCAAAGGCACGGAGGGCACGTAGAGGAGGGAGGGATCGGCGCATATCATAGATTAGAAAATCTCATGCCTAATGTGAAATCTTTTCTTTTGTAGGTGAGTCTGAAGATCAGTATTTCTCACATGCTGCAACGAGGGCCGCATGGTCTCACCCTTTCAATGAAAAGAGAGAAATCCGCATGACGACCCATTCACAAGCGCGTTCCGCACATGCGGTCGGTGTCCTTTTCCTTGTCGCATCTGCAATCGCCTTTAGCTCGACCGGGATTTTTACGAAAGGCGTGGAAGCAGCTGCATGGGCCGTGATTTTCTGGCGGGGCGTTTTTGCGTCCATCTCAACAACTGCATACGCTGCCTCACGGGGCAAGCTCAAAGAAGAGTTCCTCGGCATGAGATGGTCTGGCTTGGCTGTTGGCGCGGTCGGCGCGGCAGGGACAGCCGCGTTGATTCCGGCCTTCAAGCTGACGGACATTGCAAACGTCGCACTGATCTACGCGTCGGCACCGTTCCTGGCCGCTCTGCTCGCGTGGCTGGCGATTGGAGAGCGGGTCTCAAAACGCACTGCTTTAGGTGCAGCTGGGGCGCTTGCTGGTGTCCTGATCATTGTCGCGGGATCGGTCGGCAGCGTGAACCTGATCGGCGACGGGCTTGCCCTTCTCATGACGCTGGTGATGGCCACCATCATGGTGATCTACCGCGCCCGGCCAGAGACGCCCAGCGCTGGCCCATCTGTCCTGCAATCGTTGTTTCTATTTCCCTTTGCTCTGACCTTCGGCGCGCCATTTGAAACAGCCCCATTTGAGATCGCGATCCTTGCTGCATTTGGCGTGATGCACGCGATTGCGTCAGTCACGCTGGCGGAGGGCGCAAAACGCGTACCTTCTGGACAGACCGCGCTGATTGGGGCATTGGAAACCCCGCTTGCGCCACTCCTCGCGTTCCTGATCCTGACAGAGATACCATCAACACCGACGCTTTTCGGGGGGCTGGTTGTCTTCACGGCTGTCCTCATCTCACTTTGGGAGAAGCCTGCTCGGTAGACAAAGGGAAGCCGTCATTCGTTTTCATATTGGGATTGGCGGGAAAGTCCCGCCCTGTGTCCCTTCGATAGTGCCTCCTTGAACGGCTGGTTTCGGTGAGATCTGCGCCTCTGAGGCAAACTACCTGTCAAGAAAGGTCAAACAGGTGCTTCATTCAGATTTCGGGTGACGAAAAAGCAATGGGTTAGCAGATGCCCAGGGTCAAACTATCTGTCACTCCAGACTTACAGTTCAACGTGATAGGTAACATTAGAGCAATGTGACACACAGGTGTGACACAAAATGTAACTGCATGCGTATCTCTCGCGGTCAAGACATGGCATTTACTACTTCCGTTGGTCACTACGATGCCTGAATTATCTTTACGTCTTCTCAAAGCCATGGCGGGAACATATATGACGCGATCAATATGATTTGAGTAGTCCAGACAAACTTCTATATTGGTAGCATGTGTGGAAAGTTCGCAGCCGGTCATCTTACTCAGTGTCAGATGCGAGAGATACTCGAAGGGTTTCTCTATGCGAATGTGAGCCAAGACGAATTGGCCATAGAGTCAAAGCAAGGATATAATATATCGCCGAGCGATCAGGCACATATGGTCCGCTGGACTGAGGAGGGGTTTGAGCTAACATCTGCGCAGTGGCAAATCAGCGACCCGCGCCAACAAAAGCCTATGATCAACTCAAAGATTGAGAAGCCATATTTCTGGAAAGACTATTGGGATCACGGGCGCTGCGTTATTCCTGCGCTCGGCTATTATGAATGGAGCGGGATAACAGGCCGCAAGCACCCCTACTTCATCACGGTTAATCGAAATGCGCCGGTGGTATTCTTTGCCGGGTTCTATCGAACTTCTGACAATAGACACCAATGCTCGATCCTTACGTGCAAGCCATCATCTCAAATTGAGTACATCCATAACCGTATGCCAGTCATTCTGTCACCTTCAGAGATAGAGGATTGGCTGGCCTATGTGACATCAAAAGAGGATGCTAAAGATACGCTGGGAACAAGCTGGGACGGGCGTTTTCAAGTGACACCTGTGAAGCCAATCAAGCCCGGGTGCGATGGTCCTGAGATGGTAGAGAAGTGGAAGCCTAAGCAATCGAGTTTCGATTTTTAGCAAAAGAGTTGAGCAGAATTCTCTGGTTTGAATGCGAGTGCGTCGAATTTGCCCCGTCGCCACGCATGTTCATCACAGCCCGTTAGAGCGGGCTCACCAAACGCTTGCGATACAACCTAGCTACAGCGGCTATAATCAGTCGCTTAGGTCGTTGTTACATAGGCGCTTACAATGGCCACAGGATGGGGATCAGGGCTGAGGCCAGGAGGCCCATGCTGAGGTTCAGAGGGATGCCGACTTTCATGAAATCCGTGAATTTATAGCCACCCGGACCGTAGACCATGGTGTTGGTCTGGTATCCAATGGGCGTGGCAAAGCTGGCACTGGCGGCGACCATGACGGCGACAACCAGTGGGCGTGCATCGATGCCCATGGCGTCGGCAAGGCCAATGGCAATCGGGGTGACAACCACTGCAACGGCGTTGTTACTGACCAGTTCGGTCAGCACAGAGGTCAGCAAATACACCGCCCAGACAATCAAGAAGGCGGGCAGCAGGGACAGGTAGGGCGCTAAGGCCCCGACGATTAGGCCAACAGCACCTGAAGCCTCAAGCGCGGCGCCAATGGCAAGCATGGAGAAGATCAGGGCTAAGAGCTGCCCATCAACAAAGGAAAACGCCTCGTCTGCGTCGATGCATCGGGTGATCAGGGTTAGGGCCATGGCCACAACGGTCAGCAACAAGATTGGAGCAACGCCCAATGCGGCCATGATTACGATCCCAGCAAGGGCCAGAATCGCCAATGGTGCATGGCCGCGACGATAAGCGCGGGAGGAGGGGTGCGAGACATCCAAAAGGTCCATTTCACGCGACAGGCGTTGAATATCTTCAGGGGCACCTTCCAACAGCAGCGTATCGCCAACGCGGACCACCAGATCATCTAGCTGGCGACCGATGTTTTGGTTTCGACGGTGTACGGCCAGTGGATAAACCCCAAATCGGCGCCGCAAGCGCAATGCCCCCAGCGTGCGGCCGACCATCTTGCATTCGGGGGTGATCAGCACCTCTACTGTCGATGTCTCCACGGCGGAAACCTGATCCATCCGCTTGAGGCTTTTGTCACGTTGCAAGCTGAGCAGTTCGGTCATGCGGGTCCGCAAGACGACGCGGTCACCAACCTGCAATTCGACGTCTTGAAGGTTCCGGCGCAGGGACAAATCGCCGCGAATGACGTCGATCAGGCGCACCCCTTCGCGTTTGAACAGTTGCACGCTTAGAACTTCGCGCCCGATGAGGTTGCTTTCGGGCGGGATGACCGCCTCGGTAAAGAACTTCATCTTGGAGCGATCCGAGAGCATATCAGCCATGCTTTCGCGATCGGGCAACAGGTGCGGCCCGATGAAACGCAGATAGATTGCTCCCCAGATCACCAGACAAATGCCCAGCGGGGTTACTTCAAAGATTGAAAATGGTGCTTGCCCATGGGTGCGGGCTACACCATCAACCAAAAGGTTGGTCGAGGTGCCAATCAGGGTTAGCGTACCACCCAGAATGGCGGCATAGCTGAGCGGGATCAGAAGCTTAGAGGCGGTCAACCCAAGGGTTTTGGCCAGCTGCACAAAGACCGGGATCATCACCACAACCACCGGTGTGTTCGACACAAAGGCGGAGGCGACCACGACAAAGGCCATCAGCATCAAGATTGCCAGTTTGGGATTGGTCCGTGCCTGCCGGTCAGCAATCGATGTGAAGGCGTCCAGCGCCCCGGTGCGTACCAGTGCGCCCATGATCACAAACATACCGGCAATGGTCCACGGAGCTGGGTTGGCCAGAACTTGCAGCGCATCGTCATAAGGCAACACACCAAGCGCCAATAGGATTGCTGCGCCAGACATCGCGACCACCTCGGTTGGGTAGGTCTCGCGGACGAACATGATAAACATCCCGATCACAACCATCAGCGCGATCACGGCTTGTGCCGTTTGTGGCAATTCGATCAAGCCTGTCAAAATGATACCGGTCCCTTTGTAAGTCATTTGATCTTTGCCCATGTGCGACATGGGGGCAAGAGGTGCTTATTCAGGGGCACTTGGTGACAGGCGCCCTCCTTGACGTATCATTGAGACTTTTATGGCTTTGCCGGTCTTGTCGTCGGTTTCCACATAGAGACCGGAAAGCGTGGCTTCGCCCTCGGCCGGGGTGAAACGCGCCTTGGGCATGCCGGTGACAAAGCGGCGCATCGGTTCCGCCGGTTCCATACCGATCACGCTGTGATAGTCACCGCACATGCCGGCATCTGATTGGAAGGCGGTGCCTTTGGGCATAATCTGCGCATCGGCTGTTGGCACGTGGGTGTGGGTGCCGACCACAACGCTGGCGCGACCATCGCAGAAGTGGCCCATTCCCATTTTTTCACTGGTGGCCTCGCAGTGAATATCAACCAGTGCGGCCTGTACCGCGCCGCCCAAGGGATGCGCGCGCAACACGGCGTCTGCGGCTGAGAAGGGATCATCAAACGGGCGTTTCATAAACACCTGTCCCAGCATTTGCGTGACAAGGATCTTGCGCCCACGACGATCCGCAAACACCCGGTGTCCACGGCCTGGCGCATCTTTGGCAAAATTCAGAGGGCGGATGATGCGCGGCTCGCCCTGAATGAATTGCAGCATGTCCTTTTGATCAAAGGCATGGTCGCCAAGCGTGATGCAATCAGCCCCGGCATCAAGCAGAAGTTTGGCATGTCCGCCACTCAGCCCCATGCCACCAGTGGCGTTTTCACCGTTCACCACGACAAAGTCCAACCGCCACTCGTCGCGCAGACGCTGGAGGTTTTCCACAATTGCGCGCCGACCGGCACGCCCCATGACATCACCAAGGAATAAAATCTTCATAGGATCGGTGTTAGGCAGGCCACATTGAAAGGGCAAGGCACGAGTGCTGAATTTCCTGCGAAAATGCACTGCGGCGCAAATTCAGCCTGAAGTATGGGCATTTAGCACACAGATCGTCGCAAGGTTATGATCGATCAATGGTGATGATTTCACTTTCGGTGATGATCATATCCAATTGCTGATCCGTGGGCTCCAGTGGCAGGTTTTTTGCTTCTTGCGCGCCATAGGCAAAGCCAATGGCCAACGTTGCGCGTTTGCCGCGAAGCAATTCCAGCGTGCGGTCATAAAAGCCACCGCCATAGCCCAACCGCCCACCATTGCGATCAAATCCTACTAGCGGGACAATCACAATCTCGGGCTCAAAGAAATCATCCATCTCGGGGATTTGTGCGCCAAACGGCCCTTCTTTCAGTGCACAGTCTGGCTCCCAGCTGGAAAATTTCAAGGGCATACCAGCGCCCTCAATGACCGGCACACCCACGGGGCCGTAAGCGGCGGCTTCGGCCATCGCGGGCAGGGGGTCGATCTCGGTCCGGATCGGCATATAGCCTGACATTGGCACGCCGCGATATCCGGCCAGTACCTCGGACAGGCGGCCACTGCGACCCGCGCCGCCGGCATTATGGGCCTCTTTGCGGCGGGCAAAGGCTGCCTTGCGGGCGGCGGCCTTGATTTCGGTCAGGTCAGTCATAATAGTACCAGTGCTGCAAGGCCCAAGAAGGCGAAAAATCCAACAACATCCGTCACAGTTGTCACAAACGCACCGGATGCAAGCGCGGGATCGACCCCGGCGCGTTCCAACATGACAGGAATGACCGTGCCCGCCAGTCCGGCGACGACCAGATTGATGACCATCGCGGCACCCAGCACATACCCCAGCTCTGGACCACCAAACCAAACGACACCGACAATGCCCATTGCAATGGCAAAGATCACCCCGTTGATGAGCCCAACCAGCACCTCACGTCGAATAACCCGCCAGACATTTCGGCCGGTCAAATCCTTGGTTGCGATAGCACGCACCGCCACGGTGAGGCTTTGGGTGCCTGCATTACCACCCATCGAGGCAACGATCGGCATCAAAACGGCAAGGGCAACCAGCTGCGTGATGGCCTGATCAAACATCGAGATCACCATCGAAGCGAGGATTGCTGTGACCAGATTGACCGCCAGCCAAGGAAAGCGACCTTTGGCCGTCTCAATGACTTTGTCGCTGAGCGAGTTTTCACCCACACCGGCCAGACGCATGATGTCTTCTTCGTGCTCTTCATCCAGAACGGCCATCGCGTCATCAATGGTGATCACACCAACAAGGCGTTCATCTTCGTCTACGACCGGGGCCGAGATCAGATGGTACTGGTTGAATGCGTAGGCCACATCTTCCTCGTCCTGATTGACGGGAATGACATGAAAGCTGTCTTCGACAATTGAGGTCAGCATGATCTCGCGGCGCGAGGCCATAAGCTTGCCCAAGGTCACATCCCCAACTGGGCGCATCCGCACATCCACCAGCGTGATGTGATAGAACTGTTCGGGTAGATCATCTTGGTCACGCAGATAATCAATCGCCTCGCCGACATTCCAATGCTCGGGGGCCATCACCACTTCGCGTTGCATCAGGCGACCGGCGGAATATTCAGGATAGGTTAGAGAGTTCTCAACCGCGACCCGATCGCTATCTTCCAGCGCGCCAAGAATAGCCTCTTGCTGGGCATCCTCAAGGTCTTCAACCAGATCAACAACATCGTCGGTCTCAAGTTCCCGAACAGCGTCCGCCAGAACTTCGGGGTGCAGGATGCTGATGACTTCTTCGCGGATCGACTCGTCCAACTCTGACAGGATTTCACCATCAAAGTCGCGATCATAAAGCAAGATCAGGTCGCGGCGTTCTGACCGGCTGATCTGTTCCAAAAGGTCGGCGATGTCAGCGGCGTGCAGTGGTTCCAGCTCTTCTTGGAGCTTCGCCTGATCACCCGTTTCGACGGCGTGAATGATCCGGTCTACGACGCTTTCGTCTAGCTCGTAGGCATCGTCGTCACGATCATCATCCACATTTGGTTGATCGGTTTCTTCCACCATCTGCCTACCCCTGTTCGCTTGTGCATAGGCTTACTTAAGCCGACCAAGAAAAACAATGCACATCCCTAGATTTACCTGTCCCCCGATGCTGACGTATGCTTCATGCAACATTGCGTAATTCGACTGTGCAAAGGACATGTGAATGTCGGAAGAAAAGATCATCACTGGGCGGGTATTGAGTTTTTCGCAATCCCCGTTTGAAAGCGCGCCTGAGAAGGCTGCGACGCTTTATGAGGCCGTTTTGGTTCGGGATGGACATGTTGCCACAGTTGGCGCTGCAGGCGATCTGCGCAGGCAGGCCCCAACCGCTGAGGTGCACGCCTATGGGGACGCCTTGATCACTGCTGGGTTTGTCGATGCTCATGCCCATTACCCGCAGACTGGCATTATCGCCAGCTGGGGTAAGCGGCTGATTGATTGGCTGAATACCTACACGTTCCCCGAAGAAATGCGATTTGCCGATCTGGCGTATGCGCAAGACATTGCCCGGCGCTATTTTGATCTGACATTGCAAAACGGCACGACAACAACAGTCAGTTTTTGCACCATCCACCCTGAAAGCGTGGACGCCTATTTTGAAGAAGCGTCTGCGCGTGGTTTGCGGGCGCTGGGTGGCAAAACCTGTATGGATAGCAATGCGCCCGAGGGTCTTCGTGACACGGCGCAATCAGCTTATGACAACAGTAAGCGCCTGCTGCAGAAATGGAACGGGCAGGGGCGATTATCTTACGTAATCACGCCGCGGTTCTCTCCGACCTCAACGCCAGAACAGTTGCGGGCACTGGGTGACCTTTGGGCAGAGCATCCCGAGTGCTTGATGCAAACCCATCTGAGCGAGCAGGTGGATGAGATTGAATGGGTCAAATCGCTATTCCCGCAAGCACGGGATTATCTTGATACCTATGAGGCTTATGGCCTGTTGGGAGAGCGAGGTCTTTATGGCCATGCCATCCATTTAGAACCGCGTGAAATTGACCGGCTTAAAGAGGTAAGCGCTAGCCTGATCCATTGTCCGACCTCGAATACGTTCATCGGTTCGGGGTTGTTCAATATGACACAACGCAAGGCAGATGGTTTTGCTGTTGGGTTGGCCACTGATACCGGGGGCGGGTCATCCTTTTCCATGCTACGCAGCATGGCCGCGGCTTATGAGATTGGTCAGTTGACGGGGACACCATTGCACCCGGCGCAGCTTTATTGGCTGGCCACGGTTGGATCTGCGCAATCGCTGCATCTGGGCGATAAGATCGGCAATGTCATTCCTGGAATGGAGGCGGATCTGATTGCGCTTGATTTGGCCTCGACCCCGGCCATAGCGCAGCGGGCGAACCGGGCTGAGGACATCTGGGAGGCGTTGTTCCCTACTATCATGATGGGCGATGATCGCGCGATCAAACAGGTCTGGGTGACCGGGCGCGCGCTTTGATCAGCCCAGATAGGCGCGCAGGGCCTCGGGCGGGTTGTCCAGCAATGCTTGGGTCGGGGCGGGGGGATGGGCCATGCCATCTGCAACCAGAATGGCCTGATCTGTGATGCGCCGGGCATCTTCGGGATCATGGCTGACCATCATCAAAGTGGTGCCGGTTTCTGCCACCAGCTCTGCGACCAGATCCAGCATCTCGGCCTTTAGGGCTGGCCCAAGCGCAGCAAAGGGTTCATCCAACAACAACAGATCTTTCCGTTGAACCAGCACCCGTGCCAGCGCCACGCGACTTTGTTGCCCACCCGATAGTTCAGCGGGTTTGCGGTTGCCAAGATCAGATAGTCCAACGCGTGTCAGCGCCGCCGTTACGGCCTGCGTCTGATCCGCTGTCAAACGCTTGCTGTGCGTGATGCCAAGACTGACGTTTTGCGTCGCCGTAAGATGCGGAAACAAATTGCCATCTTGAAACAGCATCGCGATGGAGCGTTGGCCGGGGGCGGCATTGGTGATGTTTTGTTTATCCCAAGTCATGCGCCCCTGTGTCAAATCACGAAACCCGGCGATGGCTTCGATCAAGGTGGACTTCCCTGCGCCTGAAGGGCCGATGACGGCAACGGATTGTCCGCGTTCAACGCATAGATCTGCCGACAGGGCGAAGGCACCATTCTGGATTTTGCAATTCTCAAGCCTCAGCATGCCAGCGCCCCCCACGGTCCAGCGCCCAAAACGCGCCAAAGGATAAAATCAATAATAGCAGTGCGGCACCAGCCGCAGCATCCATTTTGTAGGCCCCCATCAGGCGATAGGTCTGCAACGGCAACGTTGCAAAATCCGGCCCGGCGAAAAACGCGATCACCCCCAGATCCCCCATAGACAAAGCCGCAGCCAGTCCAGCAGCAAACCCAATTTGCGGACGCAGGCGCGGGAGCAGCACGCGCCAGACAAAGGGCGCACCAGCCATGTCCAGCGATAGCGCCAGCCGGCCATAGCGTGCGACCTCGTCTCGGGTGCCGGGCACCAGAATGCGCAGGGCAAAAGGCAGGGCGGAGATGGCATTGACCAAGGCGGTGACTGGCAAGGCCCAGTCTGCAGGATTGGTCACAGGGCGCAAAATGATGAACAACCCAGTGCCGATCACCAAAGGGGAGGCTGCGAGGCCCAAGATCCCACTCAGTTCAACCAAAGTGCCGCGCCCGGTGGCGATGGCCATTGCCATGGGCAGGGCCAGCAAAAGCAAGATGACCGTACTGACAATGGCCACCAGAACAGACGTCAGCGCCGCGCGAAATACCACCTCGGGCAAGTCCATCAGATTGGCTAGTCCCGCACCGATGATTGCCCCCAAGGGCAACAGCAGAAATAGGGCAGACAGAGCAATCCAAAGGGTATCCAATGCACGAGCTCCAACGGTATCTCCATCCCACCTTCGCACGGGTCTGTCTAAGCCCGCGCCAAATCCCTCGCCGCGCGCCAGACGCAGGGCGATGAGACCTGCGGTGGCGGTCAACACGATTTGCAAGGCCGACAGTATCGCCGCCCGGCCCAGATCAAAATCAAACCGGAACGCCTGATATATCGCCAGCTCAATCGTGGTGGCACGGGGGCCGCCGCCAAGGGTCAAGGCTACAGCAAAGCTGGTCAGGCAGATGGCAAACACGGTGGCAAGCGCGCTGGGCATAGTGCGGGCCAGCATCGGCCCTTCGATCAGGCGAAACATTGCTGTGCCGTTGAGATTTAGTTGTGCGGCAAGGCGAAAGCGTTCTGCTGGAATGGCTTGCCAACCTTGCAAGATCAGACGGGTTGCGAGTGGCAGGTTGAAAAACACATGCGCCAGAACCACACCGTGCAGGCCGTAAATTGAAACCGTCGGCAGGCCGAGGGCTTCAAGTGCTGTATTGACCCAGCCTGAGCGGCCAAAGACCTGCAACAGCCCCAGAATGGCAACAATGACCGGAAGGATAAACGGCGCGCCCAACAAGGCAATGAGCGCAGAGCGGCCAAAGAACCGCCGCCGCGCAAGCGCGCGCGCCAGCGGAATGGCTAGCGCTACGCTGATCGCGGCAGACAGGCAGGCTTGTATTAGGGTGAATTTCAAAGCGGCCCAATCGCTGGGCCCAAGCCCGCGACCGGGCTCTGCGCGCAAGGCCACGGCGGCCAAGGCACCAAGGATCAGCGCCGCAACCAAAGCTGCGGCGCTGATCCCATAGGTTGGTTTTACTGGCTGAGCGCGCCCAGCCATTCGGCCAGTGCCTCGTCACGCATCGCGGCCGCGTCTTCGGCGCTCAGCAGCAGAGATTTCTCAGGTGTGATCAGCGTCTCAAACCCGTCTGGCAGGCCCGCCTCGGGCAGAACCGCCGGGTACATCCAGTTGGTGGTTGGCAGGATCGCCTGTGCGGCGTCCGACACCATGAAGGTCAGGAACTGATCGGCCAACTCGGGCTGATCTGCACCGGCCAGCTTGGCCGCAACTTCAACCTGCATATAGTGACCCTCGTCAAAGGCGGCGGCTTTCTTGCTGGTGTCTTCCTCGGCGATCAGGTGATAGGCGGGGGAGGTGGTGTAGCTCAACACCATGTCGGCCTCACCTTCCAGAAACAGGCCGTAAGCCTCGGACCAGCCTTTGGTCACGGTCAGAACGTTGTCAGACAGGCCGGCCCAGATTTCAGGCGCACGATCGCCGTAGATGCTTTTGACCCACAGTAACAGACCCAAACCGGGCGTTGAGGAACGCGGGTCTTGGATAACGATTTTCACGTCACTGGCGGCCAGCGCTTCAAAATTCTCAGGTGCGTCTGCATCAGCGTTCAGAACAAAGGCAAAGTAACCCCAGTCGTAGGGCACGAATGTGCTGTCGGTCCATTCTACCGGCAGGTCATACTCGGCGATGACTGCATGTTCGGCCAAAAGGCCAGTTTCTTTGGCAGCGACGATCAGGTTGGTGTCCAGACCCAGAACGACATCCGCATCGGAATTCTCACCTTCCAGCTTCAGCCGCGCCAGCAGGGCCGCGCCATCTTCGACGCCGACAAGGTTCAGCGTGCAGCCACAGTTGGCCTCAAATGCCTCTTTGATCTGCGGGCCGGGGCCCCAGTCCGAGACAAAGCTGTCATAGGTATATACAGTCAGTTCAGGTGTTTCAGCAGCAACAACAGTCGCGCTCAAAACGCCCGCAGCAAAAAATAGATGTTTCACATCATCCTCCTTTGCGACGGAATGGGTAAGGATGGATGAATGATCCGATAACCTTCCCTCCGCCGGTTCTAGCCGGTTCAGGTTCAACGGGTTCGCTTTTCAGCATCTCAGCGCGGTTGCCCGAGCACCCCAAGGTAATGCCTCCCTAAATCGACGGGGCGTGAAACACAACTGATTAAGCGGCTGGTGTTATCGTTAGCCAGTTTTGGCCATATGATGAGAACCAGCGGCACTCCCCTTGATCCTCGCCGCCTCACCGGGCATGACAGGCACAAGTCGTATGAGTGAGAGGTGTCTAAATGGATTGGGAAAATCCGCCTGAGGTGGTACAGCAGGCAATGGAATACGCCCAGCAGGGTATGGATGTGGCCAGGGGTTGGTTGCTCAGCCCTGCCGCATGGTCGCAATTGGCGCTCTTGATCGTGGCTTTTCTGGCGGCGCTTTATTGCAGCCGCAAGATCACCCCGGGCCTCAAACGTATTCTGACCCCGCCTGAAGGGCAGGAGCATGTCATTGCCCGCACACGGCTGATTGCACTGACCTTCCTGCCGCTGATCCTGCCGCTTATGGCCTATATGTTCACTGGTGTGGGCGAGGGTGTGACCCGTTCCGTCTTTGGCTCTGGCGCGGTCATCGCTTTTGGTAAACGCGTCTTCATGCTCCTCGCAGTGCGCATTTTGGTGCGCGATATCCTCAAAGATCCGTTTCTGATCTTGCTGGGTAAGTTTATCCTGATGCCGGTCGCCGCGCTCTATGCACTGGGGCTGCTAGATTTTGTGACAACTAAGCTGGAAGAAACCGTTGTCCCATTAGGCAATATGTCGTTTGATCTGATGTGGCTGGTCAAGGCCGTGGTTATTGGCGGCGCAGTGTTTTGGATGGGCCGCTGGTCCAATGATCAATCTGCCACATATATTCATCAGCAAGAGGAAATGCGCCCCGCAACCCGACAGCTGGCGGTCAAGGCGGCAGAGGTTGCGATCTTTGGTGTCGCCTTTCTGATCTTGATGAACATCCTTGGCATTTCCCTGACCAGTCTTGCGGTGCTGGGGGGTGCGATTGGTGTCGGTATCGGTTTCGGCCTGCAACAGATCGCATCGAACTTTATATCGGGCATCATCTTGTTGATCGAAGGGCAGGCCACGGTTGGCGACTATGTTGAGCTGGACAATGGCGAGGCCGGTACCATTGTGAAAACCACTGCGCGCGCGATGATTTTGGAAACCTATGATGGCAAGTGGATCGTTGTCCCGAACTCGGATTTCATCACGACGCGGGTGGTGAATTACTCTGATCAGGGTAGTGCCAACCGGTATGAGGCGCCATTCTCTGTCTCTTATGACACCGACATCAATCTTGTGCCCGAAATCATTGAGACTGCCGTGGCCAAGTTGGACTTTGTGCTGACCGATCCCGAATACCCAGATTGCGAGCTGCGCAGTTTTGGCGATAGCGGTGTGGAATTTGCGGTGGAGTTTTGGGTCAATGGAATTGATGATGGCAAGAACAAGTTCACGCCCAAGGTACTGTTTGCGATTTGGAATGCGTTGCAAGCGTATGACATCGAAATTCCATTCCCACAGCGTGTTGTACATCACAAAGGATTGCCACCAGTCGTATGAAACAGGTTGTCGTCATAGGGGCTGGGCCCGCCGGGCTGATGGCGGCAGATGTGATCTCGGCTGCGGGGCATTCTGTGCTGGTGGCCGAGGCGAAACCCAGCCCGGCGCGCAAACTGCTGATGGCCGGAAAGTCCGGGCTGAACCTGACCAAGGCGGAAGGGTATGATGACTTCCTTGCGGCTTACGGCGATCGCGCGCAGGAGTTGCGCCTGATGCTGGAGGCTTTTGGCCCGGACGACGTGCAGGCTTGGGCCGAGGGGTTGGGGCAGGATCTGTTCACCGGTTCTACCGGCCGGGTATTTCCCAAGGTGATGAAAGCCTCGCCGCTATTGCGCAATTGGCTGGCACGGCTAGAGGGGCAAGGCGTCGAAGTGAAAACCCGTTGGCGCTGGGCAGGGTGGCAAGGCGATGCGCTGCAGTTTGAAACGCCTGATGGGATGGTTTCAGCAACGCCCGACGCAACCGTTCTAGCCTGCGGTGGGGCCAGTTGGGCACGTCTGGGATCAGACGGCGCTTGGGCGGCGCTCATGCCTGAAACAGAGATTTCACCGTTCCAACCGTCGAATGCGGCACTGTCTGTCACGTGGTCGGGTCATATGGCACCTCACTTTGGCGCGGCGCTCAAGGCGGTGCGTTGGCAGGCAGGTGATCTGACCTCACGCGGGGAGGCGGTGATTTCGGTGCGCGGTCTTGAGGGCGGCGGGCTTTATCCGCTGACCCCGGCTTTGCGAGAGGGGGTCGCGCTGTTTGTTGATCTGTTGCCAGACATACCATTGGATCAGCTCCGCAAACGGCTGAGCCGCCCACGCGGCAAAGCCAGCCTCTCCAATCATTTACGCAAGACGTTAAAGCTTCCCCCGGTTAAGCTGGCCCTGCTGATGGAGTTTGCCCGACCCTTGCCCGACGATCTGGCCCCAGTGATCAAGGCCTTGCCAGTGCCCTATACCGGGTTACGCCCGATGGACGAGGCGATTTCGACTGCGGGCGGTTTGCGGTTTAACGCGCTGAACCAGCACTTCATGCTCAGCCAACGACCCGGCACTTTTGCCGCCGGTGAAATGCTGGACTGGGAGGCCCCGACCGGGGGCTACCTGTTGACGGCCTGTCTGGCCACAGGGCGCTGGGCCGGGCTGGGGGCGGTTCGGTATTTGTCGGCTTAAACTGGCTTGTCACAACGCTTTGACTTGATTCCTGTTTTGTTCTGCTGTCAATCTGGCGCCATTATCAAGCACGGAGATTTCAATGGACAAGTCTGGATCATGCCTTTGCGGGGCCGTCAGTTACAATATCGCTAACGCTTCTGATACCTGTGGTATTTGCCATTGCGACATGTGTCGAAAATGGTCGGGTGGGGTGTATATTGGTTATCAAGCTGCGGCTGATCAGGTCAGCTTTAACGGGGATGAACATATCACGACATATGCGTCTTCAGACTGGGCCGAGCGTGGATTTTGCAAAACCTGTGGCACGAGCCTGTTTTACCGTGTCACGGCACAAGGCCCACATCACGGGCAATTGCATATTGGGTTTGGTACGTTGGATGATCCATCGGATGTACGAGCAAACGAAGAGATCTTTATCGATCAAAAACCGGACAGTTACTCCTTTGCAGGTGACACACATAAGATGACCGCCGCCGAGGTTTTCGCGGCTTTTGCACCGCCGGATTAAGGCCCTCAGCTAGAGACGGGGTTGAGCAAAGGATTGCAGCAGCGGCTGTTGGTTTTTGGCGTGACGTGCAATCAGCTGTCGTGACACTTTTCCGGAAGGAAGGGGTAACGCTGGCCGAGGGGCACCATCGGTGATCGTGAGCTCAGGAAAAAGCGTCAGAATTTCTTCGCGCAACTCTGTTGAAAAGGACTTGAGCGCCTCTGGCCCAGTGAATAGGCTTTCTGTCGGGGCCCCTTCGGCAAAGATAACTTCGTGCTGATCGAACAGGAGGTGAAAATAATCTACTGACTGCGGTGTTTCGTCGATGTAAATGCCCGGCAACGCCGTCAACCGGATGGCTGGAAGCAGGGCCTGATGTGTGCCAAACATGCGCTGTGCTATCTTAGACGAAACCATCATTCGATGCTGCCGGGAAACACGTAAATCCCGTTGGGGCAGTTGATTGCCCAAGGCGCCGGCTGAGATGGTGATCGGGCGCAATTTTGGATCTTTCCGCAACGATGCCAGATCAACAGTTGTTCGCAACACGCGTCGCAATGGCCTTAATGTGATTTCTTGCGTAGGGGGATCGATACAATGAACAAGGGAACCGGGTTGCAATTGCGCGACATCTACGGCCCCACAATTTGTGTGAATGCAAGTGCCGGACGCAAAGCAGGCAATGCCGATGTCTTCAAGTTCTTCATCCGTATCCAGCTGACTTGGTGCGATGCCGACCAGACGGATCGATTCACCATTGGGGAACGTCAGAACCGATCCACCTTCTCCATCTGAGGTGATGACAACATCGCTCGCGTCGATCGGCTTACCTGATGCGTCAATCAGATTGTCGACATTCAGGAGATCTTGGCCAATAGTGAAGTCACCGATCGTGTCTGCCCCGCCTGCCGCTGTAGACGTAAACACGTCATTCCCGATCCCACCCTCGAGATAGTCATTTCCCAGCCCACCAGTGATCTGGTCGTCGCCTTCCTGACCATAAATGTGGTCATCGCCCGCGCCGCCGTTGATCGTGTCATCATAGGTAAAGCTGCCCGCGTCGACTGCGCTTTGCGATAACGAGACCTGCACATTGTCGAGCAGTACGCCGAGGCTGTTGTTTTGCCCGGGCATTTCACGAAACCCGATCGTGTCTGTTCCGCTCAGGCCTGTCAGAGTAATGGTTGCCGTGGTGAAAAATGACGTGGATGACGGCGAGATTGTTGCAACCACAATGCCGTTGTGAGTGACTTGAAAATCATCATTTACACTGCCGCCTGCACGGGCCGCATGGCCAAAGCTCAGAGTGTAGCTAACACCAGTATCCAATTCCACATTGGTTTGAACATGATCCAGTCCACCGCTGCTGTTTGCATCCAGCTCGATGAAAGAGGACCCGTCCGCTGTCGATAAGCCGAGAAAACCATCACCCCAACGTTCAATCACTCCGCCTGATCCGGTATTGAACCAGCCGTCTACAGTGCCAAGGGACCAGCTGTTGTCGGCTTGATTTGAATCCAACCCACCGTTTGCAAGCAGTTGGACGTCTCCGTAAATGGTATCGTTGCCACCGCCACCATCAATTGAATCATTGCCTTCTTCGCCAGTGATTTCATCATTGGCGTTATCACCGGTAAGGGTGTCATTCCCGGAAGAAGGGGTGCCGGTTACTGCCATACTGTTTTACTTACAACCTTGAGATTGCGACGCTACATTGCCTGAATTTTGGTCACAATACACTATGCATGGATTATGGGAAGAATGTGTCATCACCTGAGGTTCCCCATGACATTAATTAGGCGGTCTGCTGAATATCCTTACTGTTATTGTGGCGTCTCGGGTTGCTCGAATAGTTCTGAAAATAGACTTAGATCCGCCGCTAACGCTGTGTCTTTTCCAACCGCAATGACGAGATCACGATACAATGGAGTTTCTGTTTGCGTGGTGGTTCTTATGCGGTTATCTAAATGGCGATGAATGTCTGGCTCGGGCAACAGGGTGAAACCGATATCATGTTTGACGCACTCCATAATGGCCTCGACACTATCTAAAAAAATACTGCGACCAGCTTTGTTCAACAGCGGTTGAACATGTTCAGCAATTAGCTTGCCAATACCAGAACTTGGCATGAAATGTAGAAATGGAACGGCTTGATGCAGCTGATAAACGCTGCTCGTATCGTGGCCTGCCGGCATGGCAAAGATAAGTTTCTCACGCCGAAGATGCTTGTATCTCAGGCCGACGGGCGGTTTTTGAGAGGCTGTGACAATCGCAGCGTCCAACTGTCCAGAGGCAACCTTATGTTCCAATGCGCGCGACAGGCCGGTCTGGATGTCGAAACTGGCCTGAGGCAATTGTTCGCGCGCCTGATGCAGGAAATTTGGCAGCAGACGGGCGCTGGCTGTTGCCACAAAACCAATGCGGAATTGCCCTGTTAAGGTTTGAGACGGTTGGCAAAGTGTCGTCAAGGTCTGCTCGGCTGACAGTATTTTTGCAGCCTGATCGCAAATTGCGCGTCCCAGTGGGGTCAATCTGGGGGGACGTGCTGTGCGGTCAAACAATTTTGCATCCAACTCAAACTCAAGTGCTTTCATTTGCATAGAGACCGCAGGACCGGACATGTTTAGCTGTTCGGCCGCAGCAGCAAAGGATTGCAATTCGGATATTTTCAGAAGGGTTTTCAAGGCTCGAGTTTGCATAAATTAAGTATACATTAATTTGTTTGAAAAATTAATTTAATTTTCTGCAACACCCAGCAAGCTATACTTGGCCTGAAGGAGACTGAGATGTCGCGCACAACAAATCCATATCTGGCCCGGGCAAAGGAACTCGTCCCGATGTTTGCCCAAAATGCTGCCCGATGGGATCAAAGCCGCAGTTATTGCTGGCCAAATGTGCGTGCGTTGGCTGACGCGGGTCTGATTGGCATGAGCATTCCGCAAGCCTATGGTGGGCAAGGAGCGAGCCTTTTGGAAACCGTGCATGTGGTCGAGGAAGTCGCCAAGGCCTGCACTTTGACTGCGCGTATTTTGGTTGAGGCGAATATGGGCGGCATCAGCGCGATCATGGCCTATGGCACATCTGATCAAAAAGCGCTCTGTGCGCCATACGTGCTGTCAGGGGATAAACCCGCGATCTGCATCACCGAACAGGATGCAGGAAGTGCGGCAACCGACATGCAAACAACCGCACGTCGCGCAGGTGGGGAATCCAGGGGGACTTATACCCTCAATGGCGCAAAGCATTGGATCACCGGTGGTGGGGTGTCAAAAGTGCACCTGATTTTTGCCCGTGTGTTGGATGAGCGTGGCTTAGATCTGGGCATTGGTGGCTTCATTGTCATATGCGATCCGGCTAAGGGCCAATATCCCGACGGGTTCAAAGTGGTCAGCCGTGAACGTACTATGGGGCTTTGTGGCATGCCCGAGGCAACGCTGGAGTTTACGGACCTTGTGGTTGAAGCCAACCATGTCCTGATCCCGCCGGGTGGGTTTGCCCGTGGCTTTGCGGAACTGATGACCGCCTATAACAGCCAGCGGGTGGGGGCGGGAACCATCGCGATGGGCGTGGCGGCTGGGGCATTGGACCATGCCAAGCGCTATTTGTTGGAACGCGAGCAATTCGGGCGCCCGTTGGCGGAATTTCAGGGTCTTCAGTGGATGCTGACGGATATGGATGCGGGTGTGCATGCCTCACGTCTGATGCTGCACGAGGCGGCACAATCCGGTGGGCCGTTTCCAGATATGACCATGGCCGCGCGGGCTAAGATGTTTGCCTCGGAAACGGCGATCAAGGTGGTCAATGATGCGTTGCAGATGTTTGGCGCACGTGGTTATGGCGATCAAGAACCGTTAGAGCGGATGTACCGTGATGTGAGGATGTTCACCATTGGCGGCGGAACAGCGCAAATTCTACGTAATCAAATCGCGGGCAGCCTGTTGGGCATCAAAACCCCGCAAACCCGCGAAGGGCATTTGAGCCATCCACATAGCATTGCAGCACAGTAGTTCTATCGGTTTATCTCAAGTGCGAGATAGTTCGGGCTTTTACGGATCTTGGAGCCTGGGCAATGTTGTAGCTCAAGCGTAGAGTAGGGGCGTTTCCACAGCCATTCGCGATTTTCGACCGCCTGCAAATCACTGTTGGGCGGAATGTCATCCGTGAAAGCCAAAAAATATAGGGTAAAGCCATATTGCGTAACCGGTTGGATCGACAAAAGGGTCATGCCATGCGCTTGATAGGCGTCTAACTCCTGCTCGATATCGGAACAGCGCAGGGTGATCTGACCAATCCGCGCCCCGCCGCCCAACGGCAAATCGGTGTGCCCTGCATCTTTGGGGCGGTTGTGCTCAAAGTCGTGCTGTAGCAGCTCGATCACAAAACCTTCGGGGTCGCTGAGATGGCACATGTAACCGATGTCACCAAACTGGTTTGGAGAGGAGACAGGTATGCCCGCAGAGGTCAGCTGCTGATAAGCGATATCGACATTGGGAAGGGTGATGCCAATTTTCCAATAGTTGTCCGTACGGTCATGGATGTAATCGCCCCCACCGGGACAAAGCACCAAAGTGGTATCTTCGTGCCCATAACCCAGCCGGACGCTATCTCCTTCTGGCGTGGCGCGCATGCCCATATATTGGGTATAGAACTTGGCCAGTTTTTGCGTATCACGCACCGCCAGCCTCAGCGCAGAGAGCTTGCTCATGAAGCGCCCTGACAGAGTGCCTTGATGCCCTTTGCGATTGCTGGATCAGCTGCAACAGTATCGGTCGCCAGATCACTTGCGGTTTGCAGCAAGGCATCAGGGTCAACAACGCGATCGAACAGACCCCAGTTCAGAGCGGTTTGCGTGTCGACCTTCTGCCCTGCCATCAGGATCATCTTGGCATGTGATGGTCCAACCAGCGCAGCAAGGCGTGGCGGATCAGAGGGCTGCGGCAGAAACCCCAGCTTCATCACCGGATAAAACGCTTTTGCACCGGGCACAGCAATGCGTAAATCGCAGGCCAAGACCATGCCCATCGCGCCCCCGGCCACCGTACCGTTCAAAGCCGCAATTGACAGGCCGGGCAGGGCGGCAATCGCCGTTGAAAGGCGCTCCCATACCGGACTCACAGCCAATCCCGCGCGTGCCGCCTCCAGATCAGCTCCTGCAGAAAACACCTTGCCTGCGCCGGTCAGGATAAACGCCCGCGCCTCCTGTGCGGCCTCTGCAATTTCCGCCAGTTCGGTCAGCATCGCTTCGGTCAGGGCGTTGGCCTTGTCCGGGCGGTTGAGGGTGACAGTCCAGATCCCGCCCTCTTTATTCAGTTCAATCATGTTAGCCCTATGCGTTTGCGGATGTCTTCGTCGCGAAGCGAAATTTCCTGGCCCAAAAATTCATCAGAATCGGTGCCGCACATCCATAACAACGCATTGGCGGGCCATTCTGGCGGGATATGATCTGACCAATCCAGCTGTGCCACCGGGTTCACTCCGCTGGCCTTGATTTCACGCTGCATTTGCGTGGCCACCGTGCCGGGCGAAAGGCCAATGGCGCGTATCCCGTTAGCGGATCCTTCCAAATGCGCCGCCTCAGTCAGCATCTTGGCCCCGGCTTTGGATGCACAATAATGGCTCCAGCCTTCCAGTGCCCGATGTGCCGCGCCCGAGCTGATGGTCAGGATCGTACCACCACCTGCGGCCTGCATCACTGGCATCGCGGCACGCATGCCGTAAAAGACGCCTTTCAGATTGACATCAATCACATGCCCCCAGGCATCGGGATTAGCTTCACTTAGGTTCGAGATCGGCTCAATTATACCGGCATTTCCAATCAAGACATCCAAGCCACCAAAGGTCTTGCAGCAGGCTTGGACGGCGGCCTCGACCTCCCAATAACGCGATATATCACAGGGAATCGCGATGGCCTGGCTACCAATTTCTCCAGCCAGTTCTGCAATGGCATCCGCGTTTCTCGCAACTAATGCGACGTTTGCGCCGGCTTCGGCAAAACGACGCGCGGTCGAGGCCCCGATGCCACGGCTGGCGCCGGTGATCAGTGCGGTTTTTCCTGCAAGCGTCATAATCTCTCCTCATTCGGTGGTCAGTTGCATTTGTAGGTAAACTTTTGCTGCTGATCCGGCAACATCCCCTTGACCCCACCGGATCATCAGCAGACATTATAGCGGATTTTAAACTGAAAGGGACCTCTATGGCCGCGTTCAAATCTACTGCCACATCGGCGGTTGCCCTTAGCATTTTCATGACGGGATCGGCTGCATTCGCTGACGTAACTGCCGAGCAAGTATGGGCAGACTGGAAAGAGTATATGGCTGGTTTCGGCTATGAGGTCGAAGCGACCGAAAACCAGTCTGGTAATCAGCTTGTTGTTTCGGACCTTACGATGAAAGTCGATATTCCGGATGAAGAGGCCGATGTTTCCATCACAATGGGGCAGCTGACCTTTTCTGAGAATGGTGATGGCACCGTTTCCATTGCCTTGCCAACTGAGTTTCCGATCGTTGGCGCAATGGAAAGCCAAGGTGAAAACATTGGGTTCAACCTGAACTACATCAACCAAGACTTTGTCATGACCGTCTCAGGCGATGCTGATCAGATGACTTATGATTATTCTGCAGCTCTGGCAAAAATCAGCCTTCTGGACGTTGTCGTAAATGGCGAACCGGTTGAAATTGGCCAGGTCGAAGTGTCTGTCGCGGATACGAAAGGTCAGTCCGTGATGACCATTGGCGAGCTGCGCGAAACTCAGCAAACCATGACCTCGGGCACCGTTGATTATGTGATCGATATGAAAGATCCCGAGAGCGACGATCAATTCAAAATGTTGGGTTCTTTCGGTGGCATGAATTTTGAAGGCACCAGCAGTATCCCGGCAGAGATGGACGCGACAGATGTTGCGGCGATGCTGGCCGCAGGGTTCGCCTTTGATGGTAAGTTCGGTTACGGAGGCGGCACAGTAGATTTCGCAATCAATGGTGACGGAAGCACTTTGGAAGGCAATAGCGCCTTTGGTGGTGGCGACTTCGATATCGTCATGGATGAAAAGGCATTGGGCTATAACGTAAGCCTGACAGATATGGACCTGAGCCTGAAAAGTGGTGATCTACCTTTCCCGGTTGAGTTCAGCATGCAGGAATATGCAGCTAAGCTGCTGATGCCCGTTGGTAAAAGCGACGAGGAACAGGACTTTGGTCTTGGTGTGACATTGGCTGACTTCACCATGTCCGATATGATCTGGGGCATGTTCGACCCTTCAGGTCAGCTACCACGTGATCCGGCAACCGTGTCATTTGATGTGACTGGCAAGGCCAAGATGGCAATCGACTTGATGGACCCGGAAGCGATGGAAGCGGTTGAAAGCGGCGATGTCTCCTTTGGTGAGCTGAATGCAATGAACCTTAATAACCTGACTGTAAGTCTGGCCGGTGCCGAGCTAACAGGTGATGGCGCGTTCAGCTTCAACAACGACGATCTGGAAAGCTTCGGCGGTATGCCTGCACCTGTCGGTGCGGTGGATCTGAAATTGGTTGGCGGCAATGGCTTGCTGGACAAGCTGGTGGCCATGGGATTTGTTCCAGAAGATCAGGCGATGGGCGCCCGCATGATGATGGGCCTGTTCGCGGTCCCAGGTGAAGGTGATGACACTCTTACATCAAAGATCGAAGTGACAGAAGACGGTCAGGTTTCAGCCAATGGCCAACGCTTGAAGTAATCTGAAGTTCTATCGATTTACCATAAGGCCGCAGGCTAATGCTTGCGGCCTTATGCGTTTAGGGTGCGCCGAATATCTGTTGCGCCCTTGCAGAGCGCGGGCCTGACCGCTACCTGTTCCGCCCGAGGCAGGAGACGCACATATGAGTAATCTTGAAACTGTGACTGACGCATTGCTGGCGGCTGCGACCAAGGCAGGCGCTGATGCGGCTGATGCAATGTCTATTCGCGGCCAATCCGTGTCAATTGATGTGCGTGGTGGTGCGCTTGAGCATTCTGAACGTTCAGAGGGCACTGATATTGGATTGCGGGTTCTGGTCTCTGGACGGCAAGCCTGCGTGTCTGCCTCGGATACGTCTTTGCAGACCATCACCGCGTTGGCAGAACGCGCTGTGGCTATGGCGCGCGAGGCGCCGGAAGACCCCTATGCCGGTTTGGCAGGGGCGCATCAGCTTGTCACGGATTGGGATATAGCCGCGCTAGAGTTGGCAGACCCAAGCGCAGAGCCATCACCAGATGAGCTTAAAGCAGATGCCATCGCCGCCGAGGCTGCAGCTTTGGCTGTCAAAGGTGTGTCACAGGTGCAATCTGCGACGGCTGGCTATGGTCAGACTGACGTTCATCTGGCTGCGACCAATGGGTTCTCAGGCGGATATACAAGGACCAGCCGTGGATTGAATTGCGTCGCAATTGCGGGCAGCGGTGCCGGGATGGAGCGTGACTACGATGGCGACAGCCGCGTGTTTCAAAGTGACCTGCGCTCTGCCGAAGACATCGGTACGCGCGCGGGTACGCAAGCGGTTGAACGGCTGGACGCGACCAAGCCGCCCACCGGGGCCTATCCAGTGTTGTTTGATGAGCGTATTTCATCGTCATTGATCGGGCATATCTTGGCTGCTGCAAATGGCGCGGCGGTGGCGCGGGGCGTTTCGTGGTTACGGGGTAGCCTTGGAGAGCAAATCTTGCCTGCTGGGCTCTCAATCATCGAAGACCCCTCTCGTCCGCGTGTCGGGGCGTCGCGCCCGTTTGATGCCGAAGGGCTGCCCGTGCAAAAACGCAGCATAGTGGATCAAGGTGTTCTGACCGGCTGGACACTTGATCTGGCCAGTGCGCGCCAGCTTAATATGCAGTCCACCGGGAATGCGGCGCGCGGCACCTCGGCTCCGCCCAATCCAAGCAACTGGAACATCTCTCTGACACAAGGCGACAAAGGCCGGGACGAGCTGCTGGCCGATATGGGCACTGGCCTGCTGGTAACCTCGATGATTGGTTCGACCATTAATCCGAACACTGGTGATTATTCTCGCGGAGCTTCGGGTTTCTGGGTGGAAGGTGGTGAAATCCGCTATCCGGTGAATGAATGTACGGTTGCGGGCAATCTGCATGAGATGCTCAAAACCATGATCCCAGCGAATGATGCGCGCAGTTATCTGTCGCGGGTGGTGCCATCGCTGCTGATTGAGGGGATGACACTTGCCGGTGCATGATCTTGAGCTCCTGATCGAGGCCGCGCGTGCGGCAGGAGAGATTGCAAGCGGTTTCAGTGGCGCAGATGCGCAGCGATGGGACAAACCCGATGGGGCCGGACCGGTGACCGAGGCGGACTTGGCAGTCAATGCGATGCTGGGCGACGTCTTGCGCGCGGCACGGCCGGACTATGGCTGGCTGTCCGAGGAAACAGAAGATGATCCTGAGCGTCTGACACGGGATCGTGTGTTTATCATCGACCCTATCGACGGCACTCGTAGCTTTATCGAGGGCTCCAACACCTGGGCCCATGCCCTGGCCATTGCTGAACAGGGGGTAGTCACCGCGGCGGTGGTTTACCTGCCTTTGCGTGACAAACTTTATGCGGCATCAGTCGGGCAGGGGGCAACGCTGAATGGCCAACGTATCACTGTTTCAGGACGCAATGCGTTGGATGGCGCATCGGTACTGGCGGTCAAGCCGACGCTCAAGCCCGAACATTGGCCTGGTGGGGTGCCCGACGTTAAACGCAGCCATCGCCCGTCGTTAGCGTATCGACAAAGCCTTGTCGCCGAAGGGCGGTATGACGCGATGATGACCCTGCGCCCGACCTGGGAATGGGACATCGCCGCCAGCGATCTGATCCTGCGCGAGGCTGGGGCTGCGACTTCAGATCGGACCGGGCAGGGGTTGATCTTCAACAATGCAACGCCGCGCTTGAACGGGGTGGTGGCGGCGAATGATGCCTTGCATGATGCGCTGATTAAGCGACTTACGGGTGGATAGATTTTCCTTGTTTGCCTGCGAATACTCGGTCTAATGCGCTGAGTGTTTTACAAAAGGTCTGCCATGCCCCGTTCTGACAATATGACCGGCGCGATGCTGATGATGGCATCCATGGCGGCATTTACGATCAACGATACATTCATGAAGATGCTGGCGGATGCCGCGCCACTGTATCAACTTTTGTTCATGCGAGGGATCTTGATGAGCCTTACCGTTGCTGGGTTGGTCTGGTGGATGGGTGCTTATCCACGTGGGATACCATCCCGGGATTGGTGGTTAATCGCGCTGCGTGCGCTTGCTGAAACCTGTGCTGTCTTTTTCTTTCTAACAGCGCTTTTCAATATGCCCTTGGCCAATATCACCGCGATTTTACAAGCGTTGCCATTGACGATCACGCTGGCGGCTGCGGTGTTCTTGAAAGAACCAGCTGGTTGGCGCCGTATGACGGCAATTCTGGTAGGCTTTGCTGGTGTTATGCTGATTGTCCGGCCGGGCGCTGCAGACTTCAACGTTTATTCTACTTACGGCTTGGCCGCCGTCGTATGTGTCACATGCCGGGATCTGGTCACGCGGCGCCTATCCCCTCAAACCCCATCTCTCTTCGTAACATTGGTCACAACCGTTGCTGTGATGATTGTTTTTGGGGTGCTCAGTCTGGGGGAGGCGTGGGTTGTTATGGAGGCGCGCGACCTAGGTGTCTTGATCGCCGCAGCGGCCTTTGTGACCATCGGGTTTCTCAGCGCAGTCATGGTCATGCGAGTGGGAGAAGTCAGTTACACCACGCAGTTTCGCTATAGTGGTTTGCTCTGGGCGTTGCTTTTGGGGTGGGTCGTTTTTGGAGACTGGCCGGATACGTTGACAATGATGGGCGCGCTTCTGGTCGTCGGCAGCGGGATGTTCACTTTGTTTCGCGAGGCGCAACTGGTGCGGAGAAAACCGACCTGACCTGATCGTCGTCAACATTGAAACGGTCTTTGAATAGTTGGCTGGTTTTTGGTGACAGCAATTGCAACTGATCTTCTTTCACACGGTCTCTGGAGTCGTTGTCATCGTGAAAGGCCCGCAAATACATGGTGGGCTCAGGCTCTACCATTGTTGGCATTGTTTGATGTAGTTTGTGATGTCCATAGTTCATTATGGTGAACTTATCTTCCGGGCGGAACATGGCCGCCAGCCCACAGGATAGAAAATTCGTTTTGACCGGGTGTGCACGAATGCCTTCTGAGGACAGCTTGACAGAATAACCCTGTTTGAATTCGAAAACCATGTTGCGCCAGTTTTTGCGCATTCTGGCGGTTTGATGGGCACGTCGGCGGATGAGCCGAACAAAATCCACCCCCACGGCATCATCATCGTCTAGACGAAACTGGATCGACTCAGGACGGTCTTCACCCAGTTCACTGAGGATCACCATTTGCGCCGCATGCCGATGTTTCATGACAGGTGTGTGGACGATTTTGATCTGTGGAACAGGGGCGACAAGATCTTGCAATCGCTCCAGATCCGGGCGCGGCATGTTTTCACCGATCATGATCAGAAAGGTGAAATCTTCATCCTGTTGCGCCTGAATCGAAGGCAGAGTGAGTGTCTCAAAATGGCGAAACCGCAGTTCCATGCGTTCGGGGTTATAGAGATAAGCCTCGCGTTCTGCGATGCTATCGTGCATCCGCTTGAAGCCGCCAAGGGCAGGATATGAGAACCGGCATAGACCAATGATGCGCACTTAAAACTCCTGCGTCGTTACTTGTAATTACGTATCGGTGGGATAGATCTGGGCGTCAACGGTCTAGCGCTCATTTTGGCGCTCATTGCCCGGTCCATAAGGTGCCCTGAGAGAGGTAAGGATCGGCAGATGCAGTAGGTAAGCCTGCCTTGGGGTCCTGTTGACAACTCAAGCGACTCCCCCTATACGCGCCTCATCCGGTAATGGGGGTCGCCCCGCACACCGATATCTAAACTGAACTATTCAAGATCTGAACACTTTAATTCGTTTGGATCCTCTGTGAACAAACCGCGTCGTTTACCTCGGAATGGGAACGATTGCGGTCATTACGCTTTGTGGACGCATAAGGTGAAAAGATTAACCGCACACGCAAGTGTGCACACACATGTGTTGAGAGACGGGGAAAGAACCCAATGCCAACGATCCAACAGCTGATCCGCAAACCGCGGCAGCCTAAAGTAAGAGCCACCAAATCGCTGCACCTGCAAGGGTGTCCGCAAAAACGTGGCGTTTGCACACGCGTTTATACAACAACGCCAAAGAAACCGAACTCGGCTATGCGTAAGGTTGCCAAAGTGCGCCTGACAAATGGTTTCGAAGTGATCAGCTACATCCCTGGTGAAAGCCACAACCTGCAGGAACACTCTGTTGTTCTGATCCGCGGTGGCCGGGTAAAAGACCTTCCAGGTGTTCGCTATCACATCCTTCGCGGTGTTCTGGATACTCAGGGCGTTAAAGACCGTAAGCAACGTCGTTCGAAATACGGCGCCAAGCGTCCGAAGTAAGAGGAATATAGTATGTCCCGTCGTCACGCCGCTGAAAAACGCGTAGTCCTACCAGACGCCAAGTATGGTGATCTCGTACTGACAAAATTCATGAACAACCTGATGATCGATGGCAAAAAATCAGTTGCCGAACGTATCGTCTATAACGCGCTGAACCGCGTTGAAGATAAAGTAAAGCGCGCCCCAGTGGAACTGTTCCACGAAGCGCTGGACAACATCAAACCGTCCGTCGAAGTTCGTTCGCGTCGGGTTGGTGGTGCTACCTATCAGGTTCCTGTCGAAGTGCGCCCTGAGCGCCGCGAAGCTCTGGCGATCCGTTGGTTGATCAAAGCCAGCCGTAGCCGCAATGAGAACACCATGGAAGAACGTCTGGCCGGCGAATTGCTGGATGCCGTTCAATCCCGTGGCTCCGCGGTTAAGAAGCGCGAAGACACCCATAAAATGGCCGAGGCGAACAAAGCCTTCAGCCATTATCGCTGGTAATCCCAAGAGGAAAACAGACAAATGGCACGCGAATTTCCGCTCGAGCTATATCGTAACTTCGGTATCATGGCGCACATCGATGCAGGTAAAACAACCTGTTCCGAGCGCATCTTGTTCTACACCGGCAAGTCCCACAACATTGGTGAGGTGCACGATGGTGCGGCCACCATGGACTGGATGGAGCAAGAACAAGAACGTGGTATCACCATCACTTCGGCTGCGACGACCACATTCTGGGAACGCACCGAGGATGGCGAAACTGCTGAAACTCCTAAGCACCGCCTGAACATCATTGACACCCCTGGCCACGTTGACTTCACCATTGAAGTTGAGCGTTCCTTGGCGGTTCTCGATGGTGCGGTTTGTGTTCTTGACGCCAACGCCGGTGTTGAGCCACAGACTGAAACCGTTTGGCGCCAGGCTGACCGCTACAAAGTTCCACGTATGGTTTTTGTCAACAAAATGGACAAAATCGGCGCGGACTTCTTCAACTGCGTTAACATGATCGAAGACCGTACAGGCGCGCGTGCCGTTCCTGTTGGTATTCCAATCGGTGCTGAAACCGAGCTGGAAGGTCTGCTTGATCTTGTGACCATGGAAGAGTGGCTGTGGCAGGGTGAAGACCTTGGTGCATCTTGGATCAAAGCCCCTATTCGTGACAGCCTGAAAGACATGGCTGACGAATGGCGCGGTAAAATGATCGAAGCGGCTGTCGAAATGGACGACGACGCGATGATGGAATATCTGGAAGGCAACGAGCCTGACGTTCCAACACTGCGCGCGCTGATCCGTAAGGGCTGTCTGTCGATGACTTTCGTTCCTGTTCTGGGTGGCTCTGCCTTCAAGAACAAAGGTGTTCAGCCTCTCTTGAACGCCGTAATCGACTATCTGCCCAGCCCGCTGGACGTTGTTGATTACATGGGCTTCAAACCCGGTGACGAAGACGAAGTTCGTGACATTGCCCGCCGTGCGGATGATGCAATGGCGTTCTCAGGTCTGGCGTTCAAAATCATGAACGACCCATACATGGGCACACTGACCTTCACACGTATCTACTCTGGTACGCTGGCGAAGGGCGACACGCTTCTGAACTCGACCAAAGGCAAAAAAGAGCGCGTTGGCCGTATGGTTATGATGCACTCGAACAAGCAAGACGAAATCACCGAAGCATTCGCTGGTGACATTATCGCTCTGGCGGGTCTGAAAGACACCACAACCGGTGACACGCTGTGTTCAACCGGCGAGCCTGTGGTTCTGGAAACAATGACCTTTCCAGATCCGGTGATCGAGATTGCTGTTGAGCCAAAAACCAAAGCTGACCAAGAGAAAATGTCTCAGGGTCTGCAGCGTCTGGCGGCTGAAGATCCATCCTTCCGTGTGGAAACTGACATCGAATCTGGTCAGACCATCATGAAGGGCATGGGCGAACTTCACCTCGACATCTTGGTTGACCGTCTGAAACGTGAATTCAAGGTTGAGGCCAACATCGGTGCACCACAAGTTGCGTACCGTGAAACCATTGGTCACGAAGTTGAGCATACCTACACCCACAAGAAACAGTCGGGTGGTTCAGGTCAGTTCGGCGAAGTGAAAATGATCATCAGCCCGACAGTGGCCGGTGAAGGTTATAGCTTTGAATCGCGCATCGTTGGTGGGTCTGTTCCTAAGGAATACATCCCTGGTGTTGAAAAAGGTATCGAATCTGTCATGGACAGCGGCCCATTGGCTGGCTTCCCTGTGATCGACTTCAAAGTTGCCCTGATCGACGGTAAATTCCACGATGTTGACTCCTCAGTCATGGCGTTCGAAATCGCGGCCCGTATGTGTATGCGTGAAGGCATGCGCAAAGCCGGCGCGAAACTGCTCGAGCCGATCATGAAGGTCGAAGTGATCACACCTGAGGAATACACAGGTGGCATCATTGGCGATTTGACATCACGTCGTGGTCAGATGTCCGGACAAGAACCACGCGGCAACGCCATCGCAATCGATGCGAACGTTCCGCTGGCCAACATGTTCGGCTACATCAACACATTGCGCTCGATGTCTTCGGGACGTGCCCAGTTCACAATGCAGTTCTCGCATTATGATCCGGTACCACAGAACATCTCGGACGAGATCCAAGCAAAATTTGCATAAAAACCGGGTGGCGGGCTTAAGTCCGCCCTACCCACCAACCGTAGGCCGGGCTTAAGCCCGGTACCCGATACAAGATAGGAGGCCATCATGGCTAAGGAAAAGTTTGATCGCTCAAAACCACACGTAAACATCGGCACGATTGGTCACGTTGACCACGGCAAGACGACGTTGACGGCAGCCATCACCAAGTATTTTGGTGACTTCAAAGCGTATGACCAGATCGATGGCGCGCCCGAAGAAAAAGCCCGCGGCATCACCATTTCAACGGCGCACGTTGAGTATGAGACCGAAGGTCGTCACTACGCGCACGTTGACTGCCCAGGTCACGCTGACTATGTGAAAAACATGATCACCGGTGCGGCGCAGATGGATGGCGCGATCTTGGTTGTGAACGCAGCTGATGGCCCAATGCCACAGACCCGCGAGCACATCCTGCTGGGTCGCCAGGTTGGCATCCCGCACATGGTTGTTTACATGAACAAAGTTGATCAGGTTGACGACGAAGAACTGCTGGAACTGGTTGAAATGGAAATCCGTGAGCTTCTGAGCTCGTACAAATATCCTGGTGACGACCTTCCTGTCCTTCCTGGTTCGGCTCTGG